>DATNPI010000256.1:0-17594 GCA_036703325.1 Coleofasciculaceae cyanobacterium
CCGTTCAGGAGTCGCACAAAGTTCACTAGGCTAGAGTCTGTCTGCAAACCCTGGAAGGGATCTCGCAAACGGAGCAGAAAATCTTAGGTTTCATCCATAAATTGTCGCCCGAATGCTGACGCTCCCTCCTGGCTACCCCAACGCTTTCCCCCTACCCCAGATTTTGGATTTTGCAGACACGCCCTAGCGCCGATGCTCTTAACGTCGCCAGCGCCATTTTTTATCTATCGCTCATAGGCTAGTGCCAGAAGGTAGCACTTCGACACGAAATCATCAATAAATCAAATGCAAATTTGACTTATAAATATGAGAAATTAGCTTTTATCAAAATAAAATGCTAGCAAAAATTAAGAAGAAGCTCCCAAATATTCAAGAGAGCCTCTTCAACTTTAGTCAGTTAGGTTTCCAAGACTGACTAACTCCTCTATAAGGGCTGGTTCCTGGTCAGGTGGGAGCAGGTCAATCACATTGTTAAAACTGCTGAAATAGTCTTTTAGTGCTTTGGCTTCCTTACCAGTAAACTCCATCCACTCGTAATGAAGCGCATTTGAATAAATTGTTTCTTCGTCGAGTCCCATAGACTTGGGAATAGCTACTAGGAGAGAAACGCTTTTTTCCCCCGAAAGAGTCTTGCTTTCTAGTTTAACAACAGCAATGTAAAGGGTGTTAATAACAACGTTTCCAACTTTGATAAATGCCATATTAAGCTTCTCGTGGCTCAGATGATTTTGTATTTCATAATTAAAGACTGAACTCATGCACCTTATTCGCTCAAGGAGGCTTTTATTTAGGAAACTCGAACACACTACCATGCACTGCCGTCTGACTTCAGGGGGCTAGTTTGCTGGAATGAAGGTTGAACACATCACAGTTACAGTGAGAACAAAGGTAATTTTTTGCCCCAACAGGGAGTAGTCTTCTTGATTCAATTGGAATTATAGCTCCACTAGTTCGTCCTATATTAAGAGGTCAATTCAGTTTTATCAAGTGAAATTTATTATTTTTTACCTTAAATTTGCGAAAAAAGCAGAAGGTCAAACTAGCAAAATAAGACCTACTGAAAAACCGGGAGTTTCGCAATCCCCTTTACTGACTACATTTTTCGGTTTGAGTGAACTTCGGGTTAACCGAGT
This sequence comes from Coleofasciculaceae cyanobacterium, assembly GCA_036703325.1. GTDB lineage: Bacteria > Cyanobacteriota > Cyanobacteriia > Cyanobacteriales > Coleofasciculaceae > DATNPI01. The sequence goes on from DATNPI010000256.1 coordinate 1,134, forward strand.
TCTGTTTTCTCTGCCCGCTTCCCAGTCCATTTCTGCCACCGTGCGATCGCACGATTGACCAGTTCAGGATTCTCTTCACCACAGAAGCAGATACGCCCCATCTTTTCGCAAGTTATTAGGACTCCATCTTGTCCTAGGAAGGGAGCAATAACAAAATTATTGGAATTCGTATATAGGCTCACCAGGTATGCGACTATTCCCTCTAATCCTTCGATGCCATTTGGCTTCTGAGGCTTGGATATTGATTGGTGAGAAAAAATCGCAACGTATATATCGCCAAGCATGAACTCAAATCTAAAAGGCATCCGGTGACGGGTACAGAATTCATGAATGTAACCTTCTGAGCGCAGCACAGCAACAACACGAGCCTCGTCTGCCAAGTAATCATGATTCCAAGTTGATGAGGGAGTCGCGATCGCTAGAGCCGCATCGCGCGGAAGGCGGCCTATAAATTCATCACTAGAGGTATCGCCACAATAAATTAGGTGCTGCGCCAGAATCCATTCGTCGCCGACTTGTATTCTAGGCAGGTTCGCCAAAGCTGCTGGTTGTTCTTCCTTTTGCTGTTGAACCCCACGTTGGACTTTTTTGACAGCCAACTTAGCTTCTTTTTCCGCTGTAGCCTTTTTAAGCTCTACCAACTGCAACCTCTTTTGCTCGGCCCTTGCCTCAGCCGCCAGCTTCGCTTGCTGTTGAGCCTCTTTGTTATCTCGTCTAGCCTGAGCTTCCTGTGCCGCCTTTTCTGCCTGTTTTGCCTTCTGAGCTTCTTTGCTGCCAGCTCTAGCTACCCTCAGCAGCGTCGTGGGACTTTTAGCGATCGCAGTACCTCTGATTACCTCTTTGACTTCTGGGTCAATACTTCCAGCAATCTGCTTGCCCTGCTGGAAGGTTCGGTCAGTGTATCCAGCTTCTTTGGCTAACTCCAAAGTAGTCTTTGGAGGTGGTGAAACCATTTCCTTACCTTTCTGGCTATATTGGTTGTCCCCTGGCTTTGCCCTTAGCCCCAATCGTTTCAGAATTTGATCGCGCTCCAACCAAAGTTCAGCACGCTCTAGAGCATCTAGCTCACTGCGAATCAGATTTTCGTCAATCTCTGCTAAACGAGCCTGTTCAGCATCTTTATAAGTAACGATCTTGCACTCAATCTGGTCAAACCCAAGCAGCTTGTAGGCTGTAAGACGGTGAAGTCCTGCAATCAAGTTCAGCTTCTGATCTAATGTGATCGGGTTCAACAAGCCATTAGCCTTTATTGATTCCATCAACTCAGCCACTTTTTCATCCTTTAGGGGCCGTCGGTTGAGACCAATACTGATCTGATCAATGGCTACAGTCGGCATACTGCTGGCTTCTCTTCCTCAAACTTACCAATACTACAATATCCCCCCCTGGGGCAAAGCTGCCTAAATTCTCCTAGAGTGCGTGACGGCTAAGGTGGGCTACTAGTGTGCGGTTCAATATCTTTCGCCAGTTTCACCAACTTGAGGAGACAACGCCCCAAATCCTGGAGAAGTGTGCATCATAGCTAGCGCAGCACAAAGAAGATCGAAAGAATTGTTAGTCGTATCAAAAGATTGTTCATTGCAACTGCATCTGGCATCTTATAAGCTTATTCAAAGGAAGATTGTACAGATAGAAACCCCTAGCCTAATAGGGTTTCGCGCTAATGCAAGGTCGAACGGATGAAAGCAAGCTAACCTCTATAAGCTTGGTCATTGTTTTGGGAGTGAAATCAGACTAATAAACTTTGACCCAAAAATCCGGAAAGTATTGAAAATCCAAATAGTTTTTCTGGAGTGTAAGCATCAGCTAAATCACCCACATTTATTGCAGCTGTCCTTCAGCTATCAGTACAACCGAGAGTCATAAAAGAACACCAATTACAATCATCAAGGTCTAAACAATGCAAACCCAGAATCTTGAATTAAAAACAATCTCTACAGTTTTAGAAACCAGCAAAGTCGAGTCTAAAGGTGTTGTACATAAGGAGCTGCCGACAGCGGCAGAGATTCAATCGTGGATAGTCTCCTATCTAGCCCAACTCTTAGACATCGACCCCGATGAAGTCAATGTCACGATCCCTTTCGACCACTATGGTCTAGATTCCTCGGCGGCAGTCGGTATGACCGGCGACCTGGAGGATTGGGTGGAGAGAAAAATCGATCCAACCCTACTATACGATTACCCCACTATTGAGGCTCTATCTCAGCATTTAGCTGAGGAATTCAAAGTAAAGGTTGAAGTATGAAGTATAAAGGCTGAAACCTCTACTTCCTCGGTGAGAAAGAGATTTAAACTCAATACCAACCGGAAGCCATCAAATTTTGGTAGAGCCATTTCTTAACCAACCGAGGTATTAAGCCTGAATATCTTCATCCTAGACTAACGCCGACGCTCTTGAGCGTCGCTACCGCTTCGTAAACACACTTCAGACTTTTTTGTACTTTTACGCTCTCAGGAAAACGTCATGGTAGATGCCATCAAAGCACCGACTCTAACAGAGCAATTTTCGACTCTATCAGAGGACAAGGTAAAGAAGCATGTCAAACTGACAGAAATCAACTATCGGCGCAATACTGAGTCCGACTTCACCGAAAAGATAGAGGAACTGGACAAGCACTTCAACTACGGCAGCAACAGCAATCATTATTGGAGTGAGCCTGAGCTTTCACTGCTTTACGGCACCCCACTTTACGAAGAAGCTTCCCCCTCACAAAAGTTAGCTCTCAATCACCTTTATTGGGCCACTCAGTATAACCAGACTGCTGCTACCGAAGCTAATGCTGTACTTTACAATCAGGTGACAGCTGGTGTTTTTGGAGCTGTTGGTGGTTACGACACGCTCTGCCAAGAGCTAGATCTTGAAACAGAGCAGGAACGTCACCACATTCATGCCTTCCACATGATGGGTTACAAAACGAAAAAGGCTCTACTAGGTCAAACAGCATTTAATGCCTCGATACAGGGTAAGTCGTACAAAAAAAATGATGGCGCTAGAAAATTAGCACCTAGAGGGCGATCGCCATTGTTCAGCTTTAACTGGCAAAGTTCGCCCCTAGCATCGTTTCAAGACTCCGCCTTGCGCTTCATCACCAATAAGGTGGTGCTAAAGAGCCAAGTAAACTACTATTCCCAATATTTGAGGGAGTTGGAAGAGAAAGGCGAGTCCATTCCCGCTCAAACGACTGGTTTGTTGGGGCAATTAGGACCTCGGCCTGTGCTACAGTTTTTCACCTTGAACTGTGGAACTTCGCCTTTCTTAGCGTGCCTATTCTACGTCACGCGCTTCATGGCGAATATGCTGATCAAGAATTATGAATACCGCTATTCCCACTACTACAAGGAATTAGAAAGGAAAGGCGAGTTTATCCCAGCCCCACTAGCTGTCTCGCATTACCATCTCTTGGATGAAGCCTTCCACACTACCACTTCCCAGCTGATTGCTCAAGACCTGTACAAGGATTTCCAGAAACCAACGGCCTATGAGAAATTCTTAGCTAATATGACAATCTACAGGTCGCAAAGTATCGCGTTGAGTGGTCTTTCTGGTGGTATACCTGCCATATTCCGAACTGATGACACTTTCATGCTCTCGTTTTACAGGCTGCTACAGTCTCCTGTATTTAATATGTCTGACCAAGAAGCACTTGAGTGGCTCCAGAAGTGCTTGTGTCAGGAACACGAGGGTTTCCATTTGACTCTCAAGTACCACGAACGCCTCCTGACAGATCTCCGTCGGCTTTTCGACCCCATCGATTATCTGTGGCCTGTCAACCGCGACATACGCCTAATGGCTTCAGGCGGGTCGATTAGCAAGGCTATCCAAAATAACACTAAGGCTTTTGAGCAGTTCTCCAGGTCTGTCGCCTAACTCAACAGAGGCTAGGAACTGGGGGTTATATCACTTCCGATTAGGTAGTCATCGTTAAGCCCAACCCATCAATTTAAGGTTGACAGACTACTAGTCCCTGGCCCCTAGCCCCTCTTGACAACTCCCGTGATGATTGGCTGGCACATCAGCACAAATACTTAAAAGTAGAGGCTTTGAAGTGGAACCCATAGCAATTATCGGCATTGGCTGTCGTTTTCCCGGAGCCAAAGATCCCGAATCCTTCTGGCAACTCTTGCATAACGGTGTGGATGCCATCACGGAGGTGCCAAAAGAGCGGTGGGATATTGATGCCTTCTATGACCCAGAGCCAGGTACTCCCGGAAAAATGAGTACCCGATGGGGTGGCTTTCTGGAGCAGGTGGATCAATTCGAGCCTAGCTTCTTCGGGATTTCCCCCCGTGAGGTGGAGCGAATGGACCCCCAGCAAAGGCTGGTCTTGGAGGTAGCCTGGGAAGCCATAGAAAATGCCGCAATTGTGCCGTCAAAGCTGAGTGGCAGTCAGACAGGGGTTTTCATGGCAATCGGCAACTACGACTATTGCAGGTTGCTAGCTAAGGATATAACTCTCGTAAATGCCTACGATGGCACTGGCAACACCCTCTCCATTGCTGCCAATCGCCTATCGTACATCCTGAATCTGCGTGGGCCAAGTGTGGTGACTGAAACGGCCTGCTCTTCGTCTTTGGTGGCGTTGCATTTTGCCTGCCGGAGTTTGCAGAGTGGGGAGTCCAATCTGTGCCTGGTTGGTGGAGTTAGTCTGATGCTATCTCCAGAGCCGTTTATCACTTACTCCCATGCTCGGATGATGGCGGCTGACGGTCGCTGTAAGACGTTTGATGCGAGTGCAGATGGTTATGTCCGGGGGGAAGGATGCGGTGTAGTCGTCCTTAAGCGCCTCTCGGATGCCATCAGGGATGAGGACAATATTCGGGCAGTCATTAGAGGCACGGCAGTTAACCAAGATGGTCTTAGCAACGGACTGACAGCGCCTAATGGCCCTTCCCAGCAGTTGGTCATCCGTCAAGCCTTGGAAAATGCTGGAGTGACACCCGCGCAGATTAGCTATGTTGAGGCTCACGGTACTGGCACCTCTCTGGGAGACCCAATCGAAGTTAAATCCCTCAAAGCTGTGCTGATGCAAGGTCGTGAGCCAGACCAGCCCTGTTGGATTGGCTCGGCTAAGACCAATATTGGTCATTTGGAAGCCGCTTCGGGGATGGCTGGGTTAATCAAGGTGGCACTTTCGCTGCAACATAAGGAAATCCCACCCCACCTGCACCTGAAGCAGCTGAATCCCTTAATTTCATTGGAAGGGACGACCTTTTCCATTCCGACCGAGTGCCAACCTTGGTCTGCTGGTACAGAACGCCGATTAGCTGGGATAAGTGCGTTTGGCTTCGGCGGCACGAATTGCCATGCCATCTTGGAAGAAGCACCTTCTGATTTTAGATTGCCGATTTTGGATTTTGGATTGGGGTCTACTCGTGAGAGCAATGAATCCTCTGAAACCAACGAGCAACCTAGTAATCCAAAATCCAAAGAACGTCCCCTCCACCTTCTTAGCCTTTCGGCAAAAAGTGAGAAGGCTCTAGGGGAATTGGCACAACGTTATGAAGATTTCTTAGCGACTCATCCTGAGGCATCCCTGGCGGATGTTTGCTTTACTGCCAATACGGCGCGATCGCATTTTGACCACCGCCTTGCTGTTGTCGCTGAATCTACCGCACAGTTGCAAGAAACACTCTTAGCTTTCGCTACAGGGAAAGAAGCTACCGGACTAGTGAGTGGTCAGGTACAAAGTAAAAAGCGCCAGAAGATAGCATTTTTATTTACTGGTCAGGGTTCTCAGTATGTAGGCATGGGACGCCAACTTTACGAAACCCAACCCATTTTCCGCCAAGCCCTCGATCGCTGCGATGAAATTCTGCGTCCCTATTTAGAACAGCCTCTGCTCGAAGTTCTGTATCCAGACACCCACTCTTCTAATCCAAAATCCAAAGTCCAAAATCCAAAATTAGACGAGACTGCCTACACCCAACCCGCCTTATTTGCCCTGGAATATGCCCTCTTCCAGTTATGGAAATCCTGGGGCATAGAACCCGCCGTCGTCATGGGTCATAGTGTGGGGGAATATGTCGCTGCCTGTGTGGCAGGGGTATTTAGTCTAGAAGATGGTCTGAAATTGATTGCCGCCAGAGCTCGTCTGATGCAGGCTCTGCCCCAAGATGGTGAGATGGTGGCAGTGTTTGCCAGCGAGAGCCAAGTGCAAACAGTCATACAACCCTATGCTCAAGAGCTTTCAATTGCTGCCATTAATGGGCCACAAAGTACTGTTATTTCCGGGAAACGTGAGGCAGTTCAGGACGCGATCGCTACCCTGCAAGCTGAAGGAGTCAAGGCGAAGAAGTTAACGGTCTCCCATGCTTTCCACTCCCCCCTGATGGAGCCAATGCTGGTAGCTTTTGAGCAAGTTGCCTCTGATATATCATATTCTTTGCCAAACATCAAGTTAATTTCCAATGTCACTGGGGAACTTGCCACGGCTGAGATAGCTACACCTGAATATTGGTGTCGTCATGTGCGGCAGCCAGTGAGATTTGCCGCAGGCATGGAAACTCTTCACCAGCAGGGTTATGAAGTGTTTCTGGAAATCGGAGCGAAGCCGATCTTGTTGGGAATGGGTCGCTACTGCCTGCCAGAAGGCGTGGGCGTTTGGCTCCCCAGTTTGTATCAAGGCCGCGAGGATTGGCAACAGCTCCTCCAGAGTTTGGGAGCCTTATACGTGCGTGGGGTAGCAGTGGACTGGCCTAGCTTTGACCAGGATTACCCCCGTCGCCGTCTGCAACTACCAACCTATCCATTTCAGCGACAGCGCTATTGGGTAGATATTCCTGAAAATGGGCACTCCAAAGCAGGGGACTTATCCCACGAAAAAGCCCAAAGCCCAATCCTTAACCTTCTGAGCCAGGGGGATACTCAACAGCTAGTCCAGCATTTAGAAACAGCAGGCGAACTTTCAGAAGATGAGTTGAAATTACTGCCTAGGCTGCTGGAATTATTAGTTAAGCAAAACCAACAGCAGCTAACGACAGCATCCATCAAAGATTGGCTCTATGAGGTAGAGTGGCAGATCAAGTCGCGTAACCAAGAGGAAAGCGGGTTCCATGAACCTGGTACATGGCTGATTTTGGCTGACATCGGAGGTGTAGGACAAGGCCTAGCCAAAGTTTTGCACGAACGGGGTCATAGCTGTATTTTGGTCTATGCTGGGGACGCTTATCAGACTAAAGAAGCTGGAACTTGGAGCATCAACCCATCTAGTCGAGCAGACTGCGATCGCCTATTCCAAGAAGCTTTATTGACGCTTGATCGCCCTTTAAAGGGAGTTATCCACCTGTGGAGTTTAGAAACGAAACTGGCTTCGGAGTTAACCATCCCTTCTCTAGAACAGGCTCAAGCTCTAGGTGTTGGTAGCGTACTGCATTTGCTGCAAGCGCTAGTCAAGGATAATAAGTCAACCTCACCCCGGTTGTGGTTAGTGACACGGGGTGCAGTACCCGTTGGGCGATCGCTTCCAGCAGTAGCTCAAGCTCCCCTGTGGGGGCTGGGCAAAGTGGTTGCTCTGGAACATCCGGAATTGTGGGGAGGAATGCTCGATTTAGCCCCTGAGGCAACAGAGGATGAAGCAACAAAGCTGTTAGCCGAGATTGGGGATTCACAAGGGGAAGACCATCTTGCCTTCCGGGATGGACAGCGTTACGTCGCCCGCGTGATACGCAAGCAACTGCCAGAATCCCAAAAATTGACATTCCAATCGGATGCCACCTACCTGATTACTGGGGGTTTGGGAGCCTTGGGACTGAAGGTTGCCCGGTGGATGGTGGAACAAGGCGCTCGACACTTGGTACTAACTGGGCGTCGTGGGGCTTCAAGTGACGCGCAGGAAACCATCAGCCAACTGAAGCAGGCAGGAGCCAAGGTTCTAGTCGCTCAGGCTGACGTGTGCGACGAAGGGGACGTAGTCAGGATGCTTGAGGGGATTGAGGTATCAATGCCACCTCTGCGAGGAATTGTTCATGCAGCTGGTGTCCTTGATGATGGAATACTGCTGCAACAAGACTGGGAACGCTTTACGCGGGTGATGGCTCCAAAGGTAAAAGGAGCTTGGAACCTGCATATATCCACCCAAAAGCTGCCACTGGATTTCTTTGTGGTATTTTCCTCCGCCGCCTCGTTGCTGGGTTCACCCGGCCAAGGGAATTACGCAGCCGCCAACGCCTTCATGGATGCCCTAGCTCATTATCGCCGCTCACTAGGACTGCCAGGATTGAGCATCAACTGGGGGCCTTGGGGTGATACAGGGATGGCAGCCAGCCTGAATAGCCGTAACAAGGCTCGCTTAACTGCCCAGGGACTAACTACCATCGCTCCAGAGCAAGGATTGCAGATACTAGAGCGAGTCCTGGGACAGACTCTGGCGCAGGTTGGGGTTCTACCGTTCGAGTTGTCGGTGTTTAAGCAGCAATTAAGTTCAGGTAGACAACTGTCGTTGCTTTCGGAATTGGTTCGTGAGGAAAGCCCACAGGAAGAATCCGAGCAGGTGTCGGCACAGCGGAATGAGCTTTTACAACGATTGAAGGAGGCTCCTGCAACTGAGCGCCAACAACTTTTAATGGCTTACCTCCAAGGTAAAGTCGCTAAGGTGCTGGGGCTTCCCTCCTCCGATCTGGACATACAGCAGTCTCTCCAAGACCTAGGATTTGACTCCTTAATGGCTGTCGATCTGACCAGCATGATTCGGACTGAACTACAGGTGGACGTGCCCATCAGGGCGTTTATAGAAGACCCTAGTATTGCCAACCTTGCAGCCCTGTTGATTGAGCAACTGATACCAGGGAATTCCCAACCAGATGTTGTAGAGAATGTCTTGGATCTAAACGCCGAAGCTGTCCTCGATCCGGAAATTTCTCCTGACAACGCTCATATCGAGGCGGTTGCCGAACCAGCTTCTATTCTTCTGACTGGTGCAACTGGCTTTTTGGGAGCCTTTTTACTCCAAGAACTCCTCGACCAGACTCAAGCCGATATTTATTGCCTGGTACGTTCTCCCGATCTTGAGTCAGGGAAGGCGAGGCTCCAAGATAACCTGAAGACCTATGACCTTTGGAATGAGGATTACAGTTCCAGAATCGTCCCAATTTTAGGTGATTTAGCTCAGCCCCTATTGGGTCTTTCAACTGAACAGTTTGAAAGGATGGCTAGCGAAATCGATACCATCTATCACAATGGGGCTTTCCTGAATTACGTTTATCCTTACTCCAAATTTAAACCGATCAATGTTCTGGGAACCCAAGAAGTCCTGAGATTAGCCTGTCAAACCAAGGTCAAACCTGTCCATCACATTTCTAGTGTTGCTGTTTTTGAGTCATCGGCTTATTACGGAAAGCCGGTAACAGAATTCGATGACATCGATCGCAGCGAGGGAATTTTCCTAGGCTACTCTCAGAGTAAATGGGTGTCAGAACGGTTAGTCAAGATTGCAGGCGATCGCGGACTTCCAATTACTATTCACAGACCCCCATTAGTGGCGGGTCACAGTCAAACTGGTCTTTGGAATACAAGTGGCTTCCTCTGTCGAATGATTCAAGGCTGTATCCATTTAGGGAGTATTATGACAGACCTAGACCTGATGTTGGATCTGTCTCCCGTTGACTATAACAGCCGAGCCATTGTCTATTTATCGAGGCAAAAAGAGTCACTAGGAAAGGTTTTTCACCTACAAAATCCCCAGCTACTTCATTGGAGCGACCTTGTTGATTTTATCTGCTCTATGGGGTATCCAATGGAACGGGTTTCTTATAAAGAATGGCAAGTACGGCTAAGTACGGCTAGGGAAAATCCGCTATATCCTCTTTTGCCCTTCTTCAGCCAGAAGTGGTCTGACGAGCAACTGACATACATTGAACTGAACGAGCAAGGTAGAAGACCCTTAATTAGCTGTGAGGAAACACTTGCTGCACTTTCAGCGACTTCCATCATCTGTCCTCCGCTAGATTCTAAATTGCTAAACACCTATTTCTCGTACTTCATTCGCAGTGGTTTTGTGGAGCCTCCGAAGGTTGCCATTGGTCATAGATAACTGGTAGTGGGTAATAGTTTTTCCCATTACCTATTACCCATTCCCCATTACCAAATGATTGTTTACTTAGAACAGTTATAAGGACTAAATTTGATGAGTTCTGATAAAATTCCTACCTTGGCTTTTCTCGTAACAGCCTTTCCTCCAGAAGTCAGTGGTTCTTCTCACTTTAACTGGGCACGCGCCCAATGGTTTGCCAAGCAAGGATATCGTGTAGTTGTCTTTGCACCCGATTTTAAAAAGGGTCAAGATTCCTCAGTTGTAGACAACAATTTAATTATTGAACGTTATGCCTCAAAGTCTTGGATTCCTTATAAACTAACTTACGTGCCCACGTTTTCCGCAGCACGTCAAATCAGCAAAAAGATAGCTGATTATAAACCCGATCTAATTGTCATGACAGACGTAGAGCGCTATTTCTTATTAAGCGCATGGCAATTGCCAGGAAGGGATTATGCGAAAGAACATCATGTGCCGTACTTAGCCGAATACCATACTGATGTTTATAACTTCTCATCAACTTACCCCGGTTGGCAATGGTTGCGAAGTTTTGTTCGCAGGACTCGTTTGTTAAGTCACTTATATCATCAAGTCGATACGACCATATGTCCTAGCACTCCTGCCAGCAAAAGTTGTCAGGAAATGGGCATTAAAAATACCCATGTTATCCCCTTCTTTGGTACAGATATTTCCACTTATAATCCTAATCGCCGGAACCGTAAATGGTTAGAATCATGGTTAAGTCCTCAGGAACAAGATAACAAAGTTGTAGGCTTCTTGGGCCGTCTTGGCTTTGAGAAACGAGTAGATTTACTCATCGAAGCTTTTGCAAAATTAAAACGCCGACACCCCAACTATTCTCTCATCATTGTTGGGGATGGTCCTGCCGATGTTGTCAACCAATTGAAACATATTGCCGAACCGATTCCTGATGTCCACTTTACAGGTTTTCTGCTTGGAGAAACAAAGGCGAATGTATTAGCATCGTTCGATGTATTTTGCAGTCCTTCACCTTACGAAACATTTGGGCTAACAGGGGTGGAAGCAATGGCTTCAGGTGTTCCGGTTGTAACCGTTAATAGTGGTGGGGTGTCGGAATATATGCTCGATGGTATAAATGGGTATCTTGTCCAACCTGACGATGTTGAAGGGTTAGCAAATTGCCTCGAAAAAGTGTTATCAAGCGACAACACAGAACTAATTCAACGTGCCTTACAAGACGCAAATCAATATTCTGACAAGCAAGGATGCCAAAATCTTAATGATTATTATCAGCAGTTATTGGGTATGAAAAAGGATTATCAAGATTTGACAATTCTAAGCAGAATTTGAGCAAACTCTAGCTACATTTCTTACTTCCTATCTTAATCTCTGGAGTTTAGACTAATGTCACTTGAATTAAAGCGAGTGGTAGTCACAGGTCTGGGAGCCATTACCCCCTTGGGGAACACTGTAACGGAATACTGGCAGGGACTCCTTCAGGGGCATAGTGGCATTGCACCGATTACGTTGTTTGATGCCTCTCGCCATGCTTGTCAAATTGCAGGAGAAGTTAAGGGTTTTAACCCTTGTGATTATTTAGATCGCAAGGAGGCTAAACGTATGGATCGTTTTGCCCAATTCGCGGTCTGTGCTAGTAAGCAAGCGATCGCTGATGCCGGATTTGAGATTAGTGACCTCAATGCTTCCCAAGTCGGTGTAGTAATTGGCTCTGGCGTTGGCGGCATTAAGGTTATGGAAGACCAACAGGAGATCTACCTGACTCGCGGTCCTGACCGGAACAGCCCTTTTATGATTCCGATGATGATTGCCAATATGGCTGCCGGATTAACGGCAATCCACATAGGAGCAAAGGGACCAAATTTCTGTACTGTTACCGCTTGTGCGGCGGGTTCCAATGGTGTGGGAGAGGCGTTTCGTTTAATTCAACGAGGTTACGCCCAAGCTATGATCTGCGGTGGCACGGAAGCGGCAGTTACTCCTTTATCGGTAGCTGGATTTGCAGCCGCTAAAGCGTTATCTACTAGCAACGAAGAACCCACTCGTGTCTCTCGTCCGTTCGATCGCGATCGCAGTGGGTTTGTCATGGGGGAAGGCGCTGGCATTCTACTCCTAGAGGAGTTAGAACATGCTCTCTCGCGTCAGGCTCACATCTACGCAGAAATCGTTGGCTACGGAATGACTTGTGATGCCTATCACATGACGGCTCCCGTACCTGGAGGTGAAGGGGCTGCCAGAGCGATGGAACTAGCGCTAAAAGATGCTGGCTTGTTTCCCAACCAGGTAAGCTACATCAATGCTCACGGCACCAGTACACCTGCCAACGATGTTACTGAAACCATGGCGATTAAACAAGCGTTGGGACAGCATGCTTCCAAAGTCGCCATCAGTTCCACGAAATCCATGACGGGTCATCTTTTAGGGGGTTCTGGAGGGATCGAGGCTGTTGCGACGGTGATGGCAACAGCCACAGACGCAATTCCACCAACCATAAATCTGGACTATCCCGATCCAGCCTGTGATCTAGATTATGTTCCTCACCATAGCCGAACTCAACGGGTAGACGTTGCCCTTTCTAATTCCTTTGGTTTCGGGGGCCACAATGTCACCCTAGCCTTTAAAAAATTTGAGGGCTAGTTGGGTTTCGGAGAGCCTTTTACACACCTAAGAAGCTGAAGGATAAAGGATAAAGAGGCACTTCATGTTCTTATGACAAGCCCCTGTTTTAAAAAATGGGGTTGTTAGGCTACGTCTCACCTTCGCTCCGGTTAAGCTAACACACTTCATACTTCACACTTCAACCTTCAGTGTAAACTCCTCCTCATTTTCTTATGAAATTACAGTAACTATAATCCTCAGCAAAAATTAGTCAATCAATTGATTAATAGCATATCCCAATCACAAGCCAAATCAAAAGTTGAAATTTGCTATGACAACCCTACTTGACGTTAATTCACCTGATTCTCCTGCACCGGATTCTGCGAATCATCAGCCTAATCCCGTTGCTTTAAAAACGACCAAACAGACTCTCACGCTCGAAGAAATTCAGAAACTGTTACCCCACCGCTACCCCTTTTCACTTGTAGACCGGATTATTGAATATGTGCCAGGGAAACAAGCTGTCGGCATTAAAAACGTCACCTTCAACGAACCCCATTTTCAAGGCCACTTTCCAGGACAACCGATCATGCCTGGGGTACTGATTGTGGAAGCGATGGCACAAGTTGGCGGCGTGGTACTGACCCAGATGCTAGAGTCGGAAGGTGGACTATTCGTGTTTGCCGGTATTGATAAAGTCCGGTTCCGCCGCCAAGTAGTACCAGGCGATCAGCTGGTAATGACGGTGGATCTGTTGTGGATCAAAAAGCGTCGTTTCGGCAAAATGCAAGCGCGCGCTGAAGTTGATGGCAAGCTGGCTACTGAAGGCGAACTGATATTTTCCCTAGTTGATTAAAAACAGCAGTTTAGATTAACCTGCTCTTACTCCACTGCTCTGTTTGAGGCAATCCATCGTCGAGCTTAGTTCTATTACTCACAAATTTTACGGCGGTCTCTTCTTACCCTACAATTTTTCTGATGCACAACCAACTCAAAAAACGCAGGGAAAAATGGCTGATGGTCATTACGATGTCATCATCATTGGCACAGGTGCCGGTGGTGGGACTTTGGCCAATCGACTGGCACCAAGTGGGAAGAAAATTTTGATTCTAGAGCGAGGTACTTTCCTACCCAGAGAAAAAGCCAACTGGGATTCTAGGCAAGTCCTTCAAAAAGAACGCTATCGCACTTCCGAGGTATGGTATGACAAAGACGGCAAAGCAATCCGTCCAGCAACATACTATTATGTCGGCGGCAACACTAAAGTTTACGGCGGTGCACTATTCAGATTTCGCGAGCAAGACTTTGAAAAAGTCATTCATAAAGGTGGCATTTCTCCCGAATGGCCCTTGAAGTATCGGGACTTTGCTCCCTACTATGCTCAGGCTGAGAGACTCTACGAAGTACATGGTAAGCGAGGTCTCGATCCTACTGAACCACCGACTACTGAAGACTATCCCTTTCCACGAGTCAGTCACGAACCCTACGTTCAAGAAATCTACTATGCCTTAAAGAAGAAAGGGTTACACCCATTTTATCTGCCGCTTGCTATTAAGCTAAAAGAAGTAAATACTCTTTTAAGTACTTGTATTCGTTGTGATACTTGCGATGGCTTCCCGTGTTTCATCAATGGCAAAGCTGATGCTGACATTAACGGTTTACGTCCAGCAATAGCTTATGCAAATCTCACTTTGATGACCGAAGCAAAAGTTTTGCGCTTGCACACGAGTGCATCGGGTCGCGAAGTCACTGGGGTTGAAGCAGAAATTGCAGGCAAGCGTCAGATGTTCTCTGCGGATATTGTCGTTGTCGCCTGTGGTGCAATCAATTCAGCTGTATTATTACTCAAATCCGCTAGCGATCGCCACCCTAATGGATTGGCCAATAGTTCTAATCTCGTGGGCCGCAATTACATGGCTCATAAGCATGCAGGGGTCATCGCTTTGACAACAAAAGTGAATCCTACAGTTTTTCAAAAGACGCTGGCTATCAATGATTTTTATTGGGGGGAAAAAGATTTTGCTTACCCAATGGGAAGTGTGCAATTGCTCGGCAATGTTAATAAAGATAGAGTAGCCGCTCATGGCCCACCTTTTGTACCTACCATTATATGTGATGCCGTGGCAAAACATTCTACTCCTTGGTTGCTCATGACTGAAGATTTGCCAGATCTCAACAATCGTGTGCGTGTCAAGAGTGGAAAAATTGTTATCAACTATACAAATAACAACATTGAAGCGTTTAATCGCTTAATTAAGCGCTGGACTGAAGTATTGAAATCAATTGATAGACCGCATCAAATTGCGCCATTTTCATTGTATATTACTAAAAAGATGCCATTGAGAGAGACGGCGCATCAGTGTGGTACCTGCCGTTTCGGTGAAGACCCCAAAACTTCCGTGCTTGATATCAATTGCCGCACGCATGATATTGATAACCTTTACATCGTTGATGGTAGCTTTTTCCCCTCTAGTGCTGCTTTGAATCCATCGCTAACGATTATGGCAAATGCTTTGCGGGTCGGAGAGCATCTACTTGAAAGAATGGGAGCATCGCAAAGTTACAAGAACACAGTTCAGGCAAGCCTGTAAGTGATCAGCTGGTAATGACGGTGGAACTGTTGTAGCTAAAACATCGTCATTTCGAGAAGATGCAGGCGCGTACTGAAGTTGGTGGCAAGCTGGCTACTGAAGACCAACTAACATTTTCCCTGATTGAAAACCAATTAGATAACCAAATAAGGAAAGAAAAATGAACCTTTCGAAATTCGGCTCAATTGGACTTATTGCAACATTAAGCGTTTGTTGTAATTTTGGATTTGTAGAGAAGACATTAGCCGATAATAAATCCTGTGATGGTATTAGTTGTAATGATAAAAATCCTGTAAAGTATAAGTGTGTTTCTGATGCCCGTATTGTGAGTAAACTAACTAAAACGGTTTATCGTTTGCAAGATTCTGGGCAACCACGACAAATAATTGTTCAAAAAATGTATTCAAAAAAATGTCACGCTAATTGGACTAGAGCCTATATTCCAGATGATACATTTCTTTTTATAAGAGAACGAGATCTAGTAAAGGGCACTCAACCCATACATGGAATGTTTAAAGCTGATGGAACAGGATACTTTTGGGCTAATGGAAATATGTCTAATGGTTATGTTGTGAATCAGGCTTGTGTTGCTCTTGTCGGTCTACCTCTTCCATGGGGAGGAAATACCTATGAGCGTCATTGCACAGGTTTCAAATAAAAACAATACAACTCAAGTGAACTACCCACACTTGCGCTTGCGCGGTAAGTGTGGGCTTCCGGCTTCATTGACAGATGCCCTTCCACCTTGCGGTTTGTTGGTCTTATATAACACTTTGTGCTGAAAAACCCCCGTCTTTTTGCATTAGACGAGGCTTTGACAGATTGAAGGGGTTGATAAACCAGGGGCAAGATAACTTGAGCCGGATTACCGAGAGCTACTCTTGCCTTCTTATGAACCAGCTTGCCCTAGCCCATCGCCCCTTGCTGAGAATACGATTCACTTGAGCTGAATCAATCGATCCCCCCCAGCTCCTCACTCTCATCTCCGGCCTTAACAAGGGGGGAGAATTCAGTCAAAGTCCCCCGTGATATCAAAGGCGCAGCAACTTCTGGCTTCCCCCTTTTTAAGGGGGAACTCGGGGTCCCCTTTGGGGATTAGGGGGCAGGGAGGGGGATCTCAACTGCGTCCTGACCCGCAGTCCTGTCACTAAATAGAAAAAGCCAGGACTTCTTCACCAAGCGTCGGAAACACAGAGCAATTGCCAACCCTCGCACAAAGATGCTAGCTTCAACCCGCCTCGCCA
>DATNPI010000272.1:0-11441 GCA_036703325.1 Coleofasciculaceae cyanobacterium
TACATCAGATCTTGATAATGTTTGGCGGGATGTATGCGAAGGTTTCGGATTAAATGAAGCCTGTAGCTGCCATGAAGCCAAGTGTAATAATATACATCAACGGCTCTTGTACTTCAATGAGAGTCACCTAGCCGACTCCGACTATATTGATGATGTCATCCAATCTCTATCAAGGGGGTTTTATCTTACTAAATCTGCTGTGCAATGGTACGAACCTGCTATTGGTGACAACCTAGAGGGGAAACCAAATAATACACAGAAGGCGCGTGGAGTTCAGTGGCGACTTGTGATGGCATACGGTGGATTTGAGACTACTACAAAGACATTACTGAAGATGGGAAGAGGAGGTCTAACTCCAGGAGCGCTGCGTGACTTCACAAACAAATGCATCCTCTCAACCTACACTCCATTATCTTCACCAAAAATAGCACGAGGAAATCTTGATAAATGGCTCAAGAAACCACCAGCAACGCCAACAGGTCAGACAGCACTCATTGACTTTCTTAGTCTTGAGCGTGGAGACGCGCAGATAGTAGAAGCGTGGATGGTTCAGTCGGTCGAAGTTTCTAGTTGGACTGATGCTGTAAGACTTGCTAAGGCTCTAAGGAATGCTACCGCTCATGGTGCGCTCTCTGCGACCAAAGTCAAGCAATGGGGACTCGAAAACGCACTAGTCACTCTGAGCGATAATCTTGGCGAACTCGTAGTTGCTGGGCTGCGGAAGTTAACATAAGTAGTCGTTGTGAACTGCTGACACAGCTTCGTCCCATCACTTTCTTTTATGAAAGAATACGATCGCACTTCCCCCCCACCCTCCACAAAAGGCGATCGCATTCTTTGAACGTGACAATGGTATTAATAGAAAACAGAATTGAGCAGCCCTATGGCGACCGCAACAATACCCGCCGAACAGCGAGTCATACTTCAGAACATCAGTTGGCAAACCTTTAAAACCATGCTGGCTGAAATGGGGAACAATCGTAACTCCCGGCTTGCCTACGACAACGGAATTGTAGAAATTATGACTCCCTTAATGCCGCATGAGAACTCCAACCGACTTATTGAAGTGTTTGTTGGTGTGTTATGCGAAGAGTTGGGCTTGGAGATTAAACGGGCTGGTTCGCTGACGATGACGCGAGATGACTTAGAACGTGGGGCTGAACCAGACAGTAGTTACTACATTCAGAATGAGTCCCTGGTTCGAGATAAAGAACATATTGACCTAACCACAGACCCGCCGCCAGACTTAGTGCTAGAGGTGGAATACTCTAGGTCTAAAATCGACAAGTTTCGGCTTTATGCCTCAATGGGGGTTCCTGAATTCTGGCGCTACAACGGGACTGTGCTGCGAGTCTACAGACTTGAAAATGGGGAGTATAAAGAGTGCAGTACTAGCCCTACTTTTACTCCAGTGTCAGTAACTGAAATTCCAAGATTCATACAAGAGAGCAGAAAAGTTGGGGAAATTGCTTGTACTCGTGCGTTTCGAGCTTGGGTGAGACAGCAGTTGGCATAATGGCTCGTAATCGAAGTATTGCGATCAGCTTCGAGTAAAGCCGTAGGCAATCACCCTCCTCCCAACTCTTCACAAAATGCGTAAAGCGTTTGCGCAGCATGGTGCGCTAGCAGCATAGCTATCCCGAAGAGAATCGCTTTCTCCTATCCCCAATTACTCCAAAACTCTTTTGCGTAAAACGCTCATCATTTCCCCTGACTCGCTATGAGGCATGATTGGACTCCACTCACCCACCTCTGCAAACCGCAGAGTGTGCAGCGTTTTGATAACACTGGTTATCCCTTTACGGGAACCGATGACCATAACCTTGACAAATTCTTTCCGTGAAACTGGAGGGGCAGAAGCTTGACCAGAAGCATTAGCAGAAGGGGATTCAACGTCATTAGGCAGAAAATCTTCGTGCATTTGAGTTTACCTGGTTCAATGTTGATGTGGTCTTAATAGACAACAACCAGTATTGCAGTTGTGGTCGCATAAGACAACATTTACTCACTCATGATCCTCTGACACGATTAGAGGCATGGGAAAAGCGGGACAAGCTCTCAGACAGGCATTGGAGACTTACGGCATCAGTCAGAACAAACTAGCCGTAACTCTGGGAGTTGACCGTTCTATGATTTTCAAGTGGTATCACGAACAAAGAGACCCTACTGCCGAAACCGTTGTGCAGATTGCCGAAGCACTTAAAAGCATTAATCCTGCTGCGGCAGCAGAATTTATCCGGTTGTATGTGGGTGATTTCCTTAAGGATGAAAACCAGCCCTAAAATCTCCAAGCCTCAGAAAAGCGATCGCTCTCTCCTCAAACTCCGATCGCTCTTACTCTACATTCAAATTGGCAATTTGTTGAGCAAACCAGCTAGCAGCACTAATATTAGTTCCCTCACTCAGGCGTTCTAGAGTTTGTTCTAACAGAGAAATTGATAGCCCGTTCAAAGCTACAGAGTCAGCACACTGCTGATACTTTCCATCCAACTGCAACCGAAACGCAATTACTCGTTTTCCCTGAACATCAATTACCCAATACTCAGGAATTTCCAGTTCAGCATAGAGTTGTTTTTTTTCATCCAAATCAGTTGCCAGTGTAGTATCAGAAACTTCACCCACTAGATCGGGAACTCGCCATTGAGTCAAATCAATACGACGCAATTCCCCTTCTTGCCACTGTGGAACCCCTTCACCGATATACAAAACTAAATCTGGAGATGCGGCTTGCTTTTTCGGCTTTTCAAGTAAACAACCACCGAGATCGCTGGCCGTCCGATCTGGAAAGCGAGTGAACCAGAAAGCAAACAGCATCGCGAAGAGACGAGCAATGCTAGCGTGGTTAATTCCTTCTGAACCCATGTCAACTAAAAGATATTTGCCATTAAAAAACAGCCTGACTCTCTCTGGAGTCGGGTCGTCACGATAATGTAAGTAATCTTCCCATGTGGCTGGCTGCCATTGTGGGATATCAGTAGGAAGGACTGTTTTGCTGGCTCTAGGAGTTGAAGCAGTCATGAGTTAAGTTTGCCCAGAAGCGTTACCGTAATTTTAACTACTGCATCACGGCAGAAGTAAGTGAACCAGTTAATATCACCCGCTCACCCCCTCGTCTCCAGGAAGTGGTCAGTTACTTTTGCTGTCGCTGCACTAGGACTTACGCACCATCTGCTGGAAGAGCAATAAGAGGAGCAAATCGTGCAAACATCACACCAGGATTGTATCGCCCGTGCCCGATGCTTCCTTGAGGGATTATCAGTTGGTGACGCTTGTCGATCTAATCGCAGTAGTAGCTGAATTTCGCTCATCCAAAGATTAAGGGGGTGTCCACAAACAACTGGGCTATTTGGGTTACCAAGGACAACTGACAACTGACAACGAACCCGATATCCTCTTTGGAGAAGGAGTAATTCTTGGAGAACTCCTAAGAGTGTGTCAATTCGCGGGATTCTTGCTTCACATGACCAGCCATTGCTAATTTCTGCAAGGTCATAAAAGCGTTTACGTCTTCCGAGCTATACTTTGTTGTTTGTAAAAGTCGTCGCAATTGATTTTCGGCTTCAACTGTTAGATAACCAGTAGTGACAGACTGTTGGACAATTTCACGAATTTTAACCATTTGCTTGACCTTCCACTCTTCAGCCAAATCGGATACTTATTAAATGCCTGCAAGGTACATCAAGTTCAATAGTGCGATCGCTACTGAACAAGGGGTAAATGGCAATGCTTTGTAAGCGATGTCTCTGCCAAACCAGCGGAGTAGAACTCTTGCAAAAGTCAATTTTCGCTCCATAGCTACACTACTTATCACCCTCGACTTAAGTTTTTACGCAAAAAAATTTACTGAGCCTTGGGCAAGGGTCAGCATTAGCCCTCAGGAGAGGGTTTTTTATTAGGGATTATTTACATATAATCAAGGTTTTCAGCCAAAATCTTCACCCATTCGGGTAATTTTGCCAGCCGTCTGTTTATGCTGGCAGGTGGCAAATCCTTCTCCCTATGAGCCAATAAGTAATCATTTCTCCCTTGCCCTTGACGAAGGTAGCACCCCGCCGTTCAAATAAATACTTGTCCTTCAAAAGCTCATAAGTAGCAGCCGTTACTTGAATGCTCCCTGCAACTCCTTGGGATTCCATGCGAGAAGCCACATTCACTGTATCGCCCCACAGGTCATAACTGAACTTTTTGATGCCAATCACGCCTGCTACTACAGGCCCAGTGTGGATGCCAATGCGGAGGCGGAAGGGTTGACCATTATCCTGTTTGAAGCGATCGATGCCCTGTTGCATATCCAGTGCCATCTCAGCGATCGCTTCTGCATGGTCAGCTTTGGGCGTAGGAAGACCGCCAACGACCATGTAGGCATCTCCAATAGTCTTGATCTTCTCCAAACCATGCTTCTGGGCTAGCTGATCGAACTCTGAAAATATCTTATTTAGCAACTCCACCAGTTTTGTGGGAGGAATCTGAGCGGAAAATTCTGTAAAGTTAACCAGGTCAGCAAATAAAACTGTGACTTCGGCAAAGCTATCGGCGATAGTACTTTCCGCCTGTTTTAGCCGCTGGGCGATCGGTTCCGGCAAAATGTTCAGCAGTAGATCTTCAGTGCATTCTTGTTGATAGCGCAGCGCTTCTTCCCAGACCTTGCGGACTGTAATATCGACAACGCTACCTTCGTAGTAAAGCAACTCACCCTCGGCATCACAAACAACGTGGGTATTCTCCGAAACCCAGATGATGCTGCCATCGGTGCGATAGACCTGAGACTCAAAATTTGACACAGTATCCTGTGCTTGGATGAGAGCCAAAAATTGCTCTCGACGGTGGTCATCAACGTAAATCTCATTGATGTTGGTCAAATTCGCTATCAATTCTTCAGGAGACTTGTAGCCATAAATTCTTGCCAGCGCCGGATTAGCGCTCAGATAACGCCAACCTGGTGTTGCCTGGAACAGACCCTCATCAGAGTTCTCAAAAATGCTGTGATATCTCTCTTGAGCTTCCCGTAAGGCTGCCTCTGCTTGCTTGCGCTCGGTGATGTCGCGCACGATACAGACGGCTTCGTCAACACCACTTTTAACAAAACGCGCTTCAAAGCTGTGAACTCCGTCCAACTTTTCTAAGTCATGCTCATACGTCTGTAGTTCCCCAGTTTTGACAGCAATTTCGAGAAGTGTAAGCAGTTGCTTCTTTACCTCTTCCGGCATCGATAAATCACGCAAGTTCTTCCCGATCAGCGTTTCGGATGGTAATAGTAAGTTTTCTTCTATCGTCTTGACATCTAAATATGTCCCGTCCACTCGGTGGCGATACATAGGATCGGGAATTGCATTTAAAAGCGCCCGCATCCGCTCTTCGCTTTGCCGCAGTGCCTCGGTCGCTTCTTTGCGTTCGGTGATATTCATTGCCACACCAATCATACGTACTGGCGAACCAGTTTCGTCATAGTAAACTTGACCTTTATTCCCAACCCAGTGCAGCGTTCCATCAGGCCAGAAAACTCGAAATTCAATAGCATAATCTGCTCCTTGCTTAACAGCACGAGTCACGGCTTGATTGACAAACTCGCGGTCTTCAGGATGGACAGAATTGAGAAAGGCTTCATAGTTTGGGTGATAGGTGCCTCGTGGCAGACCAAATACTGGCCCGAGTTGGTCAGAATACACGATATTATTGGTCAGGATATTCCAATCCCAGGTGCCCATTTGAGCAGATTCTAGAGCTAACCTGAGTCTTGTTTCGCTCTCCCTAAGAGCTTGCTCTGACTGTTTTCGCTCAGTAATGTCTCTTGATGTAATCGCTATACCATCACGAAGCGGAACAACTTGATGATGAAGCCATAAAGCTGTGACTTCCGGTGTCGAGATAGGAAACTCTTCCTCTAACACAATTCCTGTTTCGACAACCCTGACATATTTCTCAAAAAAACCATCCGTGCGATTGATGGGAAGAATATCGCACATCCGCTTGCCGATCGCCTCTTCTTTGGACATGGAAATCATCTTCTCGCCCTTAGAGTTGAGATCAGCAAATGTGAAGTCGATAATGCGTCCAGTCCCGTCTCGCAAGCTCTCAAAGATGAAGAAAGCATCGTGACTTCCCTCGGCGGCGGCCCGAAATCGTGCCTCACTCTCCCGCAGTGCTTCCTCTGTTCGCTTAGTAGCAGTAATATCACGCGCTACCCAGATAACTGAGTCCGCTGAAAGGGGTGAAATGCTAGTAGTTAACCAAACTTTTTGCCCCTCAATGGTTGGACGGCTATACTCAACATTGACGGTTTGTTGGGTGTCTAAAGCTTGTCGAATATAGCCAAGAAACGTATCAGCTTGCTCTCTTTCAAAAACCTCGTGCAGTGTCTTGCCAATCAGTTCGTCAGCAGATTTGTATAACAGCCTAGGATTCGTCGGAGCGATTTTCAGATAGCGTCCCTGTGCATTGAACACGAGGACAACGTCAGTCATTGCTGCGAAGAGAGCTTGCAGTTGCGCCTCAGAATCACTGAGTACAGCTTCCACTCGTTGGCGCTGAATAATTTCACGCTGTAACTGTACCTTGGCTGCTTTTAATTCACGCGACTTTTGTTCCAACTGCCAAGCTTTGTGAATCCCTTGTGGAACCTCTGCCAGCATATCAATCACAATCTCAGAGGTATTAAACTTGACCTCTTCAACACCTAGCCAGGGCAAAGGTTTAATCGGATTGTCACTGGTATATACGGTTTCAAATTGTCCTGTCGGCAAAATCTTCCCAATCCGGCAGGATTTCCAAACATGGTGATTTGGCTCAATTCGCACAAATCCGCTAGGAGCCTCGAAACTCTGACCATAAGCCGCTACACGCACTCGATCAACCTCAAACGACTGCGCTTGCTCTACCGCTTGCTTCCAGAGATAAACCTGAGTATAGGCGGCTTCAATGGGGTCAGATGTGACTCGGTCTTGACCATACCGACGCTGAAAATTCTGGACAAATCTTCTATTACTAGGCGTGTCTAGACTCTGGAAATAGCTCCGACTCGCGTAGTGACCTGTGGCGGCATCGCCTATCCTCTGAAGTTCCACTTCAGCAATGCTAACGGCTAAGACGGGAATCTCTTGGGCTGTAATTCCTGCTTCTTCGTACTGATGATAGAAGGTCAGGTTGCTGTCACCGTTGAGGGTATTGAAGACAACATCAGGTCTAGCTTGCTGAATTCTATTAATAATTTCTGCCAACTTTCTCGTTCCTGAGGGCACATACTCTTCGCCAACGACAGTGCCCCCTTGGTGTTTGAGCTGTGCTTTGATGATTTTGTTGACAGTACGCGGAAAAACATAGTCTGAGCCTAGAAGATAGAATCGTGTGCCTTTGTTTTGTAACAGCCAGGTTACAGCTGGTTCTACTTGTTGATTGGGACAAGACCCGGTATAAAAAATGTTTTTAGAGGACTCCAGCCCTTCGTATTGCACTGGATACCACAGTTGAGCATTTAACTCTTCAACTACGGGCAAGACGGCTTTGCGGCTGACAGAAGTCCAACAGCCGAAGACGGTGGTAATCTGAGATTGTTCAATGAGTTTTCTCGCCTGGGCTTGAAATTGTGCGGGATCGGAAGCGCCATCTTTAATGACAGGCTCAATAAGCTTACCCAGGACTCCTCCTGTTTCGTTGATTTCGGCGATCGCCATCAATTGAGCTTCTATTAGGGGAGCTTCACTGATTGCCATCGTCCCGCTTAGAGAATGCAAGAGCCCAAC
Source organism: Coleofasciculaceae cyanobacterium (assembly GCA_036703325.1). Lineage (GTDB taxonomy): Bacteria > Cyanobacteriota > Cyanobacteriia > Cyanobacteriales > Coleofasciculaceae > DATNPI01. The sequence continues at coordinate 7,737 of DATNPI010000272.1, forward strand.
TTGCACAAATGACATAGCTGATTTATCGCTGCTGATTTGATATACTCCCTTAGCAACAAGCGCGTGATTCACTCATCGGGAGATTTGGAGGAATTACCTCCTTGGATTTCCTGCTTGGTGGCTGTAAGGACGCAGTAGAACACATCTCTACATTCTTCGCAGGCGAGACCCGTATTCCCTACGACGGCAAGGTCACGCTGTACAGTACGGGCACAATTAATCGCGTCCCTACAGCAGCAATATCTCGGTCGGTTTTTTAGCCGCCTTCAGTTGTGAAGGCGTTCTTTGAACTCTGTTTCGCCCGTAATGGTTCTGACACCCAGGGTCAGTCGGGCGAGTAGGGTTAGGGTCAAGTCTCGAAAGGCACAAGTGCCGTTTCCACGAGTCCCAGTTCAGAATGCTGAGAAAATAGGTTGTGAAAGAATTGTGGGTAAACGCAACCCAACACCGTAATTCTATGCACCCACTCTTCTACCTTACTCTATCTGACATCTTAAAGAGTTCAGAGTGAACGGTGGTCTCATTCCCAAACGTATCAAGGAGTCCCAGGCTGCGGTAGTCTAGATCAAGTGACTCTATTCGCTCGAATTCAAGCGCGATCGCTCTATGTCCTCTACTGTTACCAGCCCTCCCCGCACAATTCGTATTGGTTCCCGCAAAAGTCAGTTAGCTCTAGTTCAAACTTACTGGGTGCAAGAACAATTACAAAAACGCTTTCCCGATCGCACCTTTGAAGTCCAGACGATGAGTACCCACGGAGACAAAATCCTGGATGTAGCCTTATCCAAGATTGGGGATAAGGGGCTATTTACCAAGGAACTGGAACTGGGGATGCTCAACAACGAGATTGATTTTGCGGTTCATTCCCTGAAGGATTTGCCCACCAACTTACCAGAAGGGTTAGTATTGGGAGTCGTTACCGAACGGGAAGACCCGGCTGATGCCCTCGTGGTGCATGAGAAGCATAAAGACAAGCAGATTGATACCCTGCCAGAAGGTAGTGTAATTGGAACGTCCTCACTGCGGCGACTGGCACAATTGCGCCACCACTTCCCCCACTTGGCGTTTAAAGATATCCGGGGCAACCTGAATACGCGACTAGCAAAACTGGATGCTGGTGAGTATGACGCGATTATTTTGGCAGTGGCGGGGTTGCAGCGGTTGGGAATGAGCGATCGCATCCATCAAGTCTTGCCAGCTGAAGTTTCTCTCCATGCCGTTGGCCAAGGTGCTTTAGGTATCGAATGCCGTGCTGATGATACCGAAGTATTAGAACTGCTCAAAGCCATTGAACACATCCCAACCACCCAACGCTGCTATGCCGAACGGGCGTTTTTACGTAAGCTAGAAGGCGGTTGCCAGGTGCCTATTGGTGTCAACACCCAGCTGGATGGGGATATGCTCACGTTGACTGGTATCGTCGCTAGTGTAGATGGCAAACAGTTGGTTAAAGATACTGTTAGTGGTGATGCCACTAACGCCGAACAACTTGGGCTTGAACTAGCACAGCGGATGCGGCAACAAGGAGCGCAAGAGATTCTAGAAGAAATCTTCGCTCAAATCCAGCGCGGTTAGAAGCTGCCAAATAGAATCAAAGTGCCAAATGGTGAGGGAGAACTCACGGAGCAAGGATGAGTCAGGAACTACCAGAAAAAGGCTGAAGTGTAAAGGATGAAGTACAGGCTAATCGGTCACTAGCCCCTAGATTTATCTATGGAGTTGCTGGGCCAACATACTTCCAAGACTTACGCATTCCACCACGAGGCCCCAAAAATCTGGGGGGACTGGATTTAGTCTCCCCAATGTTTGGGAGTTGGAGGGCTTGGACGATGGTACTGGCGTAATTCCTGACTTCATAACTTCATACTTCAGCCTTCACTAACGCATTTGAACAATCTTGTGTCATTCTGAATGTCGTGAGAGGAAAGTGTTAGCGTTTGCGTAGCATTGTGCGATAGCAGCAAAGCGAGGCACTTTCTTCGCACAGAATCTTCGAGATGCTGGGCGAACGCCGAACCTAACAGGTTTTGCTTCGCTAACGCCTCGAATAGAGAGCTACTAATTTTGCATTCAGCATGACAGACCAGACTTGCGTAAGTCCTGGAAGTAATTGGTTTTGCTCTTCGTAGCGGCACGAGGTGCGCTCTGGTAGAGAATTCTCTCTATCTCCTCCTCTTTTTTGTCAGGCTTATTGGACTTAAAGCACAGACGACCACATTCCTTTGGGTACGATTACTAACTGATATACAGGAGCCAACAAGACTAAAGATGAGAATTCTATTTGTTGCGGCAGAAGCGGGTCCGATTGCCAAAGTAGGGGGCATGGGTGATGTCGTTGGGGCATTACCTAAAGTCTTGAGACAAATGGGGCATGACGTTCGAATTTTTATGCCCTTCTATGGCTTTCTGCCAGACAAAATGCAGGTTCCCAGCCAACCGATCTGGCAAGGTAGTGCCATGTTCGAGACCTTTTCTGTCTTTGAGACAGTTTTACCGGGTACTGATGTCCCTTTGTACCTATTTGGTCATCCTTCCTTCTTAGGTCGCAATATTTATGGTGGGGAGAATGAGGACTGGCGGTTTACGCTGTTTGCCAATGGTGCAGCAGAGTTTGCCTGGAACTACTGGAAGCCGCAAATTATTCACTGCCATGATTGGCACACGGGTATGATTCCGGTGTGGATGCACCAAGACCCCGACATCAGCACGGTCTTCACAATTCACAACCTTGCTTATCAAGGCCCGTGGCGTTGGCGCTTAGATCAGATGACTTGGTGTCCCTGGTATATGCAAGGTCATAATACAATGGCGGCAGCTGTTCAATATGCTGACCGGGTAAACACCGTCTCTCCTACCTACGCCCAGCAAATCCAAACGGCTGAATACGGCGAAACTCTGGAAGGCTTGCTGTCGTTCATCAGTAGTAAGACAGTCGGCATCGTCAATGGAATTGATACTGATAGCTACAATCCAGAGACTGACAAATACATCCACGAAAAGTTTACTGCCGATACTATTGAGAAACGCCGCCCCAATAAAATCGCCCTGCAAGAAGAAATCGGTTTACAAGTGAACTCTGCCGCCTTTCTCACAGGTATGGTGACGCGCTTAGTAGACCAGAAAGGCATTGACCTGCTGATACAGGTTCTAGATCGCTTCTTGGCCTATACTGACAGTCAATTTATTTTGCTGGGTACAGGCGATCGCTACTACGAAACCCAAATGTGGCAGATGGCATCTCGCTATAAGGGTCGGATGTCCGCTCAACTCCTTTATAACGATGCTCTCGCCAGACGTATCTATGCTGGTAGCGATGCCTTCCTCATGCCTTCGCGCTTTGAACCCTGTGGTATCAGCCAAATGCTTGCCATGCGTTATGGCTGTGTCCCAATCGTTCGTCGCACTGGTGGTCTTGTCGATACCGTCTCCCACCACGACCCCGTTAACCAAACTGGTACTGGCTACTGCTTTGACCGCTATGAGCCTTTAGACTTCTACACTTGCATGGTTCGTGCCTCGGAAGCTTTCCGCTTCAAAGACCAATGGCAGACCTTACAGCAGCGAGGCATGAACGAAGACTTCAGCTGGGATAAATCAGCTGTTGATTACATCAAAATGTATAAAGACATCTTGGGACTGCCTGAAGAAGAAACAACGGAGTCACCGCAAGAGCAAGCACTAGCTGGTGTTATTGGCTAGACTTCT
>DATNPI010000326.1:0-7930 GCA_036703325.1 Coleofasciculaceae cyanobacterium
TTATTGGAAGCAGCGTAAAGACGGGGGACGCACGGTTTATATGATGCTCGTGATTGATACGAGTGGTTCAATGGTGGGCGCTCGCATCAATTCAGTTAAACGAGGTTTGCAGATTGCTAGTAACGCAATTAATAGTGGGAATCAGGTGGGACTAATTACTTTTAGCGATCGCCCCAATTACCTACTCCCCCTTGCTACCTTTGATACGCTGCAACACCAACGCCTGTTGGCAGCGATCGATAATCTGAAGGCAGATGGCAATACCGCGATGTACGACGGCGTGATAACAGGTTTGGCAGAACTCATGGAGCGACGCAAAGCTGATCCCAATGGTCAGTTTTATCTCCTGCTGTTATCCGATGGCGAAGTCACCAAAGGATTCCAATTTGTTCAGGTGAAGGACGTGTTAGCACATAGCGGTGTGCGAATTCATCCGATCGCCTATGGTGAGGTGAATCAGGAGGAAATGAAGGCGATCGCAGCCTTGCGAGAAGCCACGGTGAAATCCGGCACCCCGCAAAATCTGCAAACTCTGCTCAAAGACCTGTTCCAAACCAATTTGTAGAGCTTCCGACCATGACTCGACTCAATCAATCCCTCTTACGGCTGCTGGGACTGAGCTGGCTCTGCTTCCTCGTTGCAGGTTTGGTCATCCGTCTGGTCTTCGCCACTCCTAACCTCGTGGTGCTGGTCGATCGCAGCTATTGCCCCCTCAACCAATGGCAGCAGGTGACGCAGACCTACCAGACTCTCTATCGCCAACACCAACAGCAGCGCCTCCACCTGCAAACCATCATCCTATTCAGCAATCTCGGTCAGGAGGTACTTTCCCCACCTCCAGCACCTGCCGTCATCCAGAACTTATCCACCTACGGTCGCCCCGACCCTCAGCGCCAAGCTGAGTTGCAAAAGGCATATCCCAAGGCGCAGCTTCTAAGCTGCCATTCATAAACCGTTCCTGCAATGCTAAAAACAGCTACACAGCAAACCTTACTCCTAATACTTTTATCTTTGGTTGTAAACGCCTGTACTCTCATTAACCCCAGAGTTACTAAGGCTAACTATGATCAGGTACAGACAGGTATGACTCTATCTCAGGTACAAGATATTGTTGGTCAACCTGGTCAACTCACAACTGAAATTTCCGTACCAACTGGAGGTCCACAGGCTTTCTACCATTGGAAAAATCCTGATGGCAGTTCAATGACAGCTATCTTCCTAAATGGCAAGCTTGTCCTTAAAAATCAAATCAATCTCAAATAATTGAAAGACTCAATATAGCGGTTCTCAGTTGCATGGACTACACGGTAGGGGCACGATATATCGTGCCCCTACGAATAACTGCGCTGCACTCAATTGAGAACCGCTATAAATATGGCGATCGCGATAATCTAGGGGCGATGCCTCTCAATCAGTATTTATGTCCGAGTCTGCCACCACCGTCACCGTTAAACTGTTCGCTGCCTATCAAGAAGCCTACGGCGTACCAGAACTGATACTAGAATTTCCTCCAAAAACTCCCGTCGCAGCGGTGCTAGAGAGACTGATTAGCGAACATCCAGAACTTGAGCAGTGGCGTAACCTCACCCGCTTTGGTATCAATCTTGAGTTTGTGGAGCCAGACACCATCCTCCAACAGGGCGATGAAGTCGTGTTGATTCCACCCGTCAGCGGCGGTTGAACTGAGTCTTGATTAATCGCAGGGGCACAAGAGGTAGCTATTTGAAAAAACATACCCGACAAAAAAAGTCGGGTATGTTTGACCGGAATTGTCGTCTGTGTTACTATCAATCCCCATGCACGGAAGTAGAGAGATTGTACCCATGACCCAGGCGACCCAACCCCAGACAGCGCTAACATCTGCCACCTTTAAAGCTTTGAAGTGTAAAGAATGTGGCGCTGAGTATGAACTTCAGGCAATACACGTTTGTGAACTGTGTTTTGGTCCCCTGGAAGTTAGCTACGATTACGATGCCCTCCGACGCCAAGTGACCCGTGAAAGTATCCAGGCAGGGCCGAATTCAATTTGGCGCTATCGTTCTTTCTTGCCAGTTGCCACAGACGACCTGATCGACGTTGGCACTGGGATGACTCCTTTAGTGAAATCTAATCGCTTGGCACGACGCTTGGGTCTGAAAAATCTCTACATCAAGAATGATGCTGTTAATATGCCCACCCTCAGCTTCAAAGACAGGGTGGTGTCTGTTGCCTTGACTAGAGCTAGGGAACTTGGTTTCTCTACAGTGTCCTGCGCTAGTACGGGTAATCTGGCTAATTCTACAGCTGCGATCGCGGCTCACGCTGGTTTAGACTGTTGTGTCTTTATCCCTGCTGATCTGGAAGCCGGTAAAGTCCTAGGCACCCTAATCTACAACCCCACCGTGATGGCAGTGCAAGGTAACTACGACCAAGTCAACCGTCTGTGCTGTGAAGTTGCCAATACCCACGGCTGGGGTTTTGTAAACATAAATTTGCGTCCTTACTACTCCGAAGGCTCAAAAACTCTCGGTTTTGAAGTTGCTGAACAACTCGGCTGGCAGTTGCCCGATCATATCGTTGCACCTCTAGCCTCTGGCTCCCTATTTACCAAAATCCATAAGGGCTTCCAAGAATTTATCAAAGTTGGTCTGGTTGCCGATAAGAGTGTTCGCTTCAGTGGTGCTCAGGCAGAAGGTTGCTCACCTATCGCTCAAGCTTTCCGGGAAGGACGCGACTTTGTGACGCCAGTTAAGCCCAACACAATTGCTAAATCTATTGCGATTGGCAACCCAGCTGATGGAGTCTATGCTGTTGAGCTTGCTAGAAAAACTGGTGGCGAGATTGAATCAGTCAATGATGCGGAAATTATTGAAGGCATCAAGCTACTAGCGGAAACTGAAGGCATCTTCACCGAAACAGCGGGTGGCACAACTGTGGCTGTGCTGAAGAAACTCGTAGAAGCTGGAAAGATTGACCCAGATGAAACTACTGTGGTCTATATCACTGGTAATGGTCTGAAAACTCAGGAAGCCGTACAAGGCTACATTGGTGAACCGCTAACAATTGAGCCGAAGCTGGATAGTTTCGAGCGAGCATTAGAGCGCTCCCGCACTCTCGATCGCCTCGAATGGCAACAAGTATTGGTTTAATAGTTTTGTACTGATTAGCCACCATGCGCTTTAAGTGCACAACGAAGAATGAAAATCTCTTACCCTAGCCCCTAGTCCCTATTTTCAACTTGGCCAATAGAGATGTTGCCTACAATATCTCTACAATCCTTGTCTCCAAATTTATTGCATCTAAAATTTCACTATGGCTGTCAAAGTTCTGATTCCCACTGCTCTGCAAAAATTCACCAACGACCAAGCAACGATTGAATGCGCTGGCAGCAATGTTGCTGAACTGCTCGACTCTCTGGAAAACAGCTGCCCTGGTATTAAAGGACGCCTGTGCGATGAACAGGGCAAGCCGCGTCGCTTTTTGAACTTCTACGTTAATAGCGAAGACATCCGCTTTCTAGAAGGCACAGATACAAGTCTCCAAGATGGAGATGAAGTGAGCATTGTGCCAGCCGTGGCGGGTGGCTGAAGCATCAGCAATGCCCACTTACGCTCAATCAAAATTAGATAGTAAGAACAATAGCGATCGGTAGAATTCTTTTCACTCTTTAGAGTAATTCTGAAAGGTAATTCTGCCGATTTCTGTTGAGTGAGTTTGGTAATTCTTTTAAATCAAGAATTATAGTGTTCAATATGAACCTACAGAGTATTAAAAATATTTGTGAAATAGACAGCTTTAAGTTGTTCAAACCATCCCCCGAAAGTTGGAGTTTAATGTAAAAACTTATCAAAATCATTGGATTTTTCTATAGCAGGAGTGTCAATCACCCAGCAGTTTTGAGGGGCCTGGAAGCTGATACAGGCTTACCATCCTATGTAAAGATTGAAGATAACTATACAAAGACCAGAAACTACGCGATCGCATAAACATAGAGAAAAGGATTCACCTGAGCTATGGCAGAAAAAACAAATCCCGATCCAAACACCGAAGACCCTACATCGGGTCCTCCTAATCCGGATGCTGGAGAATCACGGACGCCGGATGCCTCTAAAGAGCATGCTCCCAGTACTGATGAACCGCAGGCAACTGATTTTCCCTCGGCTAACGCCCCTGACCCCGAGGCGATGAATCCCGATGTCAACCCCAACGCGGCAGGAGAAAAACCAACTACGGATACTGCCGTCGAGGATACTAATACTCAGACTGATGCTAATGTGCCTGCGGCATCTGCTGAACAACAAGCAGAAGACAAACCTGCTGCCAAAAAAGCAGAAGGCAAGCCCGCAGCTAAAAAGCCACCCGCTAAAGCTGCCGACGGTAAGCCTGATGCTAAGGAGGCAAAACCCAAAAAAGAGAAAGCCCCCGCTGTTGAAGATAAGCCTTTTACTGAGTTTATTGAACAAGATTACCTACCAGCCTTAAAAACTGCCTTAGACAAACAAGGCGTTAAGGAGGTCAATCTGACGTTCGCTAAGGACAAAATACGGGCTAGTGGTTTTAACCAAACTGAGGAGTGCTGGCAAGTGGCGGGTTCCTGGAAAAATGGACAGCGTCAGTTCCACATTTATTTTCCTGGCGAAGACATTAATAAGCCGAAAGTTTTCTCCTGTGCTGCCAGTGGTGGTACGGTCAGCACTCTGGAGTCTTTCATGATTGATGAGCGCAAGGTAACGTTAGACCTGCTTGTGCTCTACACCATACAGCGTCTTAACGCTCAGAAGTGGTTGGTGAGGAATTAGCGGCTAGGAGTTCTTTAACGGCTAGAGTTTCTGCCCTGGAGGTACAAGTTACCCAGCTGTCCCAGAGCCTATCCAAGTCAGAGTCCAAACAGTAAACCATCTTAGGGACAGGGCAATGCTCCCCTGGGGTTTGTGAATGAAAAAATGTCACAAAAGTTGAAGATGCGTTGCAACTCTTAACTTGAAGAGGCTCTTTCACTCTCCTAGACCTTGGTAGACTCAGTAAGCAGTCCAGTATGGCCTTGCGTTAAGCAACCTGCATATCGCCACACTACCTAGCCCAGAATCGTAAGCAAAGAAAAGAGCAACTCAAGACACATGGTAGATTCTCTTAAAAAACCTAGCTTTGAAGAAATGCGACCAGGGGTGAAAGTCCCGGCGAAGGAAACCCTGCTGACGCCCCGGTTTTATACAACTGATTTTGATGAAATGGCGCGGATGGATCTCTCGCCAAATGAGGATGAGCTTATAGCCATCCTGGAAGAGTTTCGCACTGATTACAATCGCCACCACTTTGTCCGGGATGAACAGTTCGAGCAGTCCTGGAACCATATTGATGGGGAAAAGCGCCAGCTGTTTGTTGAGTTCTTAGAACGCTCCTGTACGGCAGAGTTTTCTGGTTTCTTGCTTTACAAAGAACTGGGACGCCGCTTAAAAGACAAAAACCCACTGCTGGCAGAATGCTTCACGCTGATGTCCCGTGATGAGGCACGTCATGCGGGATTCCTCAATAAGGCGATGTCAGATTTCAATCTGTCGCTGGATTTGGGTTTCCTCACCAAGAGCCGCAAGTACACTTTCTTTAAGCCGAAATTTATTTTCTACGCCACCTACCTATCTGAGAAGATTGGCTACTGGCGGTACATCACGATTTATCGGCACCTAGAAGCGCACCCAGAAGACCAGATTTATCCGATTTTCCGCTTCTTTGAAAACTGGTGTCAGGATGAAAATCGGCACGGGGATTTCTTCGATGCTTTGATGAAGGCACAACCTCAGTGTTTGAATGATTGGAAGGCGAAGCTGTGGTGCCGGTTCTTCTTGCTGTCGGTGTTTGCGACAATGTATCTCAATGACATCCAACGTTCTGGATTTTATGCAAGCCTAGGGTTGGATGCCCGTGAGTATGATATTCACGTAATTAAGAAGACTAACGAGACGGCAGGACGGGTTTTCCCTGTGATTTTGGATGTGGAGAAGCCGGAGTTTTATGAGCGCTTAGATATCTGCATTCGCAATAATGAGAAATTGAGCGCGATCGCTTCCTCCAACACGCCCAAATTCTTGCAATTCTTCCAGAAACTGCCCCTCTACGCCTCCAGTGCTTGGCAGCTTCTACGACTGTACCTGATGAAGCCAATTGACATGACTTCTTTACAGGGTGTCGCCCGCTAAAGTTTGCTCCGCTAACTTTTGATTGTGGCGGTTCTGCATCTGGTAGAACCGCTTTTTTTTTAGGTGCGATTGCCTTTGGCACCAGCGAAGCCAATCGCAGCAAACCTCTCGACAGTGCCACAAGAAAGACTGGTTCAAGGGTTCTGGTGCGGAGATGACTAGCTCTGAGGCGATAAAACTTGCACGCGCCGGTAATCCTAAAGCGATCGCTGCTTTAATGAATCGCTCACTGCAACCTAAAGGTATCACGGTCAAAACCTCCCTTAATGGTGAGTGTCTCTCTGTATTGCTTGAAGCCGCTCAAGTACCGAATCAAAAAGAGATGGTCGGATGGCTCAAGAAAGGCATGATCAACTTGGGAGCGCCCTCTATTCACAAAGTGAAGCTCTACGGACGACAAACAGGCGCAAAGTATCCTGTTTGGAAGAGAGAGTTTGAGCTAATACTGCCAATTCATTCATCTGTACCTGTTGTCAGTTTACCTACGGCTTCTAATACTGATTCAATTGATATCTCAGCATCACCTGAAACTCCAACGGCAGAGAGTGACAGGATAAATGAAGATTCTACTGAAGCTGAAGATACGCCTAGTCTTTTTGCGATCTTCGCGACTGGTACTACAGTTCTTGGCGTAATTGGTGTTGTGATGGCATTGATGCTAAATCCTGGTAGTGCCAATAATCCATCCCAAGAGTATGCATCTTTTGCATTGTTTCTTTTTTCTTTTCTATTTGTGCTTCCGCTTGGGGTTGTTGCTTTGGTCATAGCGGCTAGATTCAGCTTGGGTGGGAGGGACAAATAGAGCGCCAGTGTCTCTCAGAGGACGTGAGTAGCAACGGATGCTGTTGGCTGACTTCCCTATCAGCGGCAAAAATAATGATTTTTTGGCTCAAAGAGCGGATTATAAGGACAGGACTTACGTAATATCTGCCGATTAGCCTGCCATGCCCCCCCATTCTGGAGGGAGTTAGATTTTGTTACCCCCTTTCGTTGGGGGGTTAAGGGGGCGAATGCGTAAGTTCTGAAAGAATATATCTAGCAATCTGACAGGAAGACGGTATGAGAAGAGGGTGGAATCAGTGGCAGCTAGGCGTTGGCTTAATTTTGATCGCTGCGCCTGCGTGGGGTGAAACGCTTCCAGTAGAGTCTTCCACTCCACTCCTCAATCCGGCAGCACAAGAGAGAATCGAAACCGAGTCTGCAATCTCTACACCTACTCCAGTTACTGACACACAGCAATTTGTTAATACCACGTCCGATTTAACGGCTTCCGGGAATAGCATTACTGTTGGAGAAACGCAGATCAGTCAAACCGCCCCAACGCCTCAGCCACAAGCAACGCCTAAACCAGCCGTTGAACCGTTAGATTTAAAGCCAGAAATTATTGAAAACAGTCCGGTTTTGCAGCGTTGGTTGCGTGAGGTGCCAAATGTTTTAGAAGAAATTCGCAATGACCCCAGTTTTCGTACTCGGTTACGACTGGGTTACTCCCAGTTTCCCTCTACGGGACAAGCGGCAGGATTTAATGTTGGTGTGGAGGATGTTTTTATTGGTCGCACTGGCTTAACCGTGAGTGGAGATTATCAAAGGTCATTTAATGGGAATCGCGAAGCTTATGGAGCAGATTTGCGTTACTATGTGCTTCCTTTAGGTAGTTATGTCAATATCGCGCCACAGGTAGGCTATCGGAATTTGACAACTGGCAATTTCTCAACGGATGGCGTCAATGTTGGTGCGCGGTTAATGTTAGCTTTGTC
>DATNPI010000344.1:0-13919 GCA_036703325.1 Coleofasciculaceae cyanobacterium
TAATATTTTCAAGTCATCAGACTAAAGGCAACAAGATTTCAAACTCTATGGTGATGATGGGTTGCGAATCTCTTTTGCAGCCGCTGTGCGATCACATGACCAGTAGTTAGCTTTTTTGATATTAGGAAATCGTAGTAAAAGTCTTGTAGGTGATCGCGCCGCCATCCTCCACCAAATAGCCTCTATTCTTCCCTTGTCTCCGGTTCCTCTAGAAACAACACGGTAAACTGAATTCAGTTTGATTAACACTCTTGTTCAGCAAGCAATATCTCGCACTTTTACTGCTGTTGTATATCGAGAAGAAGATGTCTATGTGGCTGAATGTATAGAGGTGGGTACTGTTAGCCAAGGGGAGACAATTGAAGAAGCGATCGCCAATCTGAAAGAAGCAACAGAACTCTATTTAGCGGAATGTCTTATTCCTGAAACTTCCCCTCGATTAATCACTATATTCGAGGTGTCCTCCCTTCCTCTTTTCTTAGCATCTTTGCAGTTCGTCTAAAATTAACAATGCCACCCGCTCCAATTGGAATTACAGCAATGGTCACACAGCTGCAATCACCCACCCAAAAAGACATCATCTACCCCGACAGCGACGGACAGCCAATGGCAGACAACACCAAGCAGTTTGAGTTGATTGTACTGATCAAAAAGAACTTAGATGTGCTGTTTGCTAATGACCCCAACGTTTTCGTCGCTGGTGACTTACTCTGGTATCCCATTGAAGGCGACAACAAAACTAAAATTGCCCCCGATGCTATGGTAGTCTTTGGCAGACCAAAGGGAGACCGGGGTTCTTATCAGCAGTGGCAAGAAGACAACATTCCCCCACAAGTCGTGTTTGAAATCCTCTCTCCTGGCAATAGCCTCAAGGAGATGGCGAAGAAACTCCAGTTCTATGACCGTTACGGTGTGGAGGAGTATTACTTATATGACCCAGATAAAGTGGACTTGACTGGCTGGCTGCGCTCTGAGGACGGGTTAGAGGTGATTGAAGAGATGGCGGGTTGGGTGAGTCCGCGCCTTGGGATACGGTTTGAACTCGCTGAAGGCGAACTGGTCATTTATCGACCTAATGGAGAAAGGTTTGCCAATTATTTAGAACTGGCTCAAAGGGTAGAGCAGGAACGACAGGAAAAGGAACAAGCACAACAACAAGCAGAACAAGAGCGGCAACGGGCAGAGCAAGCAGAAGCCGAATTGCAAACCCTCCGCGCTCTACTTCAAGAACGGGGAATTAATCCAAACGATCTGTGACAGAATTTAATTTGCAAGTTGAAGAAAAGGGCGATCACTACGCCGACGCCTCCCGCGATCGCATTGATCGCTATCTTTCCCAAGAACTACCTGACTTATCTCGATCGCGTATCCAACAACTCATCGAACAGGGACAAGTGCAGGTTAACGATAAAGTCTGCACCTCCAAAAAGATAATCCTGCAACCAGGCGATCGCATTTCCCTTACCGTACCCGATGCCAAACCCCTGGATTTGCAACCCGAAGCTATCCCTCTAGATATTCTTTACGAAGATGACTCTCTCATCATCGTCAACAAACCTGCTGGCTTAGTCGTCCATCCAGCAGCAGGTCATGAAAGCGGCACTCTCGTCAATGCTTTACTAGCTCACTGCCCGAATCTCGCGGGGATTGGTGGCGTTCAACGTCCTGGAATCGTCCACCGATTGGATAAAGATACAACGGGCGCGATCGCGATCGCCAAAACTGACCTTGCTCATCAACACCTGCAAGCCCAGCTCAAAGCCAAAACCGCGCAACGGCAATACCTTGGTGTTGTCTACGGTGCCCCCTCAGCGGATAGTGGCACAATTGACCAGCCCATCGGGCGTCATCTCGTAGATCGCAAAAAAATGGCTGTAGTGCCAGTGGAGAAGGGGGGACGCCTTGCCCTTACCCACTGGCAAGTTCGAGAACGACTGGGCAACTACACCCTGATGCACTTCCAACTAGAAACAGGTCGCACCCACCAGATTCGCGTTCACAGTGCGTATCTAGGGCATCCCATCGTCGGTGACCCTGTTTACAGTTCCGGTCGCTCTGTGGGGGTCAATCTGCCTGGTCAGGCACTCCACGCTTGGCGACTCCGGTTGCAGCATCCAGTCTCTGGGGAGTGGATCGAGGCGATCGCCCCTCCTCCACCTGCCTTTACAACACTCCTAGAAGTGTTACGGCTGCGTGTTGTTTCACCGACGCCGAGGCACTTTAGATAGATAATCGATGTTCTGCGCTGACACCCTGGGGACTGGGTTAACTTTTGGAGCAATAGACCGTGCCATATCCGAATACAGAGACGGATCGCCTGCCTTCGGCGTCTTGTCTTGTGGGATGTAGCGGCGCACTTCGTTCTGCCAAACGATTTGTGGAAAGCCCAATTGTGCGCGGTGATATGCCTCGTAGCGCGGAGATTTGATGTTGAAGGGTCTTTCACCCTGATCGCGGTTGGGCAGAATTCGACGCCGCTGATAGGGGAGTGTGTTGTACCCAAAATTTTCCAGGTACTCGTCACTGTTGAGCAGTTTATCGACGAAGCCTTGGATACCCTTAGTGGCGACTACGATTGACCAGGCGATTTTTTCCCGTTCGCTGTAGACATCACGCCCCAACACCCGCTGCACAGTCTGCTCAACAAAGCGATAGTTGCTGTTTTTGTCATAGAAACTGTTCCTGTAGGTCTTAGAAAGCAGCAACCCACGAATGAAGTCCCGCACCGTGATCTGACCAAACCGGAGTTGGGACTCAAGTGCAGGCTCGCGATCCCAAGCAAAAGCATGAAAGAAGATCTGACGGTATGCTGCTTCGATCAGATTACCAATGTCCCCAGGTGAGAGCTGGTTCTCGGTTGTATAAATTCTGGGTTGCTCATCACCCGGTACTTCATAACCAGCAACGCGCTGATTCTGGCTTTTTGGTGAGTAGCTTAATAAAGGAAGGGCCACGTTTGAATCTCCGTAATCTTAGAAAATCTTACAAAGCTTAATTTTCAAATCATATAATAGATTCCGTGCCAATCTCTAAAAAAAAGTAGGTGTCCATGTGATTAAGGACACCTCAGAAAATCTGTAATATTTTTTACTGAACAGTTTAGAAATAGCCCATCCAAAAAGCCAGTGGATTTGCTATGGATGCACAATGAGGCCAATTGCGCAAGTAAGTCTCCATGTCTGGTAACCAGTTTGGAGGTTCTAATCCCAGTCCTAAGCACAGATGAGAGATGATGTTAAAAAAACGCTGATCGTGACCAGGGGAACCTAAATGGGCATGGGCGTATTCATGCACAACGATCTTCAACCAATCTTGCGGTGAGGTTCGTCCTGCATCGATCAGGATGACGACGGGATTGACCAGGATATTGCAAAAGCCGTCGATGCCAAACTCTTGAGCTAAAGGGGTTGCCCAGATTTGCATCGGTCGGCGTACCTCAGCATGAAAGCAGCCATGACAAGCTTCTAGACAAGCATTAAGTTCGGCATTGATAATGTCGATGTGATGACCAATCCAGGTACAAATGCGCTCCTGCTCCGCCATATTATCGGTTACGTCAACCATACCTGGATCTAAGGCTAGCTGACGCACAGCATTCAGATACTGATAACCACGTACCAACGGATCGCTACTGATGCTTAACTCACCAGCCCAAGAGGGATTCAAACTTTCTAGCTTCCAAGACATCCTGTGCTTGTTGAGGTTTTACATCTACACGTGTCGAATCATCTAGATTAGACCCAATACGGGTTTCTACACACAACGATGCTGTGCTGAACCCACCGAAGCGCTTCACTGTGCTAGTCCGCATCCGCAGATCTGGGCTGGCAAATGAGAAGCGTTCTTCGGAACTCATGGTTTCATATTCAGTAATCAATAGCAGGCCATTCTCATCATCTATCAGATAACGACCGGCGACTGGCACTATTTCGGCATAGCCTCTTTCTCGCAGTAACCTGCCCTCCTTCGGATTGCTCGGATCGGGGACAATCACCATTACTGTCGAACCTTCGTGATTCTCCTCATCACTTCTATCCCAAGCCATCGTACCCCGCCAAGTCACCAGCGCTCCACTCGCTGCCAAGCTAGGGTCAACCTGATGTAACTGGCAGATCTCAACCACTTGCGGATGATCGGCAGCTAAGGTGGCTACCTCAATCTCCGACTCCCCCGTCTCCGATCGCCTGAAGGGGAGATGATGGGTCGCGCGCTGCGATCGCCACTTGCCAGCACTTAGCTCAAAGAATTCCGTCGCGTTCATCTATAATATGTGGCTCCCTAGGAAGATATGTCACTGATTGGGCTTCTCTAATATTCCCTGATTATAAAGTCCTACTCCTTGGAATGAACTCCTCGGTTCAAACTAACGTATAAGTCTACCCATCTCAGATCACAAAGTCGCCCTTCCTTACCCAACCGCAACCGTCTTCGCCTAGGTTCTATAACGGTTCTCAGTTGACTACAATACAGTTGAGCCAGGATTGAGAGGGAGCATCTGGACAGGAATAACAAGAACGCTTACTCGATAGGCTTAAGCCCAAAAATTGTAGAGGTGTACAACAATGTAGAGAAACCCGTTTTCTCAAAAAATTGGTTTGTACGTTTTCACCGATGACTATCTAGAAAAAGTTGCGGCTACGCCACTTATTCAACTGGGCTTCTCCAATTGTCGCCAAGGGTCGCAATTGAGCGAGTTGTTCCCGTAAACTAGCGACTTCATGGGCTTGTTCTTGTAATTGCTGCTGTAAGGACTTGTAACTTGACTGTTGAGTCGCTTGCTCAGTCATTCGACTTTGCAGTTGACCTTGCAATTGAGCAACTTGCTGCTGGAAATCGGTGATTAGCTTAGTTTGCTCTTGCGCTTGCTGCTGCAATGTTTCGTAACTTGACTGTTGAGCCGCTTGCTCTGCCACCCGAGTCTCTAATTGCTCTTGCAGTTGAGCAACTTGCTGCTGGAAATCAGCGATGAGCTTGGTCTGCTCTTGCGCCTGCTGCTGCAATGATTCATTATTCTCTGGTGTTACGCTCTGGTCTTCCCGTATTGCAACCTGATTATTCGGTTGCAGTTCTGCGGTCACCCCATGAATCTCTTCGTCTGCCTGTGCGCCTTCATCAGCTGAGGTCTTTAAGGCGAACTTGATTTCTGCCGAATCACTATAGATCGCGATCTTGCCTGTCGCGAGGTGTTCAAACAAGTCCGACGCAGACAGTCCTGCTTTTTGAGCCAGCGTATTCAAGAATTGAATACCTTTGGGTGTAAGGGACACCCCCATCTGAACTTCGGTTTTTGAGTGCGAGGTGGAAGCGCCACGCCTCTTCTTCGGCGTTGGCATACTCTTCCGCTTATTGACTGGCATCAGTATAGTTCCAAAAAGCCTGGGAAAATATTCCCTACCTCAAGTTTTCAGGTTTTACCCTAATGGACAGACTAAAGTGCTATCTATTCTATTGTCCTTGAGTTTGGGTTTGTCGCTAGCGATTAAGCAATTTATGCTTGTGTTGCTAGCTACACATCTAGGATTCACTTTACCATGCTGCGGACTAGTCATCAAAAATTTCAGTCTTCGGTAAGAGAGTTTGAATCTAATTTAAATCGGTATCACTGAGATAGTGATCTTCATCATCAATCCTCTGGAAAAGTGCGATCGCCTCTGAGGAATGGGAGTCTTTCTAGCTGGCAAAGCTGACAATTCTAGCTTTGGCAATTAGTTCTTTAACGTCTTCGCTCAATTGAGTAGCTATTAGTTCCAGGGTATCGTCGCCCGTCAGTAGATTTGTAAACTTAAGTAAAGAAAATGGGAGCATATTGTGACAGTAGCACTGGAAGGTTCTCTGTAGTTGAATGTTGAAGGATGTACTCCGCCAGAGAACCCATTCCCCGTTTGCGCTAGCTGAATGCAACTTGGTATCAGAGGGCGTTTATAAACTTTTACTGGAGGACGCACCTAGTTGCCGGAACATTCAGTGAATCATGGCAACATAAACCAGGGTCAGTTTTTTCGTACTCGCTGAAAAAAGCCAAAAAAAAAGAGAGCCACTTAGGCGACTCTCCCGATCATCAGGGTGCATCTACTTCTCATAAGTATAGGGCTTGGGGGTGAGGGGTGTCACCCCCTTTTTAGGAAAAAGTTTTTCGCACCTGCTGGAAAAAGCAAAAAAAAAGGAGAGCCACTTAAGCAACTCTCCTGCTCATCAGGGTGCATCTACTTAATTCATAGAATCCTTGGTTGATATGAGGTTTGGCTAGATCAGTTAAAGCTTATTTTCGCCAATCGGAAAGTGATCTTGACAATGGAAATAAAAAAGAAATCTCCCACGACTAGTGCCCGGAGGCGAACAAACTCTACAAAATCTTCAGGACTTATCCAATATCAGTCGATTTGCCCCCCAACGAAAGTCTCATTGGGGGGCAAGTAGGGTAAGTCCTAAACTTTAGAGTAGGCTTCCTTTAGTTCCTGAGAGAAAATTGCTTTGTAGCCGCAATGTACTAACCTTTTAGCTTCTTGTCGAGGATTTGGTTTGTCAGCTTGGGGTCGGCCCGTCCGCTGGTTTTCTTCATCACCTGCCCAACAAAGAAGCCTTGGAGCTTGGTTTTACCATTGCGAAACTGCTCTAGTTCCTTGGGATTAGCGGCAATTATCTCATCAATAATGGCTTCGAGTTCACTTGTGTCAGAGATTTGAATCAAACCTTTGCGTTCAACTAGTTCTTTAGCAGAACCGCCCTGAGCCAAAAGTTCCGGTAGAATCTCTTTGGCAATCTTGCCGCTAATGGTGCCTTCGTCAATCAGGTTGATCAGTTCTGCCAGAATGAGTGGTTTGAGAGCAATCTCTGTAACTGTCAGTTTCTCAGTGTTGAGATAAGCCGCAATGTCTCCCATCACCCAGTTAGCTGTTTGTTTGGGATTTGCCTTAGCAGCTATCGCTGCTTCAAAATACTCCGCTACCAACCGATCATCCGTCAGCACACGGGCATCATAGGGAGAAAGCCCCAACTCACTTTCATAACGATGCCGTTTCTGCGCGGGAAGTTCAGGGAGTTGGCTATGCCATTGCTCCAACTGCTCCTTTGATACTTCAATTGGAGGGAGATCGGGTTCGGGGAAGTAGCGGTAGTCGCTGGAGCCTTCCTTAATACGCATACTAATAGTACGTTGGCTACCTTCTTCCCAGAGCCGAGTTTCTTGAACAATGCGTTCTCCAGCTTCAATAGCTGCGATTTGCCGCTCTATTTCATAGTCGATCGCCTTCTGGATAGCATTGAAGGAGTTCATGTTTTTGATTTCGACTTTGGTGCCAAATTCCTTTTGACCGATAGGTCGCACGGAAATATTAACATCGCAGCGTAGAGAGCCTTCCTGCATATTGCCGTCACTGACGCCGATGTAGCGCATAATCCGGCGCAATTCCTGGGCATACTCGGCGGCCTCTTGACCAGAGCGCATATCCGGTTCCGAGACAATTTCGATCAGTGGAACACCAGCGCGGTTGTAATCTACCAGGGAGTAGGTAGAACCCGAAAGTCTATCACTTCCCGCATGAACCAGTTTTCCCGCATCTTCCTCCATGTGCAGACGAGTGATACCAATCTTTTTACGGATTGGTTTACCAGCCTCATCAGTTAGTTCAATCTCCAGCCAGCCATGTTCAGCAATTGGCAGGTCGTATTGAGAAATCTGATAGTTTTTGGGGAGGTCAGGATAAAAATACTGTTTACGGTCAAATTTGCTATATGGTGCAATCTGACAATTCAGCGCTAAACCCGCTTTGACGGCGTACTCCAGTACCTTTTGATTTAGTACTGGCAACACCCCCGGCATTCCCATACAAATCGGATCGATATTTGTATTGGGAGTAGAACCAAATTCTGTAGAGGAATAAGAGAAAATCTTGGTTTGGGTACTCAGCTGACAATGGGTTTCTAGACCAATAATTACTTCATACTGAGTTTTAACGGGTGTAGCAGTGGTCATGGGCGTCTTTTTTGCTGTCTTATTGCCACAGTTGTGGCTCTATTTTAGCGAAAAGGCTACAATCCCCACGTTATCAGCGAACCTTTGGCATTGGCAGGAGGTTCCCTTTGTCTTAAGCAGCGCGGCTCTCGCTCGTAATCGCTCACCTAACCGGATAGGATATGCAAAATATCCGCTTTAAAAAAACCTAGGAGGTTTTAGTAAACCTCCTAGGTTTGTACTATTGGGCTAATTGAGAGAGGGATTTAACTTAGATTAGACCCCAGAAGTGCAGGACACCCTGCCCAGAAAATAGTTCAATGGCTAGAGCTATAACGAACCCAAGCATTGCTAAACGTCCGTTCCAAATTTCGGCTTGAGGGCTAAAACCGCCTACCCAAGCATTGCGCTCTTCAGGGTTTGTGATTGGTTGGTTTGGTGAATTGTTAGCGTTAACCATTTGCTTTTCTCCTTTTATCGATTAATTCGTCCGTGGATTGTTCTAATTAGGTTCTGTGCGACTTACACTAAGCCCCAAAAGTGGAGAACGCCTTGATTTGAAAACAGTTCAACGGCTAGGGCGATGACAAAGCCAAGCATCGCCAGACGACCATTCCAGATTTCGGCTTGAGGTGTGAAACCGAACTTAACGGCGTTACGATCTTCAGGGTTGGTGATGGGTGCGTTTGGTGTCTTAGTCATTTTTAGGTTCCTTGTGTGTCAATTGCTGTAGTAATCTATGGCTTTCAAAGCGATTCTGTACGACTTACACTAAGCCCCAGAAGTGAAGTACGCCTTGATTCGAGAACAGTTCGATCGCTAGGGCAATAACAAAGCCAAGCATTGCCAGACGACCGTTCCAAATTTCGGCTTGAGGTGTGAAACCGAACTTAACGGCGTTACGGTCTTCAGGGTTGGTGATGGGTGCGTTTGGTGTCTTAGTCATTTTTAGGTTCCTTTTGTCGATTAATGTGTCGATACCATTTCACTTTCGATGCGCCCCACACCGCCCCCCCAACTCCCCTTGAGTTCGGGGGGAGCCAGAAAAGCATCTGTAGCAAGCATTTACGAAATTGGTAGAGTTATGGGTCTAGAGTCAGTTTTTGCGACTTACATCAGACCCCAGAAGTGGAGTACGCCTTGGTTGGCAAATAACTCAGTCAGCAGTGCAGCGACAAAACCAATCATCGCGAGGCGACCGTTCCAAATTTCGGCTTGAGGCGTAAAACCAGATTTCCAAGCGTTGCGCTCTGTAGAGTCTGCGATCGGAGGGGTAGGTGCGTTTTGCATGATTGCTAATCCGTTTCGAGACTGTTTTGTTACTTCATCTAAACTTATGTTAACTAATGTAACTAGAAATTGGTGAGAAACTATCCCTCTGAGGTTAGAAGCAACGATAGTTATAGGTTAACGCTCTAAAAGCAGGAGCTTATGACTGTTCCGCTAACTAATCGAACTTTATGTAAACCAATGTAACTAACTGGCGAGAAAGCGTTCTCCCTCTGAGGTCACAACAGTGAATGACCAAAGGATGTATTCCCGTTTTGGGAATAGGTTTTTAATCAACCTGATGCTCAGGTAGAGAAATAGATCTGGTGAGGACTTGGCTAAAGGGTCGGAGTGCGATCGCTTTCCACAGTTGAGGAGTGTGAAGTGCGAAGCGCAAAACAAATCCTGAATTCAGAAGCTGCCTCGGCACACTCTCCAACTCTATGCCTCAGCTTTGTTAGGCTCCAAGGCAAAGTGTTATTTAGCTGGAGCTTTGACTAGGACATCGTGATCGTTCCCAGAAAGTAGAATGCCTTGTGTCAAAACTTAAAAACTCTACCTTTTGATTGAAGTCACCGCTAAAAAAATCTACTCTTGTAATTTTTCTGCCAAATATCCGGACAGAAGCTAGGCATTCGGAAAGACTACCTAGAACAATTGCTGCTCACTTCAATAATCCGGGGATGGAGGCAAGTAGAAGTGGTCAAACTGATACGCAGCCATAAGGCATTTTCCCAGCAATTTGTAAGCTCAGTGCGGATCTAACCCTGAACGTAAATAACACTTCTGGAGAAGCTGGCTATGCAACAACTAACAAATTGCCCAGTTTGTAATTCACAACGTATCAGCTTTCGGTTCACAGGTCGGACAATACGTAGACCTTCCGATCAAAACGTCTGGTCAATTTATGGATGTGATGATTGTGGTTTAAGGTTCATAAACCCACAGCCTACATGGGATGATTTAAGTTCGTATTACACCTCTGATTATCAGTGCTACAACAGCTTAGAGGGCAATGACGATGAAATGTTCGAGGAAGCCAAAAAGCGTGGTAAGTTGCAGCACATCCCTCTCCCCGATGGCAAGCGCTTGTTGGACGTTGGCTGCGGGGAAGGTTTGTTTCTTCGAGTTGCTAAACGGCTAGGCGCTGAGGTTAAAGGTGTTGAACCCAGCGAGTTTGGTTCAGCTCGTGCTCGTGCTTGTGGCCTTGATATCTTTACCGGCACATTGGAGCAATTCATTGAGCAGGAAGGCACTGAGAAGAAGTTTGACATCATCACCTGCGCTCATGTTATGGATGCGGTGCCTTTTCCTGTTCAAACAATGGACGCAATGAGACAATTGCTTGCACCTGATGGTTTCATCTGGATTACTATACCAAACGCCGATTGTGAGTTTGCACGAAAGCTCGGTTGGCGTTGGCATAGCACCGATTTACCTTACCATCTGATGCTGTTCTCTCCGAAAACTCTAGCTCATGCTGGGAAACTTGCTGGTCTAGCTGTCCAACAACAATACACTTACTCTCTACCAATGGCAGTGGGCAATTCGTTGAAAGCGATGCTGCGTCATCGTTGGTTTCTGCCGCAAAGACTTACGCGCTTCTTGCTGTCTGAGAATTATATCAACAGCGTTGCACAGAAACTCGATAAGCGCGGCGAAGGCGAGGCAATTATCATTGAGTTCAAACACCCGTAAACCAAGAAGGAGTCCTTACACAGAAATTGGCGATCGCATCAGCACATCAAAGTACTAGAAAAGCCGATCGCCCCCTAATTCAGCAAAGTCGCTTAAAGAACGTCCTCCTCCATCTCCTCCATTTCTCCTACAGATTGCCAGCCAGCTTGCCATAGAGAACGGTCTTTAAACTGATTAGCGTTGAGCCAAAAACGGACATTGGGGTCACAGGAAGCAACCATTTCCGCAAAAACCCACTTACCCTCATTCTTGCGGTTGACCACCTCGAAGTGTCGCCAACCCCAAGTTTTCTGCTGGGCTGTCCATTTAGAACCAACAAGGTAAGGAAATTTCTGCTTTCTCTGCATTCTTTAACAAGCTTTAGAAGAGCGATTACTGTTTCATTTTCTTTCGTCGTGCCAGGAGGCGTGCGGCTAATATACCGCCGATAAAGCCAAATAGGTGTCCCTCCCAAGATACTCCTGGCTGTGTTGGCAAGACGCCCCAAATCGCACCACCGTAGAGGACACCGACGATGATGGAGAGCAAAATTGAGGGAAAGTTGCGTTCAAAGTAGCCACGTAGAAGCAGAAAACCCAGGTAGCCGAAGATGAGGCCACTCGCGCCAACGTGTAAACCAGCTGAACCAAATAGCCAGACACCCAGCCCACTAACAAGCATTGTTATGGCAGTAACCACAAAAAAGTCGCTGGTTTCTTGCAACATGACAAACCACCCCAGAATGAAGAAGGGTATGGTGTTAGCAATCAAGTGACCCAAGCCGCCGTGAAGAAAGGGGGCAAACAGGATGCCACGAAGCCCGATGATGTTCCGTGGAAGGATACCGTAGAGGTTTAGTGCCTGTCTGAAAAAGAACAGATTCGCAAACTGTACAACCCACATAAGGCTAACCAATCCACCTAAGACTGTTGCCTGGGTTTTCAATTCACGGGCGAGCGCTTTTGTTTCCTGACGGGCGAGCGATTTTGTTTCCTGGGTACTCATTGCTCTATGTGTGAAGCGGCGCATTCTTGTATGTCTTTAGAGTAGCAATTTCAAAGATTGTCGATTGCCACTGGTTCCACTGCATCAGCTGGCTCAAAGCCGAAGACACGGGAGTAGAAGTAAAACTCACCATCGAGAGTACGTTTGATATTCTCCGCACGACGGAAACCGTGCTGCTCTCCTTCATACGCCACATACGCCACTGGTAACCCCTTGGCTTTCAAGGCTTCGACCATAATCTCCGCTTGGTTGGGCGGTACAATCTTGTCTTCAAGGCCTTGGAAGAAAATTACTGGGCAGGAGAGTTTGTCTGTAAAGTGGATTGGCGATCGCTTTTCATATAAATCCTTGCGCTCCGGGTAAGGGCCAATCAAGCCGTCGAGGTAGCGCGCTTCAAATTTGTGGGTATCCGTCGCCAATGCTTCCAAATCACTGACACCGTAGTAACTGGCACCTGCCTTAAACACATCGCGGAAGGTTAAGGCGCAAAGAGTTGTGTAGCCACCAGCACTGCCACCTGCGATCGCTAATCGCTCACCATCCACTATTCCTTGTTGAGCAAGGTACTTAGCGGCATTGGCGCAGTCGTCAACATCAACAATACCCCACTGATCTTTGAGCCGTTGACGATATTCCCGTCCGTAGCCGGTGCTACCACCATAATTAACATCAACGAAGGCAAAGCCGCGACTTGTCCAGTATTGAATTTTTAAGTTAAAGGTACTGGAAGCTGATGCTGTTGGCCCACCGTGACTTTTAACGATAAGTGGCGGTTTCTGCTCAGGGGATGCAGTGTAGTCTTTATTTTGGGGTGGGTAGAAGATGGCGTAGGCAGTCAGTCCATTTTCTGTGGGAAAGGCGATCGCTTGTGGCGTCGATAGATATCCAGTATCAATCTCCAGTTCACTCGACCGACGTAGCACCTCTATCTGTCGAGTTGCCAAGTCCATCTGAACAAGTGCCGTCGGTTCTGTCGCTGAACCAGCCATGAACACCACTCGACCACTTGTTGCCTGAAGCGAGGAAATATCTGTGTAAGGCGTCTCAATTACCTCTAGCTGTTTTGTCTGGAGATCGAGACTCGCCAGATGCCAACTGCCTTCCTGAGTGTAAGTACAGATGATGCGATCGGCTGACTCAAAAGCATAAGTGGACATCCCAAAAACCCACTGAGGAAGCCCAAACTCAGCTGCCATTTCACACAACGGCTCGACCCCCCCTAGCCCCCCCTTACTAAGGGGGGGTTGAGCAACCTCCTCTAGCCCCCCCTTACTAAGGGGAGGTTGGGGGGGATACCAGCGGTAGATATTCCACCAGTTAGTGCGGTCAGAAACAAAGTACAATACGCCATCTGGTGACCACTCTGGCTGAAAGATCGATTCATCAACCCCACCAGCGACGCACTCAGCTTCACCCAAAGAGCCATCTGCTTTGATTTGGGCAACCCATAATTGGGTGCCATCCCAAGGCATATTGGGATGATTCCAAGTGAGCCATGCTAGTTGAGAGCTATCCGGACTAATGCGCGGCGAGGAGTAAAAGTCACTGCCAGAAGCTAGCACTTGGATGTCTTCGCCATTCTCCAAACTAATGCTGACCAAGCTATTGACTGGTTCATGACCACCGCCAGTGTGGTCTTCCAACACACAGATGATGCGCCCCCGCTGCAAGTCAATCACCGCATCTGCATAACGTCGATCGCCTACTGGAGTTAGTGCTTGGGGTTCGGTATCAGGAGTTTGCTTGTACAGGCGTTGGTCGGCAAAGTTGGAAAAGTAAATTGTGCCATCTTTAACAGTGAAAGCACCGCCACCATATTCATGAACACGGGTACGAACATTGAAGGGAGATGGCGTTACATCAGCCGTCTTGCCATCGGGTGTCCGGCGCACGATCACATTCCGGCCCGCTTCCGCAGGTCGCCCCTCAATCCAGTAGACATCGTTGCGATCGAGGGCAATCTGCCCTAGCCCAATTGTGCCTGCGACAATCAGGTCAGCAGTAATGGGTGATTTCC
>DATNPI010000348.1:0-4609 GCA_036703325.1 Coleofasciculaceae cyanobacterium
TTTGCAACCAGAATCCACAGGACGTACAAGGTAGTACCCAAGCCTTCCCTCTCCTCTGGATTACAGACCTGCTGTCTCTGTGCTCTACTCATCCTTCAATCCCTTTAGTTCCATGTCCCTAAGTCTCAATAAGCAAGCGGTAAGGTTATGCTGGTCACTTGTGAGTACACAGCCATTCCGCAGAAGCATTTCTCCCCAGCGTTTTGGCTGGCTAACTGGTAGCGCACTTTTGCTCTTGGCGGCTAGTAGTTCACCTGTAGCTGCTCAGACGACTTTGTTCCAAGAAACCTTCACCAATCGGGAAGTCACGGAACCTGGTGGTTTTATCTATGGTGTTGGCGTTAATGGTGCAGACCCACCCTGCTTGACAGCAGCCCCCCTTCAAGCGGCTCCACCACCCCAGGGGACACGACAGGGAATTCCTGGTTGCATCACTACTACTACTAATTTGCCGCAGCCTGATCCAGAGGGTGCCGGAACGCTCCGGCTCACGCCGAGCAAAAACAATCAGGCGTCTTTTGTACTTGTCGATAACCCCATTCCTTCAGATCAGGGACTGGTTGTCACCTTTGATTTTTTCACCTACAACGGCGATGGAGCCGATGGCATTAGTTTCTTTCTGATTGATGGAGCGGTTTCACCTAGAAGAGCCGGCGGTTTCGGTGGCTCCCTTGGCTATGCTCAACGAACTGCCGAGCCTCCTGAG
This sequence comes from Coleofasciculaceae cyanobacterium, assembly GCA_036703325.1. Classification (GTDB taxonomy): domain Bacteria; phylum Cyanobacteriota; class Cyanobacteriia; order Cyanobacteriales; family Coleofasciculaceae; genus DATNPI01. The sequence continues at coordinate 707 of DATNPI010000348.1, forward strand.
CGACCTCTAGATGTACCTGGGATAGCAGGGGGTTATGTAGGGATTGGATTGGATGAATTTGGTAACTTTTCCAACCCCGAGGAAGGTCGTTATCTTGGTCCAGGACAGAGACCAGATTCAGTGGCGATTAGAGGCAGAAGTGGTCCCTTTGCTACAGGTTACCGCTACCTAATAGGTACCGGAGATGCTGGGGCAACTCCTTTGCCCGGTAGCATAGACAACCCCGGTGCAACGGTGCGAAATGCAGCACGCAGAACAGCTAGAATCACGCTAACTCCAGAAAACCAAATCTCTGTGGATATTGACTTTGGAGGAGGATTTGTCAATGTCATTGCCCCATACGACTTGAACGCTGCGCCAGGACAGGGTACTTTACCTAGAACTTTCAAGTTTGGTTTTGCCTCTTCGACTGGAAGTAGCAGAAATATTCATGAAATTCGCAACCTCCTGATTACCAGTATTGCACCTGACCTAAGAATCACTAAAACTGGCCCGGAGAGTTTCTCTGTAGGGAAGCAAGCCTCGTATACCCTAAGGGTACGAAATTCTCGCTCAGGTGGTCCTACCACGGGTCGAATTACTGTCACCGACACTCTGCCTCCAGGCTTTAGATTCATCTCAGCGACAGGAAGAAATTGGAGCTGTTCTGCACAGGGTTCACAAGTCACCTGCAATTACGCTGATGCCGCACTACCCTTAAGGTCGGGAGCTGCTGCCCCACCGATTACAATCACAGTTTTACCAACAGCTGCGGCAGGCACCAGGGCGAGGAACACGGCTGATGTTTCAACGCCAGGGGACACTAACCCAGCTAATAACACCGACACCGTCGTCATACCCGTAACCGCGGCCCCTCTTCTAAGTGCCATCAAGACGGCTCAACTCGAAGATGTCAACGGTAATGGTCTAGGCGATCCGGGTGAGGTCATTACCTACATAATTCCTATTGAGAATAGAGGCAATGCCCCATCGACCAATACAGTCCTCACAGACGAGGTCCCAGCGAATACCACTTACGTGCCAAACAGTACCACTTTAAATGGCACACCCCTAGCTGATGAAGCTGGAACTACCCCCATTGCCAATGGTCAACTCGTCAACAGCCCAAGCGAACCATTGGCAAATGGGACAGTTAAGCCAGGTCCAGCAGAGATAGCGACAGTCCGCTTCCAGGTAAGAATTACTTCGCCACTGCCACCAGGTACTACCCGGATCGAAAACCAAGGTAGTGTCCAGAGTGATCAAGAGAACCCACCCCGCTTCACAGCGCCAACACCTGCACCTGATCCTGGCGATCCTATTCCCCCTCCTGGTCCCACGATTGTCCCCATTATCCCGGCTGCTCCCGGAGAACCACGTCTACGTCTGGTGAAGCGGATAACGCAAGTCAATACGACTCCCTACAGTAACCTGATTAATGAGCCAGCAGATCCTAATGACGATCCAGGCATCTGGCCTGCCACCTTACAACCTGTAGGGCTTACCCAACTAGATCCACAGGCACCTTTGACTAGTGGAGATGAAGTCGAGTACACCGTCTATTTCATCTCGGATGGTACGGAAAACGCACGAAATGTCCAGATTTGTGACCCTATTCCCGCTCAAACAACGTTTATCCCTAATAGTTTCGGGACAGGCAGTGGGATTTTATTAAATCAAGGAGGAACACAAACTTCTCAAACCAATGTGTTAGATACAGACAAAGGATCATTTGCCTCGCCGTTGGCTCCTGTAACCGCTCCTCCCTGTCCTAACAGCAACAACCAAAATGGTTCGGTACTGTTGCAGTTGGGAGAGGTGCCGAACACAGCCCCAAACAATGTAGGATTTGTACGCTTCCGCGTCAAAATTGACTAAATTTTCCCTAAACTTTTAGGCATTTAATTGGCATATTTTGTTGATCGTTGTTTGTTACTTGTTATTTGTATAAAGCTTAAGACCTTTTCAGACCAACTCTTCTAGAGATTACAAACAACTAATACCAATTTCCTTTAATGATGCTATAGATGAGCTCCCCCCTAGCCCCCCTTTTAAAGGGGGAAAATCTTGAGGATTCAAATTCCGCCTTTTTAAGCCGGAGATGAGAGTGAGGAGATTTAGGGGGATCTTCCAAGTGTTGCATTATTTTATGAAATTGGTATAACAACCAATAACAGAAAGCGATCGCTTGCTTTAATAGACCTCTTGCAAAAGTCGATTTTCGCCCCCTAACCCCCCAATTCTGGGGGGAACCTGAATTACAAAGTCCCCCAATTTTGGGGGATTTAGGGGGCATTCCAGGATTTATGCAAGTGGTCTAATATCCAACAATTAACAGTTGACAAAAAATGAGTTGGCAGGGTGCCAACTAAATCTACAGCCGATTAGCTTCGCATTGGACAAGCTTTAGCTTGGAAAGTCTGGAATTATTGCTCTGCAATAATTCCAGATTCCTACACGGTAAAAATTATCAAACAAAATTGGTCTAAAACTTGCAAAGTGCGGGGTTTTCGCCTCGATTGTCAAGATCAGTTTTTACACCGCCAAAATAAACCTTAACTGATCTAGTCAAGCCTCATATCTAGCAAGGATTCTAGAGGTTTCTTAAGAGCGGCTAACGAGCGTTGCGATCGCTCGTTATGGATGAAAGGAACACAAAGTGTTTCTTCAGAGTGCCTAGCGAACGCGAAGAGTTAACGCCTCGCAAGGCTAACGCGCCCGTGATGGATGAAAGAAATACCATCCTAACCCTCTAGACCCGAGTGGGTTTCTTGAGAACTCATTCCTTAATCATTTTAGTACCATGTTCCCAATTCTTAATAAGCAAGCGATTAGCTTGTGCTGGTCAACCTTTACTAAGATATGGGCGGGTTTGGCATTATTCCCAAGAACACCAGTGACGGGTAAGCCAAGTAAACCTAGCCCTAAGCCTTACCCGCAGTTTAGCTGGCTCACTGGCAGCACACTCTTGCTCTTGGCAGCCACTAGTTCACCGGTAGCTGCTCAGAGAATTTTGTTGGATGAAACCTTCACAGGTCCGGCTGTCAAGAACCCTCGGAATTGGATCTTTGGTATTGGTGAGCGTAGGATATCCGATCCACCCTGCTTGACGGCAGCACCCTTAACTGGACCAGCACCACCTCAATTTGGTAATGGACAAGGCATTCCTCGCTGCCGTGACAGCACAACAGGTGCCAACCCACCAGCTTCACTAGATCCCCCCGGTCAAGGGGTACTAAGGCTGACTCCAAGCGTCGTAGATCAGGAATCTTTTGTACTCTACAACGATCCTCAAAATCCTCTTCCCTCAAGAAATGGTCTGATTATCACCTTCGATTTTTTTACATACAACGGTTCTGGAGCTGATGGCATTAGTTTCTTCCTAACTGATGCTGCGACTCCACCGACAGAGGCTGGTGCCTTTGGTGGCTCTCTTGGCTACGCTCCATGCTTCAATTCGCTACCTAATTGCCCAGGTGAGACGATAGATGGAATTAAGGGAGGTTATGTGGGAGTTGGATTTGATGAATATGGCAACTTTTCCGCTCCTGCGGACAATCGCAAAGGTGGTGGTGGTCCAGGACGGATACCAGACACCGTATCTATAAGAGGTCGGGCCGATGGAGCACCACCTTATCAGTATCTAATTGGGACAGGTGATGCAAATTTAGCTGCTCAACAAGCAATCATCAATGCTAACGGTGGCTTAGACTTCCCGGCTTTACAGACTCGCAGCAACGCGATTAAACGCAGAGTTAGGATTACGCTGACTCCAGATAACAAAATTTCCGTTGACATTGACTTCAAGGGTACAGGATTTTTAAATATCATTCGCTCCCTTAACTTAGAACAAGTCCAAGGTCGTATACCTGAGTTTTTCAATTTTGGTTTTGGTGCTTCCACTGGACAGCTTAGGAATATCCA
>DATNPI010000363.1:0-6159 GCA_036703325.1 Coleofasciculaceae cyanobacterium
GACATAGCGGCGTTGGAGCAAGCCTTAAACGAGATTTTGCGTCGTCACGAAGTCTTTCGCACCACCTTCAGTGTTGTTGATGGGCAACCTGTTCAGGCGATCGCTCCCTTCCAATCTGTGAGTTTGCCAGTGGTGAATCTATGCGAGTTGCCAGAGGCTGAGCGATCGCATAAAGTCCAGCAGTTGATAAGAGAGTGGGGTCAACAACTCTTCGACTTAGCCCAAGCACCGTTGCTGCGCTGGATGCTGCTGGGCGTCAGCGAACGAGAACACTTGCTGCTGTTGAGTACGCACCACATTGTTTGTGATGGCTGGTCTGCGGGAGTGTTTGTGCGAGAACTTGCGACCTTATATAATGCCTTTTCCCAAGGGCAACCTTCTCCCCTGCCAGAACTTCCAATTCAATATGCAGATTTTGCCATCTGGCAGCGACAGTGGTTGCAGGGAGACGTGTTAGAAACTCAGCTAGCTTACTGGAAGCAGCAACTGGGTAAAATTCCCCCTGTACTAAAATTACCAACCCAGCATTCCTCCACCCAAACCTCGACTGGGAAACAGCAATGCTTTACCCTCTCCCCAACTCTAACAGAGGCACTCAAAACACTCTGCCAACAGGAAGGCATGACGCTGTTTATGACCTTGTTGGCGGCATTTAAGGCATTACTCTACCGCTACAGCACTCAAGACGATATCGTCGTCGGTTCGCCCATCGCCAACCGAAATCGGAGTGAAATTGAGGAGCTAATTGGATTCTTCGCTAATACGCTCGTTCTGCGGACTAACCTATCCGGCAACCCTAGTTTTCGGGATGTTTTAAAACGGGTGCGGGAAGTGACGCTGGGAGCTTACGCTCATCAAGATTTGCCCTTTGAGAAGTTGGTAGCAGAGCTACAGCCCGATCGCAATTTGGGTCAGACTCCCCTGTATCAAGTCTGGTTTGTCCTCCAGAATGCTCCTATGCCTACTGTAGAGCTTCCAAGTCTAACGCTGAGTTTCTCTCAGATTGACACTGGGGCAGTTCGGCACGATCTAAAGCTTGATTTAACGGAGACGCCCGAAGGACTTCAGGGTTTCTTTGAGTACAAAACTGATTTGTTTGAAACGTCTGCGATCGCTCGAATGGCAGGACTCTATGAAACGCTGCTCACTACAGTTGTCCAACAACCTGACATTCAGCTCAGTGCCCTACTAGCAGCCTTAGAAAATGCCCAAAAGCAACAACAACTTTCACAAGAAGAAGAGTTTAAAACAGCACGCCGTCAAAAACTTGGAAGCATCCGTCGCAAGCAAGTCAAAAGTTAAAAGGCAAAAGTGAAAAAACAGTATTACCCTGACTCCTGACCCCTAAGAGCATGAAATTCAAAACTACTAGACGCCAAGCCGTCAAGGTATCAGAATCCAACCTAGTTACAGTCGAGTTTCTCAATCCAGAACAGCCGCTGCCCTTGGTAATTAAACCTGCCGTTGAAGGCATTAACTTGGTCGCTTGGGCAGCAAGTAATCGAGATGTGATCGCAACTTGGCTTTTACAACATGGCGGTATTTTGTTCCGCAACTTTGATATCAGAGAAATTGCCCTATTCGAGCAGTTTATCCAAACCATTTCTGGTACATTGTTGGACTATTCCTATCGTTCAACACCGCGCCATCAGATAAGCGGCAAAATCTATACTTCAACTGAATACCCTGCTGCTCAATCGATTCCCTTACATAATGAGATGTCATACTCTCTGAGCTGGCCAATGAAGATTGGGTTTTGCTGCATCAAAACCGCTGAACGGGGAGGAGAAACACCAATTGCAGACAGTCGAAAAGTTTTTCAACGTATAAATTCCAAAATCAAGGAAAAGTTTATCGAAAAAAAGGTGATGTATGTGCGAAATTATGATGACAAACTGGACCTTTCATGGGAAAATGTTTTTCAGACTAATAATAAATCAGATGTAGAAGATTATTGTCATAAAGTTGGCATTAATTTTGAGTGGAAAGACAGCAATCATTTAAGAACACGGCAGGTTTGCCAAGCTGTTGCCGCACACCCTAATACGGGGGAAATGGTGTGGTTCAACCAAGCTCATTTATTCCACGTATCCAGTTTGGAACCAGAAATTCGCCAAACACTACTTTCAACCTTTAAAGAAGACGAACTTCCCCGCACTGCTTATTACGGTGACGGCTCTCCGATTGAAACCTGGGTGTTAGATGAAATTCGCGAGATATATCACCAAGAAGCTGTTATCTTCCCTTGGCAAGAAGGGGATGTTTTGATGCTGGACAATATGCTAGCTGCTCATGGACGCAAGCCTTTTATCGGCTCACGGAAAGTTGTCGTAGGAATGGCAGAACCTTTTGTTAGCCCAAATCTTGCACCACCCCCTTAACCCCCCTTGTTAAGGGGGGAACAGACACCAGAAACTACTTCTCCTAAGAATATAAGTCTCTCCTTCTACTCCCCCCTTACTAAGGGGGGTTGGGGGGTAAATACAAATTCAGCTACAAGATGAAAGTTAGCCAAGATATTCAGCTCAAAAGAACGGAGTTAAGACTATGCAGGAGCTATCGATAGAGGGGTTTCGACTTTCCCCTCAGCAAAAGCGTTTGTGGCTAATACAGCAAAGTGGATATGGTCAACCTTATCGAGTTCAATATGCTGTCCTTATTAAGGGAAATCTCAATCCCCAAAAATTAGAACTATCCCTACAAAAGATTGTTGAGAAATACGAAATTCTCCGTACCAATTTTCAGGCGTTACCGGGGATGGATTTGCCACTACAAGTTATCACCGCTAATCGCTTACCAAACCTTCGTTACCATAACCTGACTGGTCTAGCGCCTGAAGAACAACAATCTAAAATTGAGGCACTATTCAACGCTAAAAATCAGCTAGATGTTGACTTCGAGCAAGGTTCTGTTTTAGATATTTCTCTCGTCATTCTTGGCTCCGACCAGCATATCTTGCTGGTTAGCTTACCAGCCATGAACTCGGATGCAGCAAGTATCGAGAATCTTGTGCGTGAAATCAGCCATTCTTATGCAGCCGAGTTGCAGAATCAGGAGCTAATAGATGAACCATTACAGTATGTAGATATTGCTGAATGGCAAAATGAGTTGTTTGAAGGAGAAGAGGCTGATCCTGGAAGAGAGTATTGGCGGAATAAAAATATTGGCAAGTTGGAAAAATTGCAGCTTCCTTATGAAAGTCAGCCTACTTTAGAACCAGAATTTGCACCTAAATTTATTAACCTAGCACTCGACTCCAAGACAGTCGCCAAGCTGGAAGATATTACTCAAAAGTACACCATCTCAATTTCTGCGCTTCTTCACGCGTGCTGGACTATTCTGCTCTGGCGTCTTACCGGACAGCCAGATGTGGTTGTTGGCACGTATTGTGATGGGCGAAATTATGAAGAGCTGGAATCGGCGCTAGGGCTGTTAGCTAAATATTTACCTGTTGATAGTCATTTAGAAAATACAACTAAATTTAGTGACGTATTAAAACAAATTGATGAATCGATAAATGATGCCTGGAAATGGCAGGAAGCGTTTACTTGGGAACAAGTTGGTGCGATTGAACAAAACTTAGGTTCTTTATTCTTCCCCTATAGTTTTGAATTTAGGGAACAGCCTGCTCAATATTCTGTAGCTGATGTATCGTTTTCCATTTACAAGCAATACGTCTGTATTGATAAATTTAAAGTTAAACTCACCTGCATTCGGCGGGACGACACTCTAGTTACAGAACTTCACTACGATTCAAGCTTATTTCAGGTAGAAGATGTTGAACGCTTGGCAAGATACTTTCAAACCTTGTTAGCCAGTGTCATCGAAAAGCCTGAAGCTGCTATTGGTGAGTTGGAGATTTTGAGTGAGTGCGATCGCAAACAACTGCTCGTCGAATTCAACAACACCCAAACCCATTATTCCAAACACCTTTGCATCCATCAATTAATCGAGCAACAGGCAGCACGAACCCCTAAGAACATTGCCGTTGTTTTTGAAAATCAACAACTGACTTACGCTCAACTCAATACCCGTGCCAATCAACTCGCCCATCACCTGCGAACCTTGGGTGTTAGTGCTGAAACTGTGGTGGCGCTGTGCGTAGAGCGTTCCCTGGATATGCTCGTCGGGTTGTTGGGGATTCTCAAAGCAGGTGGAGCATACCTTCCCTTAGACCCTTTAGTTCCAACTGAGCGTCTTACCTTCATGGTGCAAGATGCTGGGGCATCTGTCATCTTGACCCAACAGCACTTAGCTCAACGGTTCTCCGAACAAACAGCACCGCTCATCTGTCTGGACAGCGATTGGAATGTAATTGCTCGGCAGCCAGATGAAAATCCGCTCAGTCAAGCCACTCCTGAGAATTTGGTTTATGTAATTTATACTTCAGGCTCAACGGGTAAACCTAAAGGAGTTGGTGTTGAGCACCGGCAACTGCTCAATTACTTGCATGGCATTTTGACAAGATTGGACTTGCCGGAGGGAGCCAGCTTTGCAACGGTTTCCACCTTTGCGGCAGATTTGGGTAACACTGTCATCTTTCCAGCTTTGTCTACGGGTGGATGTCTGCACGTCATCTTGCAGGAACGGGCTACCAGTCCGGAGGCATTGGTAGAGTATTGCGAAAGTCATTCCATTGACTGTCTTAAAATTGTCCCTTCTCACTTAAACGCTCTGTTGACAGCTTCCCACCCAGAGAAGATTTTGCCAAGAAAGTATCTAATTTTGGGGGGTGAAGCACTCAGTTGGCAGTTAGTTGAGAAAATTCGCCAGTATGCACCCAGTTGCGAAATCCTCAACCACTACGGGCCAACCGAAACAACTGTCGGTGTCTTGACTTATCCCGTCCATGAGCAGATGAGGGATAAATCTGAGACAGTACCCTTAGGGCGTGCGATCGCAAATACCCAAGTTTATATTCTCGACCATTACTTGCAACCTGTACCCATCGGGGTGGCTGGAGAACTCCATATCGGTGGGGACAGTGTAGCGCGGGGTTACCTCAACCAACCGCAACTCACTACTGAAAAGTTTATTACCATCGAGCATTTTGGCGGGCAGGATGCCCAACCCACAAGAGTTTACAAAACAGGAGATTTGGCTCGTTATCTCCCTGATGGCAATATTGAGTTTTTGGGACGAATTGACCACCAAGTCAAGATTCGCGGTTTCCGCATCGAACTGGGAGAGATTGAGTCAGTACTCAGCCAACATCCTGCCATCCGGGAAACGGTTGTCTTAGCAAGGGAAGACGAACTAGGTAACAAACGTTTAGTAGCTTATATCGTTGGAAGTCAGGAGTCAGCACTAATTTGTGAGCTTCGGGATTTCTTGAAGGAGAAATTGCCGGAGTATATGGTGCCCTCGGTGTTCGTACAACTGAAGGCACTGCCTCTTACCCCCAACGGTAAGGTAGACCGTCAAGCATTACCCGCTCCTGATAGCATTAGACCGGAGTTGGAAGGGCGATTTGTCGATCCCCGCACCCCCATTGAGGAAACCATTGCCAAAATTTGGGCGCAAGTGCTGGGACTTGAGCGTGTCAGCATCTATGACAACTTCTTTGAGTTGGGTGGAGATTCGATTCTTAGCATTCAGATTGTTGCTAGAGCTAACCAAGCGGGTTTACAGCTTACTCCCAAGCAACTTTTTGAGTCCCCAACGGTAGCAGGATTGGCAGCAGTAGCCAGAACACCTGCAACGATTCAAGCGCAACAGGAACCTGTAATCGGTGCAATTCCCTTAACTCCGATTCAACACTGGTTCTTTGAGCAGAAGCTATGCGATGTACACCACTGGAACCAAGCTTTGCTGCTAGAGGTACGACAATCCATTAGTCCTAACCTCCTCAAACAAGCGGTGGAGAAATTGATGGAGTATCATGACGCGCTGCGCCTGCGGTTTACTTCCACACAATCCGGTTGGCAGCAAGTTAATGCTGGACTGGATGCCGTTGAAGCTGTACCTTTCTCCTTCATTGATTTATCAGGTATTCCAGTAGCAGAACGAGAAAGCATTCTTGAATCGACGACTTCTGAATTACAGGCAAGCCTGAATTTTACAGAAGGGCCACTGATACGAGTTGCTCTATTTAACTTCGGAGATAACCAGCCCAATCGCTTACTCATCGTGATTCATCACTTGGCGGTGGATGGCATT
>DATNPI010000375.1:0-7079 GCA_036703325.1 Coleofasciculaceae cyanobacterium
TTGAAAATTAGGGGCTAGGGGCTGGGGGCTAGGGCGTGTTTTCTCGCCTTCCCCGCCAGATACAGATCCCCCTAAATCCCCCTTAAACCGGGGGACTTTGACTGAATTCTCCCCCCTTTTTAAGGGGGGCTGGGGGGGATCAAAGGGTTTGAAAACACGCCCTAGGGGGGAGAGATTTTCATTTTTGTGAGCGACAGCGCATGGTGTCTAACCTGTCCTTTAGGCAGCTGTAGGCTGGGCATTGCCCACCCTAATAACCGCTCTAATAGTAGTTCCCCACTTTGCGATGATGAACAGCAGTAAGAGCCTCTGGTTTGGAAACGCGACCAGCATCAACGGTGGCGTAAACAATCCAATGGTCACTTAGTTCCATACGGGTGGCAACATGGCACTCCATGTAGGCAAGGGCATCCGTCAGGATGGGGGAACCGTTTTCAGCGGGTTGAGTCTTTACACCAGCAAATCGGTCAGCACCAGGGGGGAATCGCTTGAGGAAGTGCTTCATTAGTCCTTGGTAGTTGCCTTCTTCCAGGACGTTGAGAACAAAGCGATCGCCTACTTGCATCAAGGACTCAATCGCCCGGTCTTTAGCAACCGCAATTGTTAAGCCCAGGGGTTGGAAGCTGGCTTGAGATACCCAAGAGGCCAGCATTGCGCTTTTGATATCACCTCTTTTGGCAGTGATAATGTACAAGCCACCGCTAATCCGTCCCAATGCTTTATCGAGGTCACTATCGAGGGATTTCCGTTGCTTGATTTCGCGATCGCGTGTCAGCAATTGCCCCATATCTGTGCCCGCTTCTTCACACAGTTGGTACGTTGATTCTAATGGTGTATCTTTAACCCGAATCGCCGGAAATGCTTCTTTTAAACCTAAATCTCTGAATTGCCTCAAGAGGGGGTCAATGGGTTCGTCATCCCCGCCGTAAGACTCAAAAATTCCAACAACTTGCTTGGATTTGGCAGCAGCTAGTACCGTACCAACAGCCGCTGCTGCTGTTGCGCTTGATGCTGGGGGTATCCCAATCACAATCCCAGCTGCACGGTTGACTAGTTCCTGTACTTCTTGGGGGTCAGCAGACTTCAGATCCATCATCTCGACGCCAACGCCAGTTTTGGTAATGCCTCTAGCGAGGGCTTGGCTCAAGCGATCGCTATACCCGTAGTCCGAGACATAAAATACAACAACCGATGCCTCTGCCTTTGTCTGGGCTTGACTCCATTTGCGGTAGCGACTTACCAGTTCGTCTACATTGTGGCGTAGCAAGGGTCCATGACCATTAGCGATCATCGTCACGTCTCCCAACTGATCCATCCGCTTGAGGGCAGACACGACCGAACGGGCATTCGGAGCCATCAGGCAGTCGTAATAAAATCGATAATCGGCTTCAATCGTACCCAAATCTTCATCAAAGGTGCTGTCGGAGCAGTAGTGCATCCCAAAGGCGTCGCAAGTGAAGATTACCTGCGTCCCAGCGTCGTAACTGAAGATAGTGTCGGGCCAGTGTAGGTTAGGCGCATTAACAAATTCCAGTACGTGTCCTTTGCCTAAATCCAACTTGTCGCCATTTTTGACAATTTGTCGCTTAAAGGGCTGATGCACTAAATCTTCGAGAAACTGGATTGCCACCTTTGCCCCTACCACCGTCACTTGAGGCGCTAGCTGGAGGACATCTCTAACCAAACCGCTGTGGTCGGGTTCGGTGTGGCTAATAATTAGGTAATCGATTTCTGTGGGATTAATCAGTCCCTGAAGTGTGTCTAAATACAGCTGACGAAACTTTTCATGGGAGGTATCGACTAAAGCGGTTTTCTCTCCCCGAATTAGAAATGAGTTGTAGGTGGTGCCATTTTGTAGCCCAAATTCGATGTCGAAGCGATCGCGATCCCAGTCCAAAGAGCGAATTGTCGTCGTATCCGGTGCAATTTCACCCGTCTGGATCGTTAACCGCTTTTGGCTTCGGTCAGTTAGCAATACCATTTAATGACTCCTTAATCAACTATCTTTGACTATTTTTTTTAAGCCTTCATTTTTTCTTCATTTTTACACAGCTAGCTCGTGAAGCTTGCTCAAAAAACAATGACAATGATGCTGAGAAGGGTGAAACTCAAGGGCATCAGTTCTTTTGCTTTTAGCTATCAATTTTTTGGAGTCGGCTGATAGACCCTTGTCTATGGCTTGATGATTTCTACCCTTAGGAAGCAGACCCCATGAGAGGGAGTACACTAAACTATCACTCTTTGTATAGTAACTGAGTAAAAATACTTAGACAACTCACGGTCATGAACGAAAGCTGGCTAGCGTTGATGATTGGCAATTCTCGGCTCCACTGGGCTTGGTTTATTGATGCAATGCTTCAAGAAGCCTGGGATACTCCCCATCTACCAGCGGCAGCAGTTGAGCAACTAACCCAGGGTTGGGCATCTGGCAGAATGCCAGCAGAAATTTTGCCGCCCCGGTTGATTTCTCAGCACTCGTCGAATACGCCTAGCCAGCTACCGCTCTATCTCGCTTCGGTCGTACCTGCTGAGACAACCCTCTGGCAAACCTACCTTGCTACCCGCGTCATCACTCTAGCCCATCTACCGCTTTTAGGAGTTTATCCCACCCTAGGCATCGATCGCGCCTTAGCTGTGTTGGGTGCGGGTGAGACATTTGGTTATCCTGTGCTGGTGATTGATGCGGGTACAGCACTGACGTTTACGGGTGCTGACGCCAAGCGGCGATTGATTGGGGGAGCAATTTTACCGGGGCTAGGGTTACAGTTACAGTCTCTGGCGCAAGGCACAGCCGCCCTGCCAGTGGCTCAACTGCCACCGCAGTTACCACCGCGCTGGGCTATGCAGACACCGGCGGCTCTTGAGAGTGGCGTGATTTACACGGTATTGGCAGGTATACAGGACTTTATAGAAGATTGGCGGTGTCAGTTTCCAGATAGTCGGATTGCTCTAACCGGCGGCGACTCGGTCTTGCTGTTAACCTATCTCCAAGACCAGTTTCCAGAAACAGCGAGTCAGATAATTGCTGACTCTCACTTAATCTTTTGGGGGATGCGGTCAGTTAGATTGCAGGTTATCGGTTAAGAGACTGATTTGAACCTTCAACCTTCTAACTTTCAAGCCTTTTAATAAAGTCATGGATGTAGTTAGCCACCAAATCTGGTAAGGCTTCGGGTAAATCATTTCCCCCGTGGTCAATCATCCGTAGTTGAGCTTCTGGGGTTTTGTCGGCATAGGTTTGAGAGCGTGCGATCGCATTAGGAGTATCGTTTTTACCTTGCAGAATCATGGTGGGAACGGTAAGCCAGTCGAGTTGTTCTTGCAGTAATTCCGCTTGAATTTCTGACCAGCGACGCTGGAACAATAGTTGGCAGGCGGTGGGTGAGTTCTTCAGCTGTTGCCGCTGCCGCAGGGCTTGTTCAATGCTTTTGTGACGCCCGATGAGCCTTGCCAGAGGAAGGAGCGATCGCATAGCAGTATACGCTAGCGGCGGACGCCCTACCAACCACTTCGCCCACTGCCAATTTGCCCGGTGTTCTTCTGCCTGAACGCCTTCTGGTGCTATTAATACAAGACCGCTAACTTGATTCAAATATTTCAAGGCGTAACTAGCGGCAATCCAGCCACCTAGGGAGTGACCAATCAAATACACCTGCGGTACGTGCAGCGCCTCTAGGTAGGCAAGCAAGCACTCCACTTGTAACTGTATCGAGTGGTGGAGTTTGGGTTGCTCAGACTCACCAAACCCTAGTAAATCGAGGGCAAAGCAATGGTAATCCTGACTCAACTGCTCAATGACTGGTAGCCATTGACTGCCATCGTCCCAAGAACCATGTAGAAATACGAGAATCGGCCCTTGACCAACTTCACGCCAGAAAATTTGCCCAAGTGGTAGCCTAATTCGAGAATTGCGTAATGGTAAATCCATCCTGATTGCAGGGTCCGTTTTGAGAGTCACACTGGTCAACCGATTTTGGATTTTAGCTTGCCGAGTTTGAATTGACTCCATGTCTACAGCTGGGAATTTGAGTTATTTTAGATTGCCGATGCCAAGATTGGATTGCTACAGAGGTATCCGGGGAATTGAGATAAATCTAATAAACCAGTAAGCCAAACGCTAAAAAGGGGGTCAACTGGAGGCTAAAGGATGAAGTATGTTAGCGCAGGGCCTGAGATGGGGGTACAGACGTAGCTTAGGCTTAAGTAGAAAGCCCGTAGATCCCAGTCGGGCTTAAGCGAGGACTGTCTTACCATCGAAATAATCCTTCAACTGTTGGTCATGGTCATGGCTAAGGTTGCCTGTGGGAATAGTTGAGCGCTCAAATGCTTGGACTTCACTGATTTCCAAGGTATCTTGTATCTGCATTGTTCCCTGAACCTCAGCTTCTACCAGGACACAAATAGAATGAATTCTGGGGTCGCGATCGGGTGCTGAGTAGATCCCAACTAATCGGCGAATCTTGAGCAACTCCAGTCCTGTTTCTTCAGCCAACTCCCGCTGCACTGTTGTCGTAATATCTTGACCCCAGTTCACCATGCCTCCTGGCAGGGCCCACATTCCATTATCGCGACGCCGGACTAGGACAATTTGCCCATCCGGTAAGATCGGGATGATGCTCGTACCAGTGACAGGATGGCGAAATATAATACCTAACACTGTTTGTACAAATTGCCATGTTCGACGCATTGACTAAGACGGCGCTCTAAGCCTCGTGAATAGGTTGCTTACCGACTGTTATCATAGACCTTACGGATGCAAGTTCGGTAACGTCCGTGACTGAAAAAGCAGCTTTTGATGCGATTCAACGTTGAACGTCTGAGAGGTTTATTCATACAAGCCTCAGCTACACTTGGAGGTCGTAGGGGTAAAACACTGGTGGTGGAAGATCTAACAATAATCATTATTCTTCTGCATGAGTGCTTCACCCGTACAAAAGAGAATCTCCCAGCGACTTTTATCTCAACTCGCTGTTGAGATGGATAATTTTGGATGACTATTTACGAGCCGCAATGCCCGATAGACCGGGAAACTGACAAGGTTCGGGGATTTAGATTTGTAGAGATGTTTGAATCGGCTGAAGAAGATGCAGCGATTTTGGCTCTAGATGGTGCAGAATGGTTAGGGCGCTCCCTAGGTGTCAATAAGGCTAAACCTAAGACAAACAACCGGGAAGTACGCAGTGGCGGTCGCGGCAGATACTAGCTAAGACTAGCCTGTGGAGAATCGGAAGTCGGCTTTAGAGCTACCTCCTTCTCAGAACACTGGTAAGATAGACAAGCCAAGCTGAATCTTTTGCAAGGATTTGTGAGGCATATTTTTTTGTTATCAATGAGGTAAACATGGCAAAGCGCCGCAATCTAAAAAAGGAAAAGGCGCAGCGGAACCAAGCTTACGCCCGTAAGTTTCGTAAACGCAAAAATACGGGTCGTTTCTCTAAAAATCGTCGGTACAGCAGACCTCCGAGGGATGAGGGCCAAGACGAAGAAGACACAGAGCGCGACATGGAAGGCGGCGGGCGGGAGATGCAAACCTACTAAGAGGTTTGAGAGGAATATTCTCCTTATCGCCCAGGGTCGTCTTCCGGGCAATTTCCAATGGCTCGAAGGCGCGCTGTTAGTGTCTAATTGAAGCGAAGCGTTCCCGCAAAGAGGAAAACGAGGACTAGCTCAATCCCTGTACAGGGGTTGAGCAAAAGTCAAGTCGGAACTGGCAAAGTGGCTCCAAGCTAAATGGGCATCAGCTGTCTATAGATTGATTGCTGATGTCCAATTTTTTGTAGCTACTGTTCACACAAAAGATTTTATTCGTCCTCTCTCACCACTGCCACCACCCTGCTCACCAGTCATCATAGATAGGAGTGGCACTAAGCAGGAAAAGTTTAACTGCTCTCTTTTGGACAACCAGGCTTCTCGGTTCGATCAGCACCGAGATGACCTGAACCAGTTAAGCTATTCTTGCGGTGAAGATATTGAGACTGTATCAGATGCGATCGCACGTTGGTGCAACTTCCACCCTGAAATCGATGAGGAACTGATTACTGCCTATAGCCAACTGCCTGAGACTAAATCCCAACCCTTGCCGGAACAAGTAAGACCATTCGGAGGCAAAGTTGAACCGTTGCAACCCAGCGATCAAAACGAAATGCTGGTAACAACACTAAAAAATAAGATGCGAAAAGTTCCAGAATCTTCCGATACTAACTCAGATTCGTCCCAAACAAATAACTCAGAATCCCAGTCAAATACCTCTCCAAAAAATTGACTCAGAAACTTCAAAGCCCCCAGCTAACTTTATTTGCCTTTCATTTGCTGCATGAGATGACTCAAGAGTTCCAAGAAGCAGCGAAGGAAGGTGATGTGCTGTGGCGCAAATGCGCTAGTTTAGGACAAGAACTGGGAATTTCGCAGCTTGAAACTTTGCCAGAAATGCTCAAGAATGCTGACACAAGTCTCGCCAGTCAGCAAACCTATGTAGAACTTTTGCAGCCACAGCGTTATCTTTCCTTTCAGGCAGATTCTAGCTCAAAGCATCCTTACCTAGCGGGTGAAGTTTATCCAGTACAGCTTCACGACACTTATGCCCTAGATTTGACGTTGCATTATGCTAACGCGGATACCGTTGTAGAGGTTAAGGATTTAAGCCAACTGAATCCCAATGGGTGCTTGCTGCCGCGTCAAATCCAAGCTTTTCTGGGGCAAACCTTAGTGCTTTTTGCCGAACCCACACAAATTCCCTGTGACTATAAAGCTTTAGCGGATGAGTGTGTTGAAGCTTTGCTTCAAGGTGTAGATTACCCATCTTTAGAGTCTGCTACTGGAGGACAATTGCCTTGTCTTTCTCGTGTAGCTGAGGGTGAACTGTTTAGCAGTCCTATTTTTGAATATGAGGTAATTTCTGGGGGCATCCAAAGTCCTTTAGAGCAATGTCATATTCTGGTATGGTTTAATGTTTATCCCGAGAAAACTATACCTTTGGCGCAAAAGGCCGAGCCTTGGTTACTCCGATTACTCTGTTATCGCAGCAAAATTCTCTATGCTGTTCACGGCGCTCAAGTTTGTAGCGATCGCGCGAGAACACT
>DATNPI010000381.1:0-2944 GCA_036703325.1 Coleofasciculaceae cyanobacterium
CATAACCATAGGTTCCCACTACTGTGAAGGTGGCTCCCTCATGATGCGCCCGATCTTGCACCGCACCAAAATCTACTAAATAAATCTGCTCATCCTCCCCCCAAATCAGATTGCTGGGTTTAATGTCGCGATGCAGCACGGCGGGATGCAGCTGATGCAGAAACTCTAGAATTTTTAGAACTTCTACAGCGATTTTACGAACTTGCTCTTCGGTGAACCGTCTACCTTGATTGAGATGTTCCCTCAAGGATGAGCCAGGGATATACTCGTGTACCAAGCCAAACCAAAGCGATCGCTCATCGATGTGAAAATAATCACGATACTTAGGAATCCGGGAATGATTCAGCTGTTTCAGGATTTGCGCTTCTCGCTCAAACAGTTTCAAATCGTCCCACTGCACCTCACCACCAAAAGCCAGTAGTTTGACAATCACCCGTTGTCTTGGTGATGTCGCCAAATCCTCTGCCAGCCAGGTTTGACGCCCTGCATTCCGTCCCAGTTTTTGTTTGAGTTGATACCGAGACTCCTCTGGAGTTGCTTCGCGAACGTGTAAGACCTGTTCCTCTTGCAGCATCTGACCCTCGATTCCTTCGTGCCTCACCCCTCTAATCTAGCGGCTAAGAATTGACATGAGATAGTTGTAGGGTCTTAGTGAACTACCTACGCTCCCCTAATCGGGTGAGCGTAGGCTTCCCAATTCACGGAGAGTTGCCTCATCAGTAGTAGACTTGCGTCCAAACTTCTTTGGTCTTACACTCCCTCCAAGGGCAGAAGCGCTGGTTCCCAACGCCAAAATCCGTAAGCCTTCATTTCTGATATTGATGGCTGCATTAATATCTCTATCATGGCGATTGCCACAGTGAGGACAGTCAAACATTCTGACCGACAAATCCATCTTGGGGATTGATAGCAGTGTTTCTGAACAAAGGTGTGTTGAAGGGAAAAATCTATCAATTTCCAAATAAACTTTTCCAACTGAAACAGCTTTGTACTTGAGCATGGTACAAAACATTCCCCAGCCAGCAGACGCTCGAAGACTCGCTAACGCTTCGCTATCGGAAATACTTTTAGCTAGGTTGTGATTTTTGACCATGTTCTTCACTGCCAGATTTTCCACCACAATCACTTGGTTCTCGTTGACTATCTTACGGGATAGCTTGTGGAGAAAATCTTCACGGGATAGAGATATCTTTGAATGAACTTTGGCTACAGCAAGCTTTGCCTTACGGCGCTTGCCTGTAGTCTTGTCTTTTTTGCGAGAGAGCTGGCGTTGCTTGCGCTTTAAGTTTCTCTCGTTTTTATTTAGGTGCTTAGGGTTTTGATATTTTGAACCGTCTGATGTGACAACAAAATCTATCAATCCCAAGTCTATTCCTATTGCTTTACCGTCGCTTGAAGTGTCGGGTTGAAGCTGGGAATCTTCAATTAAAAGCGTTGCATAGTATCTACCGTCTGGCATTTGAGATAGAGTGACAGTCTTAAGTTCTCCTGTAATATTTCTGTGAATTTTGGCTTTCACCCTTCCCAGCAACCCAGGAAACTTAATTTCGCTATTACTCAAAACTTTTACGTTTTGAGGATATTGAAGCGACTGTCTACCGTGTCTATTTTTGAAGGTTGGGTATCCTGCTCTCCTGTCAAAAAAGTTAATAAAGGCTTGAGATAAATTTAGTACGGATTGTTGTAGACATTGTGAATAACAGGTCTTTAACCATTCGTACTCTTTTTTCCATACAGGAAGTTGCTTTTTCAGGGTGAGAGCAGATATTCCCTTGCCAATGTCCCTGTAAGTTTGAGACATGGTGACAAGAGACTGGTTCCAGACCCAGCGAACACAACCGAAAGCTTGTGCTAGATGCTGCTTTTGCGATTCGGTTGGGTAAACTCTGACCTTGATTGCTCTCAACATGACTCGACCTTTATCACGCTTGTTGAAGCATGATAACACTTGGCTGTTCTCAGTTCAACATCTTTTGGTCAACGGAGGTACGGAGTTGACCCACGATTCATCCCACGCTGCCCTTACGGGTCAGACGTGGGATGAATTGCGATTTAAGCTAAAGTTAAATTACTACCAAGGGACAATTACAAGGTAGTTGCGATTACCCATATATACAACCAAGCCATCGGTATTCCAATAAAAAGTCCAGCAATTGTCCAGCCTCTTTGATGCGCTTTGAACTGTTCAATACTCCGCCACTTTCTACTCTTCCAAGCCCATTCATTGCCCTTAATACCCAGGGCAATCGCCATTATCCAACCGACAGATGGTACGAAAGCTAAAAGTCCAATCCAAACGTGATTGGTGAAAGGCCACAGCCAAGGCATTAAGAAAGCGCCCCAATTCCAGCCCTGGATTTCATCAGGTACGGCCATTGAGTCATCGAATAAATTTCCATGACCTGAATTATTAACAAATACGGCTGGTTTCGTGTCGGGACGTTCCGCCGAAACCTCTCGACTATCCGTAGTCGTGTTGAGCACCATGCCGGATTCTAGAGCTGAAAGCGCCTCAGATGCACTCTTGAATCGTTGCTCTAGAGCTGGTTCTAGCAGTGTCTTTATCCAGCCGATCATGCTAGGACTAAGATTCACCCGGTCTTCAAAGCTAATTCGCAAATTCCGAGATGGTAGGTCAGCAGGTGCCGTCCCTGTGAGCAAATGAATTAACGTTGCCCCCAAGGCATACAGGTCAGAGGCGGGAACCGCCCTACCGCCAAACTGTTCCATCGGTGCATAACCATAGGTTCCCACTACTGTGAAGGTCGCTCCCTCATGATGCGCCCGATCTTGCACCGCCCCGAAATCTACTAAATAAATCTGCTCATCCTCCCCCCAAATCAGATTGCTGGGTTTAATGTCGCGATGCAGCACGGTGGGATTTAGCTGATGCAGAAACTCTAGAATTTGCAGCACATCTACAGCGATTTTGCGTACTTGCTTT
>DATNPI010000396.1:0-4871 GCA_036703325.1 Coleofasciculaceae cyanobacterium
TTCCACTCCAGTGTCAGGGGGAGGTAAGAGATAAGAGAGGCGGGACGCTCATACAGGGTTTGAAACAACCCGCGACCAAACCCCCCAGAGTAAATCACTGGCTGACGGGAGAGAAAACTTGAGGAAAGGTCGCCATAGATCCTCCCCAACCACCGGGACTGCCCTAGCAGGTTAAAGCGGTAGGGGTGTTTGAAATATACCAGAGCTTCTGCTTTACCATAGCCGCGCTGCTGCTTGAGGTAGTCTCTGACGGTGTTACGCCGAAAGTGCCAGACTACCGCCGCTGGACTAAACCCGATCGTATAGCCTTTGTCTTGCAACCTCCAGCAAACATCAACATCATCACCTGCCGTGCGAAATAGCGGGTCGAAGCCACCAATTTCCTCTAATGCCTCACGGCGAAAAGCCATGTTACAACCAGGGATGTGTTCAGCGACTTCATCGCTCAAAAGCACATGAGTCGGGCCACCCGGAGATACGGCTACACAGGAAGGGATAAGAGAGTCCTCCGGGGGAGGGAAGTTTGGCCCCCCCACTGCCGAAAGTCCTGAAGACAGAAACTTGGCAACCAGATAAGTAAGCCAGTCTGGATCGGCAACACAGTCTGAGTCGGTATATGCAATAATCTCACCCGTTGCCGCAGCAAGACCGACGTTGCGTGCCACGCTGAGTCCTTTATTTTCCTGACTGATTAGTTTGATATAGTCATAAGATTTGGCAATTTCGAGAGTCTTATCAATGGAACCATCATTAACTACAATTACTTCATAGTTCGGATAGTTGAGTTCTTTGAGAGAAGCTAGGCAACTGTCGATAGTGCGATCGGCATTGTACGCGCATACAACCACCGAGACTTTTGGATACTCAGGTAATGCTGGCGGTAGAGCTGCCGTGTAATAGTGCTGAACTGTATGGAACGCAGGCTTTTTGTTCCGTTCTGCATCCACCAGACCAAAAGCCCAATCCTGAATAGCAAACCCCCCGGTAAACCACTCGTCCGTCCAAGAAAAGACTATCGTCCCCGCTGCTCCCATATCAAAACTTGTTGACAATTTTTGAGCGAGAATTTCGGCTTGGGATTGGGTTCCCTCACGGATAGAGTCAGCCCCAAACTCACTTAGCACTAAGGGTTTATCCTCAGCTAAGTTATGAAGTCGAGAGAGGTAGCGGCGGAAATCCTTTTCCCGATGTAAGTAAACGTTAAAAGATAAGAAATCAGTAAAGTCAATATCTAGATACTCAGTACAGGGATAATTGGCATAGCTAACAAGCGCCTCTGGATCGCCGTCTTTTACCACCCCCATTAACTCCTTGAGAAAAGTACGGACTTGCTTGGGACCGTGCCACCGCACAATATCCGAAGGAATTTCGTTACCAACCAAATAGCCAAAGACACCGGGGTGCTCTCGACAGGCTGTAACCCCATTGGCAATTGCCTGACGAATCTCTGCTCTAGTAGAAGAGGAGTCAAGGAAGGCAATATGCTCTGCCCAAGGTATACCAATGAGCATTCTCAGACCGTAGGTTGCCGCTAGATCCAAAAGCCAATCGGGTGGAACGGTATAGGTGCGTATACAGTTTGCCCCTAACTCTGCCATCAGCGCAAAGTCTTTCTCTACCATAGGTTTTTCTGGAAAAGGCGCACCGTGAGTACCGGGCGAGAAGGTACCATAGGTCACCCCCTTGAGGAAAAATTTTTCTTCTCCAAGAAAGAAAAATTTTCCCTTTACTGTAACCTTCCCACGATTGGGCAAAAGCGTAGGTCGGCAGTCCCAATCTGGCAAAGAGATAGTTTCCACAAAATCTTTTTGTTTGATGTTTAGAGCAACTGTTCTTAATCTTCCTAAAAATAGAGTACATTTCTTTTCGTCTGTGGTAAAATACGCAACAAAAATTAGTATTAGCTTAAGCAAAAATCATCTGTACCGAAGGGATAAATTAAAGACCACGATACAAACCACGCAGGTCGGTACTGTCAAGTTAACGGCTCTGTTGCAATAACTTGTAAGGTTTGATACCAGTTTTCTGTATGGCAAACGCGCCTATCGAGAGAAACTTGGCTCAGGCAAACAGCGAGTTCGTTTAAATAACCTCCTAATCAAACCGACATAACTCTTTGTTTCTGCAACAGAGCTGTACACATAACATAGGCACTTCCGATGTTTGGCAAAGATAAGAAGCCGACTTCCTGGCTCATAGGACTGGTAGCCGCTGGAGTGTTGGGAGCTGCTATCACGGCTTACCTAGCATTCAGAAGTACTACTTCCAAATCGGATATCACCAACCTGATAGTAGAGGTGACATCTAGAGACATAGCCATTCAGATTAAAGCTAATGGCGTTGTCCAAGCAGTGCAAAACATCAATCTTAGTCCCAAAGAGGCAGGTCGGATTGCAAAATTGTATGTGGATGAAGGCGATCGCGTAGAGCAGGGTCAATTAGTGGCTCACATGGAGGACGAACAATTTAAAGCCCAAGTGAATCAATACAAGGCAGCACTGGCTAAGGCTCAGGCTGACCTGGCCCTAAAGCGGGCTGGAACACGGTCAGAAGAGATTTCCGAGGGGAAAGCCAGAGTGGCTACCGCTGAGGCAAACGTTGCTGAGATCCAGGCAAAGTTGGATCGTGCTGCAGAAGAACTTAAGCGCAACCAATTTCTGGCAAAAGAGGGAGCAATCTCTCAGAATGCGTTAGGAGAGTTTTTAAGTCAAGAACGCTCTGTCAGGGCTAATCTTGAAGCAGCAGTAGCTCGCTTAAAAGAACAAAAGGAGAGCTTGGAAAAACTCCGAAATGGTACGCGAAAAGAAGAAATCGCTCAAGCTGAAGCTAATGTTGCCCAAGCGACAGCCCAATTGCAATACTATGAAACCCAGTTGAAAAATACCTCAATCCGCGCTCCTTTCGCTGGCACCATTACGCGACGATTTGCCCAAGAAGGTGACTTTGTGACGCCGACGACTTCCGCCTCTTCCAGTGACGGTGCGACCTCTGCTTCGATTGTTGAACTTTCCAAGGGCTTGGAAGTAGAGGCAAAAGTACCAGAAGCCAGCATCGCGCAAATTAAACAGGGTCAAAGTGTAGAGATTCGTGCTGATGCCTATTCTGACGACATCTTTAAGGGTCGCGTCCGCTTGATTGCCCCGAGAGCTGTACAGGACAATAACGTTACATCCTTTCGAGTCAAAGTAGCCTTACAAACGGGTCAAGACAAGCTCAAGTCAGCCATGAATGTGAAATTGGCATTCTTCGGCGACCCCATCTCCAATGCTTTGGTTGTTCCCCAAGCAGCGATTGTGACTAAAAAAGACGGTCAAACGGGCGTCCTAGTGCCTGATAAAAAGAGCCAAGCCCAATTCCGACCTGTTACCGTTGGCCCAACCAGCGGCAATCAAATCCAGATTCTCCAGGGAGTTTCCAAGGGTGAACGAATCCTGCTAAGTCCTCCCGAAGGCCAAGTCATCCCAGGCGTGGACACAGTAGGCTTCTAGGTCGATTGACCTGACAGGAGAAAGGCGATCGCATTCCTGGATGGCAATAAATAAGTAGACCCTGACAAAGGCAAGACGATAGAGATGCACATTATAGAAAGCGTCAAGATGGCAGTCACGACCATAACTGCTAACAAGCTACGTAGCAGCCTCACCATGTTGGGTATGATTATCGGCAACGCCTCCGTGATCGCGATGATTGGGATTGGGCAAGGAGCGCAGAACTATACGCTAGAGAAGCTGGAGTCTTTTGGGCAAAATCGTCTGGTTGTATTTGTAAATAGTGAGGAAATTGAAGGCTTCATTGCTGAAAATCCGACGCTAGTACTCTCAGATGCTGAAGCGATCGCCACCCAAGCACCGTCAGTAAAGGCAGTGGCTCCCCTGATTAGTTCTACACTATTGATCTCTTACCGCAGCAGAAGGACGCAGACCAGCGTCACGGGTACGACGCCAGGGTCTCTCTATGTACGGAATGCACAAGCTGCCAAGGGGCGTTTTTTTGACCAATTTGAACAGCAGCAGAATGCCCAGGTTGTTGCTCTCGGTTCAGACGTTGCAAGCAAGCTGTTTGGCAGTGATAACCCCATCGGCAAAGAGGTGCAGATCAACAATCTTACTTTTGAAGTAATTGGAGTGATGCAAGCCAAAGGTGCCTTTCTAGGGCCAAGTCAAGATGATATTGCTTACGTGCCAATTACCACAATGGCTGAAAAGCTAGCTGGTCGCAAATCTCCCTACGGCATTCCCGTCGATTACATTGAGGTCTCGGCGCAGGATAAACAGAGCATTCGAGCAGCAGCATTTCAGATAATTAACTTGCTGACACAACGGCATGGCAAGAAAGACTTTAGTGTCGTAGCCAATAAGTCTTTCCAGAATCTCGTTAGCCAAATCACAGGTACTCTAAGTCTGACGTTGGCAGCGATCGCGGGTATTTCCCTGTTAGTAGGGGGCGTTGGCATCATGAACATCATGCTCGTCTCGGTGACTGAGCGTACCCAGGAAATTGGGCTGCGAAAGGCTCTTGGTGCCACCCAGCAAGACATTCTCTCTCAGTTCTTGATCGAGGCGGTGATTCTGTCGGTAGCTGGAGGTTTGGTAGGCACCGGCGTCGGCATCGGCAGTGGTATGCTCGTGGCTGTGCTGACTCCCGTAAAACCCAGTGTTCCACTTGAAGCGATCGCACTTGCTGTGGGTGTTTCTGGTAGTATCGGTCTAATTTTTGGTGTGATTCCAGCGCGACAAGCGGCCAGACTCGATCCAATTGTGGCTTTGAGAAGTTCTTAGTGGGTAGCGAACAAATTTCCTTCTTTCTCCTTAACCGAGCCGTATTGGTATTGACTACTTGTGACTTCAGTCAGCGTTCGCCAACAGTATCCG
>DATNPI010000411.1:0-2370 GCA_036703325.1 Coleofasciculaceae cyanobacterium
TGCTAAGATGACGGCTTCTTCAAATACCACAGTGAGCAGGTAGCGATTGCGGTAGCCCATTGCCTTGAAGGTGGCGTATTCCCCCATGTGAGCATTAACATCTGTTGAGAGAACTTGGTAGACAATGATCACACCGACAATGAAGCCCATTGTCACGCCGAGGCTAAAAATGAATCCAATTGGCGTGTTTGTTGACCAGTAGTTTCTTTCAAAATCGATAAATTCTTGCCGAGTCAAAACCAGAACATCATTGGGTAAGTGTGCTTTCAGAGCTTTTACCGTTTGCACTGGGTCAGTTCCGGGTTGCAGTTGCAGTAAGCCGACACTTACGCTGGTTGCTTGCCTGCGCGGAAATAGTCGCAGAAAGTTTTGGTCGCTGGTAATTAGATGGCCGTCTGCACCAAAGGAAGACCCTACGCGAATCAGACCAGCAATAGTGATGGTACGGCGTTCAATTTCTGTCTTGAGTGATTGGTGTTGTTCGACTTGAGCGATCGCACTTTTGTAGTCCCCACGGGTTGCGCCATCAAATAGAACCGTGTCAGGAAGCTTGATCAGGTCTAACTGTTGGTTAATGTCTGCTTGCTCAAAGATTGGCCTGTCAGGCTCAAATCCCAACATGAGCATACTCGTTTCGCGGCGGGTGGTGGGATGCTTCCAAGTAACCATGTTCGTGTAGAGTGCTTCCGCCGACTGAACGCCTGGAATATCCATTGCCTGATACAAACGGCGTCGTGGAATGGACGACATATTCGTAAGATTGCGAGCTTGAGGGCTGATGAGAACGACATCAGTACGAAGGCTGTTGTGGATCAGAACTGCACTGTTGAATAGCGCACCCTGAAACCCCAACTGCATCAACATCAAAACATCTGCAAAGACAACACCTGCACTCGCTACGAGCAGTTTTCCTTTTTGATGACTCAGTTGTAGCCATCCTAAAGGTGTTCGGCGTTGGAGTTGTTGAATGAAGCCAATCATAGTTTAATTACCACCTTGACTTGCTGATTGGTCAGTCGGGCAGCCTTACGGCTGGAGTTTGCATCCAGACGGATTTTGACTTCCACAATCCGCGCATCGATATTGGCGGATGGGTCAGTATTCACAATGTCCTGTCGCAGCACCTTGTAGCCAACCTGCTCGACGCTACCGCTAAGTTCACCGTCGATGGAGTCGCTGCTCACCCGTGCCGTTTGACCGGGTCGGATGTTCTTGATATCACTCTCATAAACCTCAGCAATGGCAAACATCTGCTGAGTTCGCCCGATTTCAGCTATCCCATTGTTGCTAATCAGTTCACCGGGACGGGTATGGATTTTGAGGATTTGACTATCCTGAGGCGATCGCACGTAGGCTTGCTCCAAGTTTGCCTTGGCTTGCTCGACGGCTGCCTGGGCTTGCCTAACCTCTGTTTGGGCAACCTGCACATCCACTGGGCGCACCTCGGCAATCTGATCCAGGGTAGCGCGAGCTTCATTGAGTTGCTGTTGGCGAGAATTCCGTGTGCGATCAAGGGCAGCTTGAGCTTCCTGGAGTTGCCTTTGGGTCGTTGTAAATGCCAGTTGCTTACTATCGCGCTGGGATGCCGAAATCGCTCCATTCTGGTAAAGCGATGCGTAGCGTTGATACTCTACTTGTGCATTTTGAACTTCGGCTTCTAGACGGGCAACGGTAGCGCTTTGCGCGTTCAAGTCTCCAACACGTTCAGCTTCGAGTTGGGCAATCTCCGATCGCTGCGCCTGGATTTCGCCAGTCTTTGCTCCGGCACGTACCTGAGTTAGTTTGGCTTGGGCAACTCGAACCTGTTCTTGTGATTGGATCACAGCTGCCTGAAGGCGATCGCGACTGTTAAGTACGGCAATCACTTGTCCTTTGCGAATGCGATCGCCCTCCTTCACTAGCAGTTCATCCACTCGATTCCCGTCAGTGGACGTTGGCGCAGAGAGTTCAATCACCTCACCATCTGGCTCGACGCGTCCCAAAGCTGTCACTGTCTTAATTTTGGGCACACTGGTTTCTACAGGTTGGGCAGGACTCGATTGAGATGACTGCATCCGCCAAAACGTGTAGACTGACGCTCCACCCGTTGCTAGGGCGGCAGCGATCGCCACAACCATCAGCGGACGAGGAAAACGTTTCGAGGATAGATTACCTGCTGCCACTTCTTGCGTCATGTTGGATCTCCCAGTTCCAAGGATCGCCACTAAACTAAACGGTTTAGTTTCTTTAAGTTTAAACTAAACCGTTTAGTACAATAAAGTCAAGAGAAGTCAACTGAAGGCTGAAGTACGAAAGTTTCTCACCCAAAGAGAGGGATGGGGCATGAATACTGAAGCCTCTAGAATGACTATGCAGGTAGGCAATCAATAC
>DATNPI010000360.1:0-9965 GCA_036703325.1 Coleofasciculaceae cyanobacterium
CAACCGTGCTGCTGACGATCGCGGGGATGTTGCCCTTCAAACCGATTTTCTTAGGACAGCGCCAGTCAGAATTCAAGCGTGCCACCACTTCTCAAAAGTGCATCCGCAACAACGACATTGAGAACGTCGGACGCACCGCACGGCATCATACCTTTTTTGAGATGCTGGGCAACTTCAGCTTTGGGGACTACTTTAAAGAGCAAGCGATCGCTTGGGCATGGGAACTGTCAACCGAAGTCTTCGGCTTACCCCCAGAACGTCTCGTGGTGAGTGTGTTTGAGGAAGATGACGAAGCCTTTGCCATCTGGCGCGACCAAATCGGCATCCCTGCCCATCGCATCCAACGGATGGGAGAAGAAGATAATTTCTGGACATCTGGCCCTACTGGTCCTTGTGGTCCCTGCTCAGAAATCTACTACGACTTTCACCCAGAACGCGGTGACGACAACATTGACCTAGAAGATGATAGCCGGTTCATCGAGTTCTACAACCTGGTGTTCATGCAATACAACCAGGATGCTCAAGGCAACCGGACACCGCTGAAAAGTAAAAATATCGACACCGGCATGGGACTGGAGCGGATGGCGCAAATCCTCCAAAAGGTGCCCAATAACTACGAAACTGACTTAATTTTCCCGATTATTAAAACGGCAGCGGAAATTGCTGGGATTGATTATGCCAAGAGCGATGAGAAGACAAAAGTCTCGCTTAAGGTAATTGGCGACCACGTCCGGGCAGTTGTCCATATGATTACTGATGGAATTACGGCGTCAAACACAGGGCGAGGCTATGTGTTGCGTCGATTGCTGCGTCGCGTGGTGCGCCACGGACGTTTGATTGGGATTCAAGGTGAATTTACCTCTCAAGTGGCAGAAAGTGCGATCGCTCTTTCCGAATCTGCGTATCCCCATGTCCGCGAACGGGCAGATGTAATTAAAGCCGAACTGCAACGGGAAGAATCCCGCTTCCTCAAGACTTTGGAACGCGGGGAAAAACTCCTCGATGAAATTATTGAGCAGGTAAAGCAAGAACAAAAGACTCAAATAGACGGCCGCGATGCCTTTACCCTCTACGACACCTACGGCTTCCCCCTGGAATTAACCCAAGAGATTGCCGAAGAACACGGACTAACGGTGGATATCGAAGGCTTTGAAGCGGCAATGGAAGAGCAAGTCAGCCGTTCCCAAGGTGCTCACGAAACTATCGACTTGATGGCCATTGGAGGAGAGTCAGAATTAGCATCAGGCGTTGCTGCTACCGAGTTTTTGGGCTACACTCTACCTTCTACTACAGCTCAGGTAACTACACTCATTGCAGGTGGTCAGCCGGTAGAGTCAGCTGATGCGGGTACAGAGGTGCGAGTGGTTCTCGACCAGACGCCGTTTTATGCAGAATCTGGGGGACAAATTGGCGATCGCGGCTATTTAAGCGGCGAAGATGTCCTGGTACGCATCGAAGACGTTAAGAAAGAAGCCAATCTTTTTGTCCATTTCGGTCATATCGAGCGGGGTACGTTGCAGTTAGGGGCAACGGTAACGGCTCAGATTGACCGTGCTTGCCGTCGTCGCGTTCAAGCCAACCACACGGCAACTCATTTGTTACAAGCGGCACTGAAACAGATTGTTGACTCCTCCATCTCTCAAGCTGGCTCTCTGGTGGCTTATGACAGATTGCGCTTTGACTTCCACTGCCCTCGTCCCTTGACACCGGAGGAAGTACAACAAATTGAGGAGCAGGTCAATACCTGGATTGGTGAGGCTCATACGGCTGAAGTCGAAGTGATGCCGATCGCTCAGGCAAAGGCTAAGGGTGCGATCGCTATGTTCGGTGAAAAGTATGGCGACGAGGTGCGGGTGATTGATTTCCCTGGCGTCTCGATGGAACTGTGCGGCGGCACTCATGTCAGCAATACGGCTGAGATTGGGGTGTTCAAAATCGTTTCTGAAACGGGTGTTGCTGCTGGTATCCGGCGGATTGAAGCGGTTGCAGGGCCAGCGGTGCTGGAGTATCTGAATGTGCGGGACAAAGTTGTTCGGGAACTAAGCGATCGCTTTAAAGTCAAACCGGAAGAACTGCCTGACCGCATTACCAATCTTCAGAACGAACTTAAGACAACCACCAAACAGTTGGATGCACTTAAGCAAGAACTAGCCTTGGCTAAGTCTGACCAACTCCTAGCGCAAGCTGAGTCTGTTGGTGAGTTCAAAATTCTCGTTGCCAACCTGGGAGAAGTTGACGCAGATGCCCTAAAAACAGCAGCGGAGCGTTTGCAGCAAAAACTAGGAGAAGGTGCTGTGGTGCTGGCTTCTGTTCCCGAAGCAGACAAAGTGAGTTTGGTGGCGGCCTTTAGCAAGGGCGTTAACGGAAAGGGCTTGCAAGCCGGGAAGTTTATTGGAGCGATCGCTAAACTCTGCGGCGGTGGAGGTGGTGGACGCCCTAACCTCGCTCAAGCTGGTGGACGCGACTCTAGTAAGTTAGCAGAAGCCTTGGAAAGCGCACACGAGCAGCTGCATTCTGCTTTGAGCTAATCGAATCCATTCTCCTGAATTGGCTCTCTAGCCCTGCTTTACTGGCGCAGCTAACGACCCATCGGAAAGACCCGCGTCACGCAAACGATTGGCACCGATATTCCGACTGAGTACCGCCAATCCTGCGAGGTGCGCCTGTAAGCCTGCCGTACTGGCGCAGCAGTCAGTCAGTACAATCGGTTCAATGCCCATGTCGAAAAAATCCATCGCCAGCTTCAACACGCACATATCGGTGTCGATGCCAACTAGGAAGATCCGTTCAAAACGCTGTTCGCGAAGGTAGGAAGCCAGTTCGTCCGGTATCCCGCACAGTCCCAGCTTAGAAAAAACTGTTTCCGATTTTGCCCAAGGTTCTAGTTCTGGGACAATTTTGGTTTCTGGCTCACTGTCGCAGCTGTGCCAGTCGAGGAATCGTTGGTATGGCCCATCTGGTGCGTTGACGAACCGAGTAAAAAGCAGTGGTGCATACTCATCCCGCTGGATTAATCGGGCAACTCGTTGGGGGATGTGGTGAGTAAATTCGTTGATAAAACCCGATTGCACATCAACGACAATTAATGGCTCGGACATTGGGAAAAGGGATAAAAGATAATGGTGGATAAACTGAAGTTCAGCCTTAAGTTAGCATTTGTTCGCAACTCCACCACTGACCTAATGGTAGAGCGAGAGTTAGCTGAAGGCTGAAATCTTGCACCTGTCCAGTCACCCGCCAGAGACTTA
This sequence comes from Coleofasciculaceae cyanobacterium, assembly GCA_036703325.1. GTDB lineage: Bacteria > Cyanobacteriota > Cyanobacteriia > Cyanobacteriales > Coleofasciculaceae > DATNPI01. The sequence continues at coordinate 3,249 of DATNPI010000360.1, forward strand.
AGTCCCTGGCTCATAGATCAAGTCCTCTTAAGAGGACTAAATGCTGACGGAGCAAGAATTTTAGTCCATTGAAATGGACTTTCTCTATTAGCCGTGGACTTGAGTCCACGGCGAGTGTGACTAGCTACTGAGAATGGTGCAAGACCTCAGTTAAAACAAACTGAAATTGACGAGTGTTAGCCGATTTTAACCGACTATCACTAATACTAATTCCATAAAGCTGTAACACAAGACCTCTTGCAAAAGTCGTTTTTCGCCCCCCCAGCCCCCAATTTTGGGGGGAGAATACATTTCCAAGTCCCCCAGAATTGGGGGATTTAGGGGGCATTCCAGGATTTATGCAAGAGGTTCACACTTCATACTTTGTAGTGACCAATTAGCGGGCATACTTCATTCTTCCTCCTGTTATAGTCAGCCTCCTAAAACTCCACCTTAAGATAGGGTATTCCTTACCAGAGGGAAGTTTAAGCTGAGGTATATTCAGTCAGCCCAATTGAGGACATAGTTATGTCTAGTGGTCACGCCAGCCATAAAGGTACTTCCACAAAACCCAATACGAACGCTGAGGGTGTAATCAATACTGCGGATGATGCCCCAGTAGATGCCCCTGAGATTGTTACTCAAGCTAGCACTTCAACCAGACCTGATGAAGCTCCGGAGAATGCTGCTGCCACTCAACGACCCAACGAGTAGAAAGCACAACAGTGATCTGAAAATGAGGGGGAGAGGCGCACAAAAGAGATTTTCATCTTTTTTGTAGGCTCCCGCTCATGGCATCTAATTAGTTGAGAATAATCAGGTGCTTGGAGTCAAATGCGATCGCCCCTTGTTGTTGCAATTGGCTTAGTAGTCGGGTAATCGTTACTCTAGTGGTGCAGCAGGCATCAGCCAAATCCTGATGAGTCAGGCGAATACTCAAACGAGTGCCTTGTGCTACAGGGTAACCAAATTCCTGTTTCAAAAACAGTAAGAGATGGCGCAAGCGGTCTTTCACATGTCGCCTTCCAGAAATCGCTAAAAGGGATTCTGTCTGCCGTAACCGTTTAGTCATTTGAGGCAAAAGATCCTGGGTCAGGGAAGGGGAAGCCGCGATTTCGGATAGGGGAATGGTCACTAACTCTACATTGTCTGAGAGCGCTGTTGCTTGGTAGGTAGGTAGAGCAGTCATACTAGAGCCAAAAATCATGGAAGAGCTTGCCAACCCTACCATTACCTCATCGCCAGTTTCACTCATCGTGATCAACTTCACCAGACCTCGATGGACTAGCCAAATGCTAGAGGGTTCTAGGGGAATAATCTCTCCTTTAGAATAAAAATGCCTGGGTCGCTCTTGGCTGGGGTCGTCCTGTCCACTCGCGATCGCGAATTGAGTCTGTTTGGAGACACTGATGTCGCGCACTATCCAGCGTAAGGTGTCCAGTCTGCCTTGGGAGTCGCGCACAGGGGCTACAGTCACAGTCGCGTCAAAAACCTCACTCTTACGGGGCTGCAAGCGTAGTTTCCACTCGTGCGACCAGCTAGATGGGTGCAATTGAGCTAGTTGGGAACGAAACGCCGGACGATCGTGTAGAGGAATGAAGCTAACCAGCAGTTTGTCTCGCAAGAACGACGGTTCAACCTTGAGTAGCATGGCAGCGGCACGGTTGGCTTCCAGTATTTTCCCTTGTGCATCGGTTACCAAGTAAGCATTCGGCATGAACTCGAACAGCTCTTGGTAGCGCTGGCGTTGGGCTTCTATCTGCGTTCGGATGGCTGCCAGTTCCTCTGTCTGCTGAAGCAGTTGATCTGCGGCTACCTGTAGGGCTTCCGAAGCTGTGCCGAGTTCCTTGAAGGCTAGTGGCAGCAGCGAAATGGGTGGCGACTCTACCGAGGCGATCGCACCTTGGTACAGCTCACTTAAGCGCCCATGAATATCTTGTACTTGCTGGGCAAACATTTCAACTTTCATTTCAAACCTCCAAGTCTCACCTAAATCGAGTGAAAAATAAATGCACTTCTCTCTTGAGCGTGGATGCGATCGCCTTGATGAGGCCAACTTGCAGCTACATTAGACAAAAGCTTCATAGATATTAGACCTCTTGCATAAATCCTGGAATGCCCCCTAAATCCACGCCAGTTGCTCTACTTGGGGAGACCCCTGCGTACCCGCCACTGGCTCCCCAAAATTGGGGGACTTTAAATTTAGGTTCCCCCCAGAATTGGGGGAGTAGGGGGGCAAAAATCGACTTTTGCAAGAGGTCTATTTATAATCCCCACGCTCAAGGCAAAGACCTTGATCGCGGGGAGACACTCATCAGTCGCGCCAGCTTCAGATGGAATGACTGCTTATCCCATACGGCGTAGCACAACAAGCGATCGCCCTGTCACTGGCACAGATTGAGAGCCTGTGTAAAGCTTCTCCTCTTGAATGAAGCGAGGCTCCTTGGTGTCAATCACCACAGACCACTGCTTCGTCGATAGCCCCTCTGGTAAGGCAAACTCGATCATTTCATAGTGGGCGTTAAAGAACAGGAGGAAGCTATCATCGCTGATACGCTGACCTTGGGGACCCGGACTGGGAATTTGACCTCCATCCAAGAACACCGCAATCGACTTGGCATAACCAACGTCCCACTCCTCATCAGTCATATCGCTGCCATCGGGATTGAACCAAGCAATATCACTGATACTCTTTCCGTGAATCGATTGACCTTGGAACCATTTGCGCCGCCGAAATACCGGATGCTGACGGCGGAAGTAGATGAGTTCGCGGGTAAAATCCAACAGCTCCTCATTTCCCTCAACCAAGTCCCAATCGAACCAGGAGATCTCCGAATCCTGGCAGTAGCCATTATTGTTACCCTTTTGAGTCCGCCCCATTTCATCTCCCCCCAGCAGCATCGGGATGCCTTGGGACAGGATCAGGGTGGCGAGCATGTTCCGCCGCTGCTGCTCCCGCAACCTCAGCACTTCTGGGTCATCGGTTTCACCTTCCGCCCCACAATTCCAAGAGCGATTATGGCTTTCACCGTCCTGACTGTTTTCCCCGTTCGCCTCGTTGTGCTTCTCGTTGTAGCTGACTAGGTCGTTGAGGGTGAAACCATCATGAGCGGTGACGAAGTTGATACTTGCATTCGGTCGCCGTCCATTCGTCTGAAAATACAGGTCGGGGCTGCCTGTAAAACGGTAAGCAAATTCCCCTAAGCCACTCTCCTCACCGCGCCAGAAGTCCCGCACAGTATCGCGATACTTGCCATTCCACTCCGACCAGAGAACCGGGAAGTTCCCAACTTGATAGCCACCTTCTCCAATGTCCCAAGGTTCAGCAATCAGCTTCACACCTGCTAAGGTCGGGTCTTGGTGAATGATGTCAAAGAACGCTGCCAGACTATCCACTTCATATAGCTCTCGCGCTAATGCCGAAGCTAAATCGAAGCGGAAGCCATCCACATGCATATGCGTCACCCAATAGCGGAGACTATCCATGATTAGCTTCAGGACTTGGGCATGGCGCACGTTTAGGGAGTTGCCGCAGCCTGTATAATCCATGTAGTAACGGGGATCGTCTTCTACCAGACGGTAGTAAGTGCTATTGTCGATGCCTCGCAGAGACAGAGTCGGACCCTTATGATTCCCTTCACCCGTGTGGTTGTAGACGACATCCAGAATCACCTCAATCCCAGCACTGTGCAACGCCTTGACCAGTTGCTTGAACTCAGTGACTTGCCCTCCGAGAGTTCCGCTCGCACTGTAACCGGAGAAAGGAGCCAAATAGTTGATGGAATCGTAACCCCAGTAATTCTTTAGCCCCTTGTCAACCAGATGTCCCGGCTGGGACAGGTAGTGATGAATGGGCATCAGCTCAACGGCTGTGATTCCTAGTCTCTGGAGATGTGCGATCGCGGCTGGGTGTGCCATTCCCGCATAAGTCCCGCGCAATTGTTCCGGGATATCTGGGTGCAGCTTGGTAAAACCCTTGACGTGGGTTTCATAAATGACGGTTTCGTGCCACGGGGTTCGCAACAGTCGGTCAGTACCCCAATCAAAGGATTCATCGATGACAACAGACTTCGGAACCAGATGGGCACTATCTAGATCGGAAAACGATAGATCTTCTTCAGGTGAATCCCACGAGTAGGCAAACAGTTCCGGACCATTGCCAACTTCGCCATCAATTGCCTTGCCATAAGGGTCAATCAGCAGTTTGTTGGGGTTGAAGCGATGACCTTCCTCAGGTGCCCACGGTCCATGTACGCGGAACCCATAACGTTGACCCGGCCCGATCCCAGGCAGATAGCCGTGCCAGACGAAGTTGCTGACTTCAGTCAACTCCAGACGTGTCTCCTTGTCGTCTTTATCAAATAAACAAAGCTCGACACCTGTGGCATTTTCTGAGTACAAAGCGAAGTTTGTGCCTTTGCCATCCCAGTCCGAGCCTAAGGGGTAGACTCTACCAGGCCAAAGTGGTACATACATAGATGAAAGTCTAGTAAAAATTGATGGTTAGTTAGAATCAACTTTCGTTGAGCACCAGTTCAGCTTTCATGAGTTGACAAAATGAAACGTTTCCAAGCTTAATCTGAATAATAATTGCTGTTGTTTTTAATGCTCGGAAACTCTCAAAATGCGTCTGAAAAGTACCCTTGAGGGTTTTTCAGGGTATCAATAGCTCGTCAACTTTGCGAAAGGCAAATTTGCCTTTCATAGTGCTTTTGAGGTAACGGGAATACCCTGAATTCTACTGCATTGGGCTTTTCAAACATACTCTCAGATTCAGATATCATGGCACCTCAAGTCAGTTTATCGATTCTCATTAGAAGCCAAATCTATCTGTAGCTATAGATTTAAAGATAGCTATCACCTATTTCTTTTTGACGAAACTATAAAGATAAAAACCACCGAAAACTCATGCAATTTTGCGTGAGTTTTCTATCAGTTATCGATCTAATATCAGCAAGAATTACCAGCTTGTACAAGTAGCTGGAAAGAGTTTTCTACTTGAAAATATAACTTTGTAATAATGGAAGCTTATATCCAGTTCGCGCTTCTTATAGTAATATAAAGCACGTATCAAGAAAAAAACTCGTACTTGGCATTTACATAGGTCTGTATCCATTGTTCAGATAAACCTGTAACCTTTGCAATCTCAGCCAAGGAAAGTTTTCCTAACAGCAGCTTGTCAATCAAGACCTGAGTTCGCTGAGAAATTACCTGGTTTGTCGAGGTTTGCATAAACTGTCTCCGCAAGGTCTGTAAAGGCTTGTACGAAAATAACTCCGTCATTTTGAGAAATCACCAGTAGAGTGGGTAATGCTCACCCTACACAAAAGTGCGTTAGCTCTATTCGAAGGGGTGCCTCTTAGGCACAAGAGCTGGCGTTAGCCTAGTTGTTTTTGGATAATTCCTAAGGCATCGTAAGAATCTTTTTCATGAGTTGCACTGTTTCTAAGGTATCGTCTTGGCTATTGCTTGTCTGTCCGCGATCGTACAATCTTTAGTACAAGCTGAATGGCACTCTGCGATAAGCGCAATCAAGAGAGTTTCACGGTTTCAACGGAGTCCTTCAACTCCCCATACTCCCCATTGAGATAGAACAATTCAGTACGATTTCGTACAGGAACGAGACTTTGTAACGTGCTAACTAATGTATTTGAAGTTACCGCCGATCGCTTGTTTGAAAAATCCATCCACCGACAGGAGTCTTCAGTAATGCCGTTGGCTGTCTGCTTTAAGAGGGTCGTCACACAGGAGTACGCTCGTTTACTGACCTGGCCGAAGAAGAGGGAGTGAGTGGGTGAGGGGGTGAGGTGACGGGAGCTTGAGTGAGGAGGTGATAGTTGCTGTTCTATCTAAGATGGCTCTCTAGCTAATCTCCCCATCTCCCCATCTCCCCTCAGTACGGTAACGGACAGACAAAGCATTGGCATAATTTCTACATTAGAAGCTCTGTAAATTGTGCCAATCAAGCTAGTTGTCATACTGTAGACATGACTAACTCAGCGTTTTTGCTCTCGATGTCCGAAGCCCGCTCCAATCCGATCAAAAACCAACTTTTGTCTGCCTTACCCATAGAAGAATACGATCGCCTCCTTCCTTACTTGGAGGCCGTCTCCCTGATTCCTAAGCAAATCATCTACGCGCCGAACGAACCCATCGAGTACGTCTATTTTCCCAACAGTGGCATCATTTCTCTGGTCAACCTCACGGAAGACGGTGGGACAGTCGAAGCAGCTACGGTGGGCAATGAAGGAATGGCCGGTATCCCCGTATTGCTGGGAACCGATAGAATGATTGGTCAGGCTATGTCACAAGTTGCTGGTGATGCCGTGCGGATGAGGGCGGATGTGTTCAAACGCCTAGTCACCCCAGGTAGCACACTTTACAACTTGCTGCTGCGCTACACTCAAGCACTGATCAACCTGATCTCGCAATCGGTTGCCTGCAATCGCCTGCACTCGGTAGAAGAGCGATGTTGCCGCTGGCTGCTGCTGTGCCAAGACCGGGTGCACTCAAACGAGTTTCATCTCACCCAGGAATTCCTCGCTCAAATGCTCGGGGTGCGCCGTGCCAGTGTTAGTGTGGTTGCTGCTATTCTTCAGAAGGCAGGGTTAATCTGCTACAGTCGGGGCAAAATAATGATTCGCGATCGCATTGGTCTGGAAAGTGCTTCCTGTGAATGTTATCGCATCGTTAAAGATGAGTTTGATCGCTTGCTTAAAACTCTTGAGTGACCAAAAA
>DATNPI010000435.1:0-10263 GCA_036703325.1 Coleofasciculaceae cyanobacterium
TGGAGAAATTGCCTCAGCGGAAGGAGAAACACTTGCCGTTCGCTCTTTCCAAATGTCGGGTTTGAAAGCGGTAGAGGGAGAAGAAATTTTTAATGCTAAAGGTCTTTCTGGTTCAGATGATGAACAAGGAAGGTTAATCGACTTCTATAAAGGTAATCCCTTAGCATTGAAGATTATTTCTACAACCATTAAAGAAGTATTTGATGGCAGTATTACTGAATTTTTAGCTCAAGGTTCTGTAATTTTTGGTCGTGTTCGTGACCTTCTAGACCAGCAGTTGAGTCGCCTGTCAGATTTGGAGCGGGAAGTGATGTACTGGCTGGCAATTAATCGTGAACCTGTTTCATTGCCAGAGTTGCGAGAGGATATTGTTTCACTGGCATCGCCGCCGAAGTTAATTGAAGCGCTGGAGTCTTTGGTGAGGCGATCGCTAATCGAGAAGGCTACATCTACGGCAATTGAAAAAAGTGCCGCCCTTTTCACGCTGCAACCTGTAGTCATGGAGTATCTGACTGATCGCTTGATTGAACAAGTCTGTGAAGAGATTCAAACAGGAAGAATCGAAGTTTTTAACCGTTATGCTCTGATTAAGGCGACGGCAAAAGATTACCTGAGAGAGGCTCAAGTTCGCCTCATCCTCAACCCAATTGCAGCTATCGTAGGGGCACAAGGTCTTGCGCCCCTACAACAAATTCTCTCAACACTGCGAGAGGAATCTCCACGTAAACCAGGGTATGCAGGCGGAAATATTCTCAATCTGCTTTGTTACCTAAAGACTGATTTAAGTGGCTTGGATTTTGCCAATTTGAGAGTTTGGCAAGCTTATTTACAGGGCATGACTTTGCAAAATGTCAATTTCGCTGGCTCTGACCTAGCTAAATCTGTTTTTACTCAAGCCTTCGACAGAATTACAGCTGTGGAATTTAGCCCAGATGGGAAACTTTTAGCCACAAGTGATGTAGTTGGTCAGATTCGCATTTGGCAAGTTGTGGATGGTCAGCAACTTCTCACCTTTCAGGGACATAGCAATTGGGTATCGTCGGTTGCTTTCAGTCCCGATGGTCAACTACTCGCCGTCAGTGGCAGTAGTGACCCAACTGTAAAGCTGTGGGAGGTCAGCACTCAACAGTGTGTCCGTATTTTGCAGGGGCATACCTATTGGGTATCGTTAGTTGCTTTCAGTCGCGATGGTCAACTGCTGGCTAGTAGCAGTGATGACCAAACGGTGAGACTGTGGGATGTTAGCACTGGGCAGTGTGTCCGTATTTTGCAGGGGCATACCAATAAGGTGCGGTCGGTTGCTTTCAGTCACGATAGTCAACTGCTAGCTAGTGGCAGTGATGACCAAACGGTGAAGCTGTGGGAGGTCGGCACTGGGCAGTGTCTCCGAATTTTTCAAGGTCATCACAGTGAGGTGCGGTCGGTTGCTTTGAGTCCCGATGGTCAACTGCTGGCTAGTAGCAGTGATGACCAAACGGTAAGGCTGTGGGAGGTCAGCACTGGTCAATGCCTGAAAACTTTACAGGGAAATACTAATGGGATAGGGAAAATTGTCTTCAGTCCCGATGGTCAACTGCTTGTTAGTGGCAGTGATGACCAAATGGTGAAGCTGTGGGAGGTCAGCACTGGGCAGTGTCTCCGAATTTTGCAGGGTCATACCAATAAGGTGCGGTCGGTTGCCTTCAGTCCTGATGGCCAACTGCTGGCTAGTAGCAGTGATGACTCAACTGTGAGACTGTGGGAGGTCAGCACTGGGCATTGTCTCCGAATTTTGCAGGGTCATACCAATAGGATGCGGTCGGTTGCCTTCAGATGTGATGACCAACTGGTCGCTAGTGGCAGTGGCGATCAAATGGTGAGGTTGTGGGAGGTTAGTAGCGGGCAATGCTTAAAAACTCTACAGGGTCATAGCAGTGGGGTACAGTCCGTTGCCTTCAGTGCCAATGGTCAAACCTTAGCTAGCAGCGGTGACCAAACAGTGCGACTGTGGGAGGTCAATACGGGTCATTGCCTCCATGTTTTGCAGGGTCATAGCAGTTGGGTACAGTCCGTTGCCTTCAGTCCTAACGGTCAAATCTTAGCAGGTGGCAGTGGTGACCAAACAGTGCGGCTGTGGGAGGTCATCACAGGTCATTGCCTCTATGTTTTGCAAGGTCATCACAGTGAGGTACGGTTCGTTACCTTCAGTCCCAATGGTCAACTAATCGCCAGTGGCAGCCGTGACCAAACGGTACGGCTGTGGGAGGTAAGTACTGGGCAATGCCTGAAAACTCTACAAGGTCATAGCAATTGGGTAGAGTCCATTACCTTTAGTCCTGACGGTCAAACCCTGGCTAGTAGCAGTCTTGACCAAACGGTGAGGTTATGGGAGATTCGCACTGGGCAATGCCTGAAAACTCTACAAGGACAAACCTCATGGGGAGAGTCTGTTGCCTTCAGTCCCAACGGTCAAATATTAGCAGGTGGCAGTGATGACTCAACCGTGAAGCTGTGGGAGTTTCGCACGGGGAAATGCCTGAAAATTTTGCGAGGGCATACTGATAAGGTGTGGTCGGTTGCTTTCAGTTCCGATGGTCAAACCCTGGTTAGTGGAAGCCAAGATGAGACAGTTAAGATTTGGAATGTCAAGACGGGTGAGTGCCTGAAGACGCTGGTAGCTGCTAGACCCTACGAAGGTATGAACATCACGGGAGTTACAGGCTTGACGGAAGCACAGAAAGCGATGTTGAAAACTTTGGGGGCAGTTGAGACTTGAAATGAGGATGAGTAGGAAGCGATGCGTTAGGAGAAAACGCGATCGCATTTCACCATCACGCCGCGATTAGCTACGCACTGCAATTCATTCACCAGAACCTTGATACTGCATAATTGTCACCGAAATTAGGGGCGATAGTTTGGAAGCCAGCTGAGAAAGGCCAAACTTCCATTTGAGGGATTGTGGTAGCTGTTGCCAAGCGATCGCCACAAAACCAAAGCGAGTATAAAACTGTGCCAACCTACTACCCAGACATTCCAGATAAAGCGGCTGGGTTGCCTCCTGAATCAGATGCTTCACCAAATAGCTTCCCAAACCCTGACCTCGCCAACCGGGTGCAACCACTAAACTACCCAGTTCTTGCGCCCCAGAAAAACTGCGTAACTGACCACAAGCCACCAGACGCCTTTCACATTCGATTACCCAAAACTGTGACCAGCGTAACTGTGTGGGATCGAGTTTTGCACTCAGTACTAATTTCCGAATTGGCCATATATCTCTAGCACAAGCTGGGCGGAGAACACACTCTAATGGCAACAATCGCGATATTGGCTCTTTTTGATTTTGTTGTTCTTCTGACATGATCTCACCTTCATCTAGGGACATATAAAATCAAACTCGACACTCACAACTGTAAGCCCGTCGTGGAACAGGAAAATTTGACCGTATCTCAATTTCGGCAGCCTCGAATACCTATCCCTCCACCGCTGATGATGTCTGAGGCAGGCAGTTTTGCCCACCTGACACTGACCAAGCGTATGCCAGCTATTGTCCAGCGGGTGATAGATGAAAACGACTTCCCCCCATCAATTGTTGAGAACCTAGAAACACTAATCCAGGAATTGCCTCATGGAATTGTGCGAGTACTTAACGACGAGGGGCCAGATGTACCAACATGGTCTAGATATCTAAAGCCTTTCGTGGGCAAGCGCTGGATAGAGATTCCTTGGCTCTTTGCAGAGGTATACTTCTACCGTCGTATCGTTGAGGCGACGCATTACTTTCTACCAGGCTCGTTTCAAAGTGTAGATCCATATGAGTACCAAAAGAGCAGAGGCTTAGAGACTGCAATGGATTCTATCCAGGAACTAAGCGCACGAGTCAACGCCTGGAGCGATACGCAGCCGCACAGGGATAGTACGCTTGATCGGACAAGTTTGATTGCACTCCTCTATTTTGCTCTGTGGGGGAACCGAGCTGATCTGAGTCTTTGGCCTATCAACGCAGAAGAGTCTGAGGAAAGTCGCCAGGAGATTCACCTCAAACAAACCCACATCTTAGTAGACGATACATCGCTAATCGCTGACCGAGTTGCCAACTTTGATGGGGTACGCATTGACTTCATCGTAGACAATGCCGGATTTGAACTCGTATGCGATCTGTGCTTGGCGGACTTTCTGCTGGCGAGTAACGCTGCCGGAATAGTTTACCTGCACCTAAAATCCCATCCCACCTTTGTATCTGATGCCACGATTAGGGATGTCCACGACACTTTGGAGGTTCTCGCTACTGATGAAGATGGGGAAGTTCGGTCACTAGCGCATCGCCTGCAAGACCATATTGCTCAGGGTCGTTTGTTATGCCGTGAAGATCTCTTTTGGACAGCACCCTTGGTTTTCTGGGAAATGCCTGAAGAGTTGCGAACTGAACTAGCTCAATCCCGTCTGATTCTCTCCAAAGGAGATGCTAATTACCGCCGATGCTTAGGCGATCGCAAATGGCCCTTTACCACCTCTTTTCAAGACATCGTCTGCTACTTCCCAGCACCATTCGTCGCTCTACGCACCCTCAAGTCGGAACTGGCAGCAGGCCTTCAGTCAGACCAAGTGGAGACCCTAAACCATGAAGACCCTCAGTGGCTAACAAATGGACAATGGGGCGTAATCCAGTTTGTTGAGCCAATGATTTAAAGCGAATATTCACTTACTATTTGCTTAAACTAAACTCTTGCACCTGCCTGCTCACCCGCCAGGGAGTTCAAGATTTTGTTGGTAAATTGATGACGGGTGTGACCCCCAACATTTGTAGGGACGAAGCATTTGGGCAACAATCTATCGGGAAATACGAGATATTTATTCCCGAATGCTTCGCCCTGGTGTGCGGGTGACAGTAAAAACCGCTTCGTACAGAGATTAAGTAGACACAGGTTATTTGTGGGGTAGGGCAAAGCATTCGGATATAAAACTCTCGGTTTCGTTGCCAGCCTTATCACCCGAATGCTTTGCCCCTACACAATTGCTTGAGGTGTGGAGTTAACCCCATATTAATTCGCCAACAATATCTTTAAATCCCTAACCGATTTCTCTCAGGTAACGCCTCCAAACTGAGTGTGTGTAACTTTCGATGCTGGGATAGCGCTGTCCGTTACTGTACTGAGGACGGGTATCGTTCCATAGCTTCGGATTGCCGCTATACCATGTAGAAGCAACCCGTCTGATTGCTAGTTCTTCATTGTTGCCACCTGCGTAGGCTAATTCACGCTGTAGATACTCATTGAGCTTGTGGTCAATGGTTTTAATTTGAAGTTCAGGATTAGCCAAAAATTCTTCAGGTGTCAGCGCCCGACCTAAAGCCGCTTTTGTCCAAGGTGCAACGTTAAATTCCATTAGCTGTCCATAGCCTAAGGCTCCTGAGTCAGGATTGACCAGCCAGAATTTACCGTCACTTTCTTGCCCAACGATCGCCCTTCTCAGCGCCGTCACTTGCTTGCTTCTGGTTTTACCACTCGGTGGTTTGGCGGCAGGAGTTTTGCTTACTGAGGTTGACGGTGGTCGGAATGAGGACAACGGACGTGGTGGCAACTTAGCTTTCACGGGTGGTGGCGTCGGTTCAAGGTTACTTGGCTTAGTTCGAGCAGAGAATCCAGCCGCAACGGGTGCTGCCGAGGAGGTGGCATTCGGTACACCGAAATCTAGCGCAATAAGTTTGGCAGCATTCTCGCTAGCCTTTACTGATCGCACTAAAGCGATCGCATCCGTACTGTTAGCCATCGCCATCAGGGACGGGGAAGATTGACTCGCCCCACTAACTACCGATGGTTCAGTAATGAAAGTTGAACGCTTAGAAAGTGATGCTGTCGCTGCCGCTTCATCATCCCTTATTACTATTGGAGTAGCGGCCCTGACATCAGCCTGCGGAACCGAAAAATCCAGCCCCACCTCATCCGCTTGAGCTACTTGCATGGTTCCTGACACCATGACAAGCAAGCTTGCGAAAAAATTAATTGCGATTTTGAGAGGGTGTTTCATGGCGGTTTCACCAATGAACTGGAAAGCAAAACGTACAAAAATAAAAGGCAAAAGCTGCAAAAAAATAGAATGATAATTGCTTTTTGCCTTTGCCTTTTACTCTGATTGCCTCGATGCTTTTGGCAACTGCATTTCTGCACAGCCGTGTTCACCGAGATTCTCTCACCACTGCTCTTATCGACCGAAAAGCAGCAGTTTAACGGAGTTGCAACATTTGTTGCAGAATCTGCTTTGAAGGCTCAACTAAGGCCCACAGACCATCAGGTCGCTTATTGAGCAAGGCGAACTGTAAAGCGTCAGCCGTACCCATCGCTTCGCCTGCTTTCCGTAGCCCAAAGTTGGGATTTTTCATCCCGCACAGACGCAACAGATAATTTGGCACGTCTGTGCTGGAGAACATCACACAGCCTGGTTTATTAGGCTGCAACCGACCCTCGTAGGGAGCGTAAACTTTATTGCCCTTCAATGCGATCGACAGATCGCCCAAACCTCCCATCACCGAATAGCCGGCTACAGTATCTCCCGGTTGCAACTCCCAGTTTTGGTAGAGCTTCACGTCTATGGGTGCTTCTGCTACTGGGTTTGGGGTGCAACCAGTGACGCACAGCAGCATCACCAACGCTCCCAGTGCCGTGTTAAGCACGTTTAAATCCATATCCCACATAAGTCTTTCCTTCGTAGAGAATGACTAACCACGTTTGCGAGTCAGACGCCAAAGGATAGGCGTCACGTTCCGTCATGGTTCCAGCTCGGATGCTCAAAGACGGCATCCGACAGTAGGGTTCCTTGACGATCCTCTGCACCTTGGTGCGATCGCCTCGCTCAGGCACCGTCAAAAGTTGCGCTAACTGTTCGCGAGACACTGCGGCTTTCGGCTGCACGATCTCCTGGCAGAACTGGCTGGGATCGAGTGCTGGACCCGGCGGTGCCACCTCAGGCTGACTTAGTAGCAAGCCGACAGCAGCTAACGCCGCACCACTGAGCAATAGTTGCTCCAGCTTGAGCCGTGGCACTTTCAGTGGCTTGAGCCATTGCATTAATGGCTTGGGTTGCACATCTAGTGGTGTTATCTTCTCTTCTTCCTTGGGTTGTACGTCTGGTGGTGTCATCTTCTCCTCCTTTGAAAAACATCAGCATTAAGCAAGACAATTGGTAACCAAGCTGTGCCAAAAATGAGGCTTTTTATTTACCTCTTTTTATGTATGAATTTGTACAATCAAGTTAGACAAACCGTGCTTTAGTAAATCAAGCCGTGTCTCTTTAAAGAGATAGTATTGTCAGTGTTTAAGTAAAAAATTAGAGTTTCTCCCCCTCGCTATTTTTGTATTGACGAGACTTGAGAAATCTTGGAACTAAACTAAACGCCAGGAATTTGCCGCCGATATATCAGAAAATTGACTATGTTTTTCCCACCGCTATAGCTCTTGAAAAGCGGACAGAGTAATTCATAGCTCAACATCACTCCTAGAAAGACTGAGCGCTGCTAGTAAAGAAAGGTATTGTGCAAACTTGCCGGAGTGATAGCGCCGTTATAAATTGCGACTATAAAAGCCTCCCTCTCACCACAAGCAGTAATTTAGCTGGTCTGCGGCTGCGGCTCCTTACTTCCAGGATACCCTATCACTAGTACAAATGTACTATAACAAAAGAGAGATAGCCGAACCTGGATGTACGGAAATGTTTACGGTCATTTCGATTTTGGATTTTGGATTTTGGATTTTGGATTGACTCCGCCTTAAAAGGACCCAGCTTGAAATCAGGAAAAATTTTTTGATGATTCCCCTTGAAAGGGGAGGCTTGAATCCCATTAGTTTCGGTCAATCGACAGGGTATGCTATTTTTCCAGGCGAATCTGGGAAAAATATTAAGATGGTGTGAAAAAATCGAGCTAAGCGACCAAAGCAGCATTTACCAACTAAAGCTATGCAAAAATCTCCCCCAGAAGATTTGAGCCTTTTTGACAAAGGTATTTACCACTTGGTGAGGCAACGGTTGCAGTCTCAGCCAGTGGCTTGGATGATGGGCATCAGCGCTATTATTCTATTTGCCTGTAGCAGTTTACGACATGCGCTCATTCAATCAAACGGCTGGGATCTAGGGATTTTTGACCAAGCTGTTTACTTGATTAGCCGAGGACTGCCGCCCATTTCTTCTTTTCTTGGCTTTCATATCGTCGGCGATCATGCTGCCTTGGTTTTCTATCCGCTGGCATTGCTGTATAAAATTTACCCAGATGTCCATTGGTTGCTAGCCGTACAAGCCATTGCCCTGGCATCGGGGGCTTTGCCGACGTGGTATCTTGCTCGTCTAGCTGGGTTGAGAGGCGAGTATGCAGTGACTATTGCAGCAGTGTACTTGCTGTACCCAGTGGTTTTTAATAGCAATTTGTTTGATTTCCACCCGGATGTTTTCGCCCTTCCCGCATTACTGTGGGCAATCTTGGCAGCACGGCTGGGTCAGGTATTGTGGTTTTGTCTTGCTATTACCGTAGTCTTGGCTTGTAAATCAATCTTGGCGTTGACGGTAGCGGGGCTGGGGTTCTGGCTGCTGGTGTTTGATAAGCGGCGCGTCTGTGGTGCGATCGCCTTAGCTGCCGGAATTGCCTGGTTTCTCATCGCCACGGAAGTGATTATTCCGTCCTTTGGTGGTGCCCAGAAAGTAGCACTGTCGCGTTATGCCTATCTCGGCAGTTCAGCATTAGATATTGCGAAAAATCTAGTACTCAAGCCGGGGGCGATACTACCCGTCGTCTTCTCTGCGCTTAACCTGAAATATCTTGTTATGTTGTTTCTGCCGGTAGCTTGGGGACTTTCACCCAGGTATCTAACACCTCTGGTGGCGGCAATGCCAGCATTAGCAGTGAACTTGCTTGCCGACTACCAACCTCAGAAAAGCTTGACTTTCCAATATTCTTTACCCATTGTTCCCTTTATCTTGGTAGCAATTATTGGCGCACTAGCGGCTGATCAGGGGTGGCTACGAAACCGACGAGCGATTATAGTATGGTCGCTTTTATCTTTCCTAGTTCTAGGAAAGTGGAGTTATTTCTTCACAATGTATTGGCCCAGACTTGATACATGGCAGGCAAGTCGGGAGGCGATCGCTTTGGTTCAAACGCAAGGTGGTGTGTTGACCACAAATCAACTTGCTCCCCAGTTGAGTCATAGACCACTTATATTCGCTGCTATGAATGGTGAAGAGCTACCAGATTTCTCTAAATTCAAGTACATCCTGATGAATGGGCGTTATCCGGACGTTATCGATAGACCGAATTTTGTTGGAAGTATAGAGCAGCAACTCAGCAAGCGATCGGACTTTCGGTTGAGCTATAAGCGTGACGAAGTTGTTCTCTATGAAAAGGTCAACTGAAGGCTCTTCGTGTGTTAGCTCTGGCGATCGCACCGCGTTAGCGAGGTAAGGAGCATCGGCGTTAGCCTAGTGCAGCGACAGCAGAAGTAACTGACCACTTCCTGGAGACGAGGGGGAGCTATTCAACGCCAACTCATAATCATAATGAGTATGATTTAGAAAGAGAGTCAAAGACTACGGCTTTGGCAGTGGTTAAAGACTTTGTTGTGAGTTATGCGATGTGCGCCGAAAGCGCCTAATACTCGGAGGGATAATAATGGCTCATCTCAGCCAACGCCGCTCTCAAAATGTCAGCGGTAACTTTTACGTCGATAGCAGCTGCATTGATTGTGATACCTGTCGGTGGATGGTTCCGGAGGTGTTTCACAGTGCTGGTGAGCAGTCTGCGGTTCATCATCAACCCGCCTCAGAGACAGAACGATTGCGATCGCTTCAAGCCCTATTAGCTTGCCCCACAGCCTCCATTGGCACTGTTGAGAAGCCCAAAGACATCAAAGACGCCCAGCTGAGTTTTCCAATCCCAGTTGCCGAAAACGTCTACCATTGCGGCTACCACTCTGAGGACTCCTACGGCGCTACTAGCTACTTGATTGTGCGACCAGAAGGCAATATCTTGGTTGATTCTCCCCGCTTTACACCTCCACTCGTCAAGCGCCTAGAGGAGATGGGTGGGATTCGTTATATGTACCTGACCCACAGAGATGATGTCGCTGATCATCAGAAGTATGCTGAACATTTTGGGTGTGAGCGCATCCTAGATACAAATGACATCACCAGAAGTACTCGTGATGTCGAAATTCAGCTAACCGAGTCAGAGCCAGTTCAGCTGGCTCCAGACCTGCTGATTATCCCAGTTCCTGGTCACAGCAAAGGTCATACCGTTTTGCTCTA
>DATNPI010000451.1:0-7072 GCA_036703325.1 Coleofasciculaceae cyanobacterium
GGAGATGTGGCGATGAAAATATGCCATGACAAGCTTTATTGGCATGAAGGCGAATTTTTGATTTTAGATCACAGCTATCCCCACTGTCCGCATAATTACACCGATTACGAAAGAACTGTTTTGGTTGTAGATTTCTTTAAAACTGATAAGCCTAGACAAGAAGTGCTACAGATTGAACAGGAATTAGTCAGAGAACGGATGCAAGAAAATCCTTATAGCTTAGGTGTTTTCGGTAAAAGTGATAAAGCTAAAATAGAAGACTTTATTAAATATGGTTTAAGTCATCAGTTGGAATGGGATAAAGCTTTAGAAGCCTAATTCGATACAGCCAGGAGCGATGTTCATGGGTGACCTGGGTGAAGAAGGGCGACAGCGTACCGAAGAATCCGGAAAATCGAAGACATCCCGAGTCGTTCAAGAGCATTTACACTAATTGGCTTTTTCAATGTCACATTTCACACCCCCCTAGCCAAAGTTAAAAAGGGGAGAGAATTCAGTCAAAGTCCCCCTTTTTACTCTGATTTAGGGGGAGCTAAATCTGGCGAGGAAGGCGAGAAAACACGCCCTAGCCCCTATTCTCACACCAGGACGTTACTGCCGATAATCAGATCCTCTGCGGAGAAGTTATTTAAAGTGACCAGTGTGCTGAAAGCTAGGGAGCCAGTCAGTCCATCTGGGTCAATCTGGACTTGGGTATTTACACCCTTCTGCACAAGCCGCATATAGTCATCTTTAATTGGATCGATGCCGCTATAGCCAAGGTTATCGAAGAGGGGAACCAGGTTAAGGACATCGCTGGCATTGCCAAAGTCAACGATGGTATCGCCCCTTTCGCTGAAGACGTTGTAGATAAACTGGTCATTACCAACACCACCCGTTAGCGTATCTTTGCCAGCAGCACCATTCAGGATGTCGTCGCCACTGTCACCAACCAGCTTGTCATTACCATCACCACCGTTAATGAGGTCATGCCCACTCTTACCGTTAATGACATCATTGCCACCATAACCATTGATGAGGTCATCGAAGGCTGTACCGCTCAATGAATTGGCACCTGAGGTTCCATCTACGATATTCTTGATTGCCAGATTAAAAGTATCAGTGACACTCGTCCCTGCCGTGTCTGTCGCTGTGACTTTGATGCCGATGGTGCTTGCGTCGCTAGTGGTTGGGGTACCGCTGAAAGTGCGGGTTGCGGCGTTGAATTTCAACCAACTTGGCAGGGGGGTGTTATCACTAAGGACAGCCTTATAGGTGAGGCTGTCTCCAACATCTATGTCCTGGAATGTGTTACCTGCAAAGGTGAAGCTGAAGGGTGAGTTACTTGTCGCTGACTGGTTGGCAATCGCATTGGCAACGATGGGGGCATCATTAGTATTTGCGATCGCCAAATTGAAGGTATTGCTGACACTCGCCCCTGCCGTATCGATTGCCGTGACTTTGAGGCTAAGTGTACCCACATTCTCATTGAGTGGCGTACCGCTAAAAGTGCGGGTGTCGGCGTTGAATTTCAACCAACCTGGTAAGGGGTTGCCGTCGCCGAGGGTGGCTTTATAGGTAAGGCTGTCTCCAACATCTACATCCTGGAAGGTGTTGGCAGGGATGATGAACTTAAAGGATGAGTCTTCTGTCGCGGCTTGGTTGGGAAGCGGATTAGCAACAGTAGGGACATCGTTGACTGAAGTAACCTTAACGCCAAACTTTGTATCGAGAAACAGACCTTCTGTATCCGTGGCTCGAATAGTTATATTGCCCACACCATTGGCGTTAGATGCGTAATCCAGTATCAACTGGCCAGTGATAGGGTCAATCTTCGTGTCACTGAACAGACTAGGATTGCTGCTGTTGACAATCTTATAAGTCAGCTTGGCAGGGGCGTCGTTGTCATCGGCAAAGGCGGCAAATAAGTTGATAACCGTGTTTGGAGCATCTTCAAGGACAGTGACATCGCCGATGCCAGACGTGGTTGGGGCTTTATTTATCTGATAGCACTGGGCATACACTCCATAGCTTGAGCCGTCCTGACCCGTGCTAGTCCAGTTAACTACAAAGTCTCCCTCGGCATCCATCGCTACTGAGGAGTACAGTTGAGAGCTGCTGGTAGTAGTATTGAGCAGGAACTCTGAGCCTTGAGCCACCCCTGCCGCGTTGTAGCGCTGGGCGTACACCCCATAGCTTGAGCCGTCCTGACCATAGCTAGTCCAGGTAACAACGAAATCCCCGTCAGCATCCATTGCTACCGTCGAGTACAGTTGAGAGCTATTGATGGTAGTGTTGACCTGGAACTCACCGCCTTGAGCCACCCCTGCCGCGTTGTAGCGCTGGGCATACACCCCCCAACCTGAGCCATCCTGACCATAGCTACTCCAGGTGACGACAAAGTCCCCATCGGTGTCCATTGCTACCGTCGAATACTGCTGATAACTGTTAGTAGTAGTGTTGACGCGAAATTCACTGCCTTGAGCTACCCCGGTCGCGTTGTAGCGCTGGGCATACACCCCCCAACCTGAGCCGTCCTGATTATAGCTACTCCAGGTGACAACGAAATCCCCGGTGGCATCCATCGCTACCGTCGAGTACTGTTGATAATTGTTAGTAGTAGTGTTGACGCGGAACTCACTGCCTTGAGCCACCCCCGCTGTGTTGTAGCGCTGGGCATACACCCCCCAACCTGAGCCGTCCTGATCATAGCTACTCCAGGTGACAACGAAGTCCCCGGTAGCATCCATCGCTATCGTCGAGTGCTGTTGATAGCTATTAGTAGTAGTGTTGACGCGGAACTCACTGCCTTGAGCCACCCCCGTGGCGTTGTAGCGCTGGGCATACACCCCCCAACCTGAGCCGTCCTGAGCATAGCTACTCCAGGTGACAACGAAATCCCCGTCAGTATCCATTGCTACCGTCGAGTACTGTTGATTATAGGAGGTGGCGGTATTGACCAGGAACTCTGAGCCTTGAGCCACCCCCGCCGCATTGTAGCGCTGGGCGTACACCCCATAACCTGAGCCATCCTGACCATAGCTACTCCAGGTGACGACGAAGTCCCCGTCGGCGTCCATTGCTATTGACTGTGGGGATTCGAAGAATGTGCGTTGTTGATTAGGGGTGTAAGTGTTGACGCGAAACTCTGAACCGCTTGGTTTGAATGACATAGGAGAGAAAGGTAAATGAAGAATGCCAAATTACAAACGAAACCCTGAGTCCTGTTTATTTTTTAATTTGCGAACTAGGGCGCAGCCAGTAGGAAAACTCTGGCGCAGTGACCGCCTGCCGAATTTCTGGTCGCTCACTATTGAGAATCGTGGGACGCAAGACTCCCGCTAAAAACTGCACATCGTAAAGCTCCTGACAACCCGCAGTAAACTCCAGCATCCCAACAAGTTGACCACTACGTAGATCCACGACTGCCACACCACATACGAGGCGATCAAACCGCTGCTGTACGGGTAAGCCTCCAAAAATATGCTGTTCGCGAATCTGACAGAGTCCCACTAGGGCATAGTTGCCAACACAGCACAATCCCCGTAAAAAACCGGGCAGAGTTGAGACCACGTCGTAGTGACCTGACTGGATATCAATTCGCCACAACTCTCCAGTCCCGGAGTTAAGTAGCCATAAATAGCCCTCGTGCCAGCATGGAGAATGGGGCATTGACAAACCCCGCAACACAATTTCCCCACTATCCACATCCATCAGGATGCCACCCGTAGCTTTGGTGGGTCGCCACCCGCCTACTTTGTCGCTTTCCCCCAAGGCAGTGACAAACCTGGGTCGCCCGTCCACCATTGCCAACCCGTTCAAATGGCAGCGGTCTTCCGGTGCTACTTGGGAAATGAAGCGAGGTTGCCAGCGGGGCACGAAGCTAAAATCTTTACTCAGCGCTGCTAGACAAGAGAAACGAGTGTTGACCAGCCACAGAGTATCGCTGCCGAAGGCCAAGTCGTGAATGTTCAAGTCACCCGTGTAATAGGCGATACGAGGCAAGTAGAGGGTGTCGTAGCGTCCGGGCTGGTTCTCCAGGTAGTCGTGAGCCAGCAACGGAGCATTAGCAAATATCCAGACTTCATGGTGCGTCGCTAGAGCCAATCGCTGACCTTGCACTGCCAAACCCATCGGCTTGGGAAACTGCCGCAAGAGGACTGTGACCTGCTGACCGTTCCAACCAACTAGGGCAAGTTTACCTGCCTGATAGGTGGTGATGGCGAGGGAGCCACCTGCCTGACTCAGCCACGCTTGAAAGGAATCGGAAGCACTGCACTCGATGATGTTAGTACCATCTAGTGGAGAAGTGAGTTTGTTAATCATTAAATGAAATTAAAATTGCCAAGTTTTTGGGATTCAGTTTGAGCTAAAGACAGGAAACTTCCGCCCTGAAAGAAAACTTAATGGCAGATTTTGCTAAGTAAAGGTTAGACATCTTGCTGAACTATCAAAGTCAAACCATGTAACTGGCTCAGTTGCAAAGTCAAGATGTAATTCAGACTGAAATTTTGCAAAATGTCTATATGAGGTTCCATTTCCTCAAAAAATACAACGGTTCTTTAAGAAACTATAATATTCTTCTTCAGTAGGTATGCCCAGTACTTTTACAGAATCTTTATCGAAAAAACATAATATTGAAGTGTGTAAAGAGATTGAGTCAGGGTTTTATACAAATTAACAGTGAGGCAATTAGGGTATAATTGGGGGTTTGATAAGTTGAGGAAAATTTGATTAACCCTTTTTTCTCACTAACTCCCGGATAATCAGACGTAAAAAGCCACGACTCAAATAGAGTCTCTGATGGTGTCTAGAGAACAGGAATAAAAATTACTGATAAGTCCAGGCTCTATGCCTGAACTAAAGCGCCCTACAAAGGCTGATTCTTTCTATTTATACTTCAAAAATTGCATGAACATAAATTGGGAGAAAGCTCAGTTTATCTAGTTCTGATAACTAAGGCATTGTGGGCGATCGCTAAAAGCTATGCATGAGAAATAAATCATCAAGGCTGAAGGCTGCAAGCACGAGTTCAATAGCTCCTTTGAAGTAACCCCAAGAGTGGCAAAGGCAGGGATTTTCACTAATATAGAGCCTGTGTGAAGTCTCGGTCTGTGCATTTTTCCATCAACGACCGCTGGTAAACACATTTGGTGACCAAGAAATCCAGTTCCCTGCAAAGGCTTGGCGCTCTGGCAATGTGAAGTCGCTTCAGAACCAGCACAACTTCATAAGTAATTATACTACCTACCTCACGGATTGCTTGGTTGTTACGTACTAGGTAAACCAACTGAGCAACGTCCAGTGTGCGGCTAAGTGAGCTGATGCGTGAAATGACGCTTGGGATTGGGGTATTGCTGTTGCGATCGCGCAAGAACATAGTATTCCTCCCTTCCAGACCTCAACCCGTGCAGATTCAAGCTGTAGAACTAGGCGATTCGGTCAAAATAGGGAGTAGGGAGTAGGATTTTCTTGCCTTGACTAGCCGCTCTCACCCATAGCCAAAAAAGCATGAACACAGTAGATTATCTCCGTATCAGCCTGATAGACCGCTGCAACTTCCGCTGTCAGTACTGTATGCCGGAAGGGGAAGAGCTTAACTACATCCTGCGGCAGGAATTGCTAAGTGATGAGGAAATAATCACTTTGCTTCAAGAAGTCTTTATTCCTGTGGGATTTAGAAAGTTTCGCCTCACGGGTGGCGAACCGCTGCTGCGTCCAGGTGTAGTGGATTTGGTAAGAGCGATCGCTTCTCTTCCCGAAACCCAAGACCTCGCTATGACCACGAATGCATTTTTACTGCATCGAATGGCACAAGACCTGTACGATGCAGGGTTGCGGCGCATCAATATTAGCCTCGACTCCCTCGATCCCGAAACGTTTGACAAAATTACTGGGAAACGAGGTCGTTCGCGCTGGCAGCAGACTTGGGAAGGGATTCAATCTGCTCACCGCGTCGGATTTGACCCCCTGAAGCTAAATGTAGTAGTGATTCCGGGGGTCAATGACCAGGAAGTACTGGATTTAGCTGCCTTAACAATTGACCGTCGATGGCACGTTCGCTTTATCGAGTTTATGCCAATTGGGAATGCCCAGCTGTTTGGTCAGCGTGCTTGGGTGCCTTCAGAAGAGTTGCGGCAGTGTATACGCGATCGCTGGGGTTTGATAGAATCCAACGTCCGAGGCAATGGCCCTGCTGACGTATTCCAGATTCCCGGCGCTTTGGGAACTCTGGGATTTATCAGTCAGATGTCGGAGTGTTTTTGCGATCGCTGTAACCGAATGCGTCTTTCTGCCGACGGCTGGTTGCGTCCCTGTCTTCTCAATGAAACGGGTCAAATTGACTTGAAAACTGCTCTTCGTAGCGGTGTTGACCCCGCTGATTTGAGAGAACAGGTGAGTCAGCTACTGATGATTAAACCCAACATTAACTTCAAGCAGCGAGACTCTGGCACTATCGGCACCTACACACGCACTATGTCACAAATTGGCGGGTAGTCGCTTGAAGGATAATGCGTTTAAGCATGGAGTCACCTTCTGGGCGAGAGTTAGCATTCCTACCCAGAATGTATCAGGAGTGGCTCCTTTTCTTTTGCGATCGCCCAAAATTTCCCAATGTTCAGCCCTCATACCATTTGGTTAAATGTTTGGCACTTATCGATGAGGAAAGGTTGTAGGTGGTAGGTTGTAGGTAAAGTCTCTTCATCACCTACCACCTACCACCTAACCCCTAGCTGGGTACGTCTCTACAACTAGAAAGGAAAAGGGGAGTCGTAGAGAGCGGAGTTGGTATCACCCAGAGGTTGATGTCAGGCAACCTGAGTTTTCCAGAGGTAAGACATTACTGAAGTCCAGAGATTTTCTGTAACGACAGATACGAAATATCAAACTACTTTGGTAAATGAAAGGTTGTGAAGGCTTAACAGTCTCTTCGATAGAAGATATCGCCCAACACCTGGCGAACTGGCATTCAAATAAAACCTAGAACTCGGTTGAGAAACACCTTGCTAAAGATTTGCAGCCTGTAGAGGCGGCTGAGTTTTTGCACGAAGGTTTATCACACCTATGGAAATCACACCTACGCAGGAGAAAG
>DATNPI010000467.1:0-4159 GCA_036703325.1 Coleofasciculaceae cyanobacterium
CTATTGAGATGTCCTGGCGGGGGGCCCCAATTTTCCTCTAACCGTGTTGAGTAGGGTGTTAGTTCCTCATACTCCGGCACTGACATCTTGTAAGCAATATTCAGTTCGGGACTGCTGTACTGGGCTTGGGCGTCGTGGATGACTTCTTGCATCAGCTTTTCCGCTGACTCTGGAAAACCTTGGATATCGTAGCCATTGTGCTTCAGGGCTTCCATTACTTTGTAGATGGAACCGAATACATCCAGGTAAGCCGCAGTACCGACATTACCCTTGTCTGGCGGGAAGCTAAAGACAGTAATGGCAACTTTCTTTTGAAGTTTGGGCTTGCGGCGCAGATTTGCCCACTTGAGGGCGCGTTGGGCGATCGCTTCTATACGATCTTGAAGTGCGATCGCTTTTCCAGTATTACTATCTCTACCTGACAAGATAATTGGCTCAATTGCTCCATCCAGTTCGGGAATGGCAATCTGCAACGCCACTTGAATCGGGTGCAGCCCTAAATCGCTATCCTCCCACTCTTGGGTAGTTTGGAACACTAAGGGCAGTGCCACCATGTAAGGGCGATTTAACCGTTTTAATGATTCAATTGCCTTGGGATGGTCTTGTCGTGCTGGTCCTCCCACCAGAGCAAAGCCAGTTAGCGACACCACCGTATCTACGAGGGTTCCTCCCCCTTTTCCTTCCTTAGCTAGCTGAGGATTGTCGTAGAAATAGGCATCAACAGGCTTCGAGAAATCCAACCCTCCCGCAAATACAGGGATAACACGCGCACCCATTGCTTCCAGTTCCTGCACCATTGCCACATAATGGGCATCATCGCCTGTGACAAGGTGAGTGCGTTGCAGCACCAACCCGACGCAGGGTGCAAGCGGGTCTTTAATGTCATCGGAAATATCTTTGCGGCTGTTGTACCAGTTCAGGTACTCCTTGACATCCTCAAACATTGCTGGTGCTAGAGGGTGCCAGATGCCCATATCTGGATAAACAACTGGGTCTTTAAAACTCAGCTTACGCCCCTTCATGGCATACTTATCTGCCAGCATCAGCAAGAAGTTCTCCAGGTTATCGGAAGAGCCACCGAGCCAATACTGGAAGCTGAGCATAAAGTTGCGAGCATCCTGCGCTTTGTCCATTGGTAGGTACTTCAGGACTTTGGGCAAGGTCTGCAATAGCTTCAGCATCCCATCTTGGAAAGACGAACCGGATTTCTCCTTACGCTTCCGCATGAATTGGGCGATCGCACTCTTTGACTGACCCAGTTGCGCCATCGAGAAGCTCCCCAGCTTGTTAAGGCGCATCACTTGAGGCATAGAGGGGAAGACGACGGCCGCGTCAAGGCGATCGCGGTGCGGTTCCACTGCCGCCACTACCTTATCCGCTAGGTCTTCAATAAAGATTAGTGAAGCAATAAAGATATTGGCTTGGGCAATATCCCGCTTAAAATCTTCGTAGTTCCCAGGGTCGCGGAGTTCTTCGATCAAGTAGCCACTGATTTCAATCGCTAAATCTGGCTGGTTTTTGTTAATTGAATCAACAGCGGCTGATAGGGCACTCTGATACTGTGGCTCTAGCACGACATAGACCACCTTGAGCAAATGACGCCCCTTCAGGGCATCCGGGGTAATGTGTCGGATGGTGGACTTGACGTGAGTGAACATTCGGCTTTAGCTCCTTACGATGCGCGTTCTCTTCTCATCTGTGAGTGTTCAGTTGAGTAATTACTCACTCCTCATCACTCAGTTAGTGTTTCGGCAACTACAGTGTTTTTATCAAAAAACGCTTACCTGATGGGAGTTTGAGCCGTCAACTGACACAATTCGATATGAATTTTGACACGTTTCTTTACAATCGTTGAAGTAATCACTTTAGATTTAGCTTATTAAAAATTAATTTATGGATAGTTGACAAAAGCAACTCAAGGTGAATGTGAGAATAGTTGATCTTCTGGCGGGAAGGGAGTAAGTAGGAGTTTAGAGCAGTGCAAGCAGCAGACATTTTAATTCTCTCGAATGGGCCTGGGGAGGTGACAACCTGGGTGCGACCTGTGGTGAAAGCGTTGCGCCAACAGCTAGGGAATGACCGCAATATATTACGCATCTCGGTGGTACTGTCGCCTTGCCCGAATGCAACTGGCAAAGAGGCAGCGATCGCGAAATCATACCCCGAAGTAGACCGGGTTCAAGGTGCAGACGATTTCTTTCCCTTTTTACTGCGGGGAAAGACAGCAGAGAACTGGGACTGGCGCGACAAGGGTGTTGTTGTCTTTTTGGGTGGCGACCAGTTTTTTCCTGTAGTTATTAGCAGGCGCTTGGGCTATCGCACGGTTGTCTATGCCGAGTGGGATGCCCGTTGGCACTCTTGGATTGACCGCTTCGGCGTTATGAACGCCAAGATTATTGCCGACACCCCTAAAAAATATGCCCACAAATTGACCGTGGTGGGAGATTTGATGGCCGACGTGGGAAGCGACGGGGAGATGGGGAACCAGAACTTTAGCGAGGAAGGAAATAGGGAGAACAATCCTCAATCCAAAATCCAAAATCGTTCGACTGAGCGTCTCCGCCCTGAGCTTGTCGAAGGGTCACGCCGAAGTCCAAAATCTAAAATCGAATTAATTGGTCTGCTGCCAGGGTCAAAACCAGCAAAGCTAGCTCAGGGAGTACCTTTGGCGTTGGCGATCGCCCAACATCTTCACCAGGCTAGACCCCAAACCCGCTTTGTGATTCCTGTTGCTCCAACTTTAGATTTGTCTACTCTGGCGCGTTTCGCTGACCGGAGGCAAAATCCGATCATTGAGCAGTTGGGATGGGCAGAAGCAACGCTGGTTATGCCTGTAGATGACACTCATGACAGCGCCTTTCTCAAGACACCTAGCGGCCTATGTATAGAACTGTGGAACTCGTTTCCTGCCTACGAATTGTTATCTCAATGTCGTCTCTGCTTAACCACGGTGGGAGCGAATACGGCTGAGTTAGGTTCCCTCTCTGTGCCGATGATTGTCTTGCTGCCCACACAACAACTGGATGCCATGCGTTCTTGGGATGGATTACCCGGTCTTTTGGCCCGCTTGCCAGGAGTTGGGTCTGGCTTGGCAAAGGCTGTTAACTGGCTGGCTCTAAACTGGCTGGTTCGACGAAAGGGGCATCTATTTGCTTGGCCCAATAAATGGGCACAGGCAGAGATTGTGCCAGAATTGGCGGGCGCACTCCAGCCAGAGGAGATCGCACAACTCGCCCTCGACTACTTAGAGCATCCGGAAAAATTAGAACAGATGCGATCGCAACTCCGTCTTGTCCGGGGACAACCCGGAGCAGCCCAAAAACTCGCTCAACTGGTGTGCGAGGAACTTCACCAGTCTTAGCGATTGTTTATAAACACCATTAAAAAGCAACCACCATTCAATAAAGCAGTAATCACAGTACCAATAATTACTCCCTTCATTAAGGCAAACTGCTGTCGTCGCCTTAACCAAAGCATGGTCGGAATTCCATATATAAGTTGAACTATGCTAATTCCTATAGCAAGCCAAACCCCAATGATAAAAAGCCAATTTGGGTAATTATTATAGGCTAGCAAATAGCCTATGCAAAATACCAAACCATTGATAATTAGTATACAAAACGCACCTATAATAGTTTGTGTAATTTCACTCCTTTGCCTCATAAGGTTTCACCTGCTAACAACGACGAAATAATATCAAAACTTACATAAACTACTTATAGCGATTTCATCTGGGTTCAATACAGGTTGTTGTAGGGGCAAGGGTATTATCCATTGGTGTCAACTTAAGGAGGCTTGGCGGTTAGAAACCGCAGCTACACAAACAAAACCTGCCTGCGCAGGTTAAATAAGTGTTGATTTTTCATTAGTCCGCGCAGGCGGACTTGGTTTTTATAGCCGCGAATTCCATTCGCCAGGGCTTAAGTTGACACCAATGGGGTATTATCAAGCCCCTACCGTGTGCTGTATACAACTCAAAACTCCTATAGAGCCTCTAGAGAAACTTGAATAGACTTTAATTCTGGGTATATATTGGCTGAGGCGATCGCAAAACTTCGTTGAGTAGTGGCAATGGGATATTTTCGGCAATTGAGGAGGTTATGCAGAAAGCGATCGCCTACGCCAATGACTAAAATAAAACATGAGGATGAATCCCTTA
>DATNPI010000494.1:0-20608 GCA_036703325.1 Coleofasciculaceae cyanobacterium
GGATTTCTCAGGACTCATTGAACCGTTTATGAAGGTTTGGCAAGCCGGTGTCGCTGCGTCTGGGATTCCTCCCCAAGTCATGAGTCCAATGAATCGCTGGATTGCCGAACAGTCTGGCTCTGCCGGAGAGTACCTGCAAGCAGTTTCCCAAATGCAAATGATTGCACGACGGATTGTGGGATTTTTTGAAGCCTATGATGTTTTGGTGCTGCCAACTTATATGTACCCGACAATTCGCATTGGTGAGTGGGCTGATCTGAGTCCTGAAGAGACGTTGCAAAAAATTATTACTTGGATTGCGCCCTGTCCGCCATTTAATGCCAGTGGACTGCCTGCGATCGCACTTCCCACAGGTTTTGACTCCTCCACGGGCTTACCCATTGGCGTCCAGCTAGTAGGACGGCCAGCCGCCGAAGCCACACTGATTACCTTAGCCGCCCAGTTGGAGGCGGCTAAACCTTGGAGCCAGCACCGCCCAACTATTGCCCTTTAATAGAGGGGTTGGGCTACCCAACCCTTGCTTCAATTTGCGGCTTTAATTACCTGCAATCTTGACCACCAGGAGTGGCATCCGGAAAGAAGGTAACGATCGCGTCTCTAGCTACACCCGCAGCTGTACCTTTGACAAAAACAGCTTTATAGGATTTTCCTGTATCATCATCCTCCACTGGCAAAAGGCAAGCTCCCTGGGCATTTCCCTGTGCCTTAAATGCTTTTGTTGCATCTAAGAGCATTTCTTGAGCGTCGCTGACGACAGCATAGCCTTTGAGATCATCAATCCAAGTTTTACCACCCGTTTTGATGATTACCCCCAGCGTTTGAATCACGCCAGGAACGACTTCTTCTTTCTTAAGGTTGTCGGCTAATCGTCCGCCTATTCCTTCATTTTGTAGCTGTAGATATCTACCGAAAAAGTGCAGTCCGCCAATCTTGCGGGGTCCGTTTAGCTCACCACAAAAGATATGTTCAAAGCCTTCCCGCCCAGTCCAAACAGTGGTTAGATCATCCAAAAATTCTGCCTCTGTACTTCGCCCAGAGAGCAGTTCACCGTCTACAGCCTGTTGAAGCTCATCCAGTACAGCTGGATTATCTAACATCAATTGTTTGAAATTACTTGCCTTAAGTTTTGTGCCAATTGGCCCGCAAGTTTTCAGCACAGCTTTGTCGAACTCACTCAGTTCGGGTGGTGGCGGTGTAATGTCTGCTTTGCGATCACGGGGAAAGCCATGCTGCTCTGGGTTATCAACCGTATCGAAAAATGGTAGTAAACCTTTCGGTGGAATCGGTGAAGGCTCAGGGGAGGGTGCAGGAGGAACATCTGAAACCTCAGAGAAAGTGCCGCACGAAGCATTCACCCAGCGGCGTTCTGGGGTAGCACCAGGCACCTTGATCTGGATAAACTTTTTCTCTGAAGAATTGAAGCCAATGGCTTCATAACGTTGACCGTTTGTAACCTGGACATTGCCTGGATTCTGGCCATTTATTGCTCGTGGTGCTTGACAAGTGCGATCAGCACTGAAAGTTCCGGAAGGCGGAACTTGAGCAACAGCCGCCTCTATCGATGGAAAAGGAGTGATTCCAAGCAATACTAGCGCTAGTCCAAGTGCTAGGCTTGCAGCCAGCTTAATCCACATACGACATTTCATATGTCTAAAGGTAAAGAATCGAATTGCTCTCATTTGCAGAGCGTGTATGCAGATTATCTTCAAAAAGCTTTTACTAAGTTCCGGATAGCCCTTTATAACGATTAAGTAACATCTTTGATTGCAATTTTGTATCAGGTACGGTTGACACAGGAGCCTTAATGTGGTGGAGTCTGATTAAGTTTTTTAACAGTACTCTCATACAAGAAATTTAGGACTTTTCCCATCCAGCCATCCCTCTGGTATCCTCCGATTGAATTGTCTGCTACTAAGCAAGTTAGCGTTGTGTTATGTCTAGTTTTTTGAAGAACTGGTAAGAAACTTTTACTAACAACTTGAGACAAAAACTTCTCAAAAGCTTGTAAAAAGTAGCTTACAGGCGTTTTTCTAGTATTTGTTCCGGAATGCTCAGTTATTAAGTCTTTTTTCCTCCTCAATACTTGCTCAGTTAATTCACGCTTCAATGTATTTGGTAGGAGCAAATAGCCTCAGTTTAAGAGAAAGTCAACTGAGTCAACACTCCGTGAACTTGGCTGAAGCCTGCGGCAACATTGGTCTGTGACTAGCCCACAGCGCCTGTAATGCAGAGGATGATTTGCCAGGTTTGCGCCTCTTTTCGAGCAGGAGTAAGCACTGAAAGGACTAACAGCCATGAACCGCATTTCCCAACTCGCTCAACTGATTTTGGACTTCTACCGGGAGGAGCCACAGCAACTTCGACAGCTCCGAGCTTTACGCACTTGCAAAGTCTTCCGGCGTTGGGGAGTCTTATATATCCGCTGCAACGATCAAGCCACTGCTGCTGCCATGATGAAGGCTGGTATGGCGATCGCAGAACCAGTTGCCAGACTCAGACTTGCTAAAAAAATTAACATTTTGACCAATAACACTTCGGTCGCGCTGTTTCCCGTTGATTTCAAGAAAATCAATGCTTAAGGAAGTCATTCCCATTGGGGATTTGGGATTCAGGATTAAAAGAAAAAATCATTAAATGCAGATTTGGGTGTACCTTAAGAAAGCAGTTTCCTTCTCAACGGACACCAAATCTGCTTATCAAGCTTAACTTAACTCGGAAGTTCCCACCCTCAGCTCTCGTAGGGTGGGAATACGGAGTGGACGTTGGAGGTACGGACACTTCCAATCACTGATTGGGAACCCCTGTTATCCAGTCCTGAACGACTTCAGACGTAGATATCCCTTCCACTTTACAGCCCTACATAATTACTTGAGTGCTGAGACATCCTTTTGCTCTGAAGCTTGGTAAGAAGTCTTCAGAGGCTCAACTTGCTGTTCGTGTTGGTTAGCAAGAGAATTCAACACGCTATTAGTCGCAAAGGAATTCAGCTGGTTAGCTAACACCGCATCAACAGAATACTGTCCTCCACCATAGACCAAGAACAACTGGAAGCAAGCTGCATAAAGCATCGACAGTTCCAGATAAGGAATGCTAAATCCAGCAACCAAAACGTGATGGTACATTGCCACCAGCATTGTAGACAGTAAGCCAGCGGCGGCAGGACGAGTCAAAAAACCCAAGGCCAGCAGCGGTGCGCCAATCAATTCAGTGTAAGCAGCACAGTAGCTAAAGAAAATCGGAAAGGGCAAACCGAGCACAGAGACGTAAGCATCGGCAAAGCTCTGAATATTTGACAACTTATCCAAGCCGTTGTGAATCATCACCAATCCAGCAACGACTCGGAGTATAGTCCAGCTGACTTGAGACCAAGAATTGACTGACATACTGGGCTTTAAGACAGCAGCAAGGTAAGTCGCAACGCGCTCAGTGGTATTCATATGTATGTTTCCTGAAGATGAATTGATGAAGCTTGTATATATATCTTAACAATACTGTTAAGAAAAGTAATGTTATTAATAATTTTTTCCATTAATATAATCTTGGATATGTTGCTAAAACCTTTTAATTACATCGTTTATGGGCAATATCAAGAAAATTAGAGCTTTTGCTGCTCTACTAAGCATTTACTAAATTTTAATTACATTTCTTTAAGTATCAATTTATACAAATTATTTCAACTACCTCATAGATACTCTTTTGAGTATGACAAGGTCAGCATTGCTCAGAAGTTTGATTGCTCAGTTGCCTAAACCCAGTCAGCCGTGATGGAAGTCTTTGTGCTAGCGAAGGCTTCACAACATACCTTCCCCACCCTACTCCGCTACGCTCCGTTGAGAGTGGAGGTAGCCGTGATGCGTTTTGTACCTCCACCATGCCCGTATGATTAGTGGGTCTAGTTAACTCTCTACCTAACCAGTTGGAAGATCGACACATTAAATTTAACAAAGCTTGATGTTCGGGATACAATGACCAGTGGTGTGAGTAAGCACAAATAACTATCTAACGACTGATGTCAACTCGTTCCTCTAGTCTTGTATATTCACTAAGTCCGGTTGGTGACTCCCAATCCGTGAGAAATCGCTCGACTGTGGTAGCTGACAACCCCCGCTTGATGAAATTAATGAAGTCCACATATCAAACTGACCAGCAAGTCAAGTACTTGCATTTGCAGGCTGAAGTTGAATCTCTCTTGCAACATCTGCAAATACTCAAACAGCAACGGCAGGCGTCGGTAATACCCGATGCCGACAATCAGGGGAAATAGAAGATTTTGTTGTCAGCTGTGCTGGTTGTCACGCTGGAAATCCTTCCAGGCGTGCTAAAGTTTTTCACGACTGAGTCAAATATCAGGCAGAGAACAAATGCTGCCTGCCAGTAATTTGTATCCTGGCAGGCTTTTTATGTACCTAAACGCGGGTGCTTCACCTAAGTGCAACTGGAGGCGTTAAGCTTTTCATGACTATATCGGCAATTAAAGAACCAACCCCAAACCCAGCATCGACAGCTACCGCACAAACCCTACGACTGAAAGACATTGTGCGAATTTTGCCGCGTGAGGTTTTTACTAAAAACCGACGCAAAGCATGGACATTGGTGCTGGTAAACGTCCTAATGGTCGCATTGGGATATTGGGGTCTGGCATTAGTGCCTTGGTTTCTTTTACCCCCTTTGTGGATTTTTACCGGCACAGCGTTGACTGGTTTTTTTGTAATTGGGCATGATTGTGGTCACCGCTCTTTTGTAAATCGACGCTGGGTTAATGACCTGGTAGGCCATTTGGCATTTGCGCCGCTCATTTATCCCTTCCATAGCTGGCGAATTTTGCACAATTACCATCATGCCCACACAAATAAGCTCAGTGTAGACAACGCTTGGCAACCCTTCCAACCCGAGTTTTATGACAACTGCCCAAGCTTGTTGCAATGGCTTTACCAGCTAACACGGGGTCGATTGTGGTGGGTTGCTTCAATCGCGCACTGGGCAATGCTGCACTTTGATTGGACTCGGTTTGAGGGAAAACAGCGCTCTCAGGTGAAGTTGTCGGTTTTAGTTGTGCTAGGTTTTGCGGCGATCGCTTTTCCGTTGCTCATTGCTACTACTGGCATTTGGGGATTTGTCAAATTCTGGCTAGCACCTTGGATGGTTTACCACTTCTGGATGAGTACCTTCACCATCGTCCATCACACAGCACCAGACATTCCCTTCACCCCCGAGGGGCAGTGGAATGAGGCTCAAGCCCAGCTATTTGGCACTGTCCACTGTGATTATCCCCGTTGGGTGGAATTCCTCTGCCACGACATCAACGTTCACATCCCCCATCACATTTCCACTGCTATTCCTTCGTATAATTTGCGCCTCGCTCATCGCAGTCTTAAGGAAAAATGGGGAGATGAACTTTATGAGTGTCGTTTCTCCTGGTCTTTGATGAAGCAGATTACAGACAAGTGTCACCTCTACCATCAGGAGACCTGCTACCAGTCTTTTAAGGACTATCTGGCTGAGGAATAGGTTAAACCTACATTCGGCAACCTCCGTTGGCACAAGACGCTCTTGAGCCTTGTTCGACGCGTTAGCTAACGCGTCGAATAGCGCGCTCAAACATAGCACATGGGGAAGGTGAGGAAGATGGGTAAGAAAATTCTCCCCTACCTTCCTTATCTCTCCTATCTCTCCATCCAGCCAATCTCCATCTTTGAATGCAACTCGGTATTAGACCCCACTTAGAGTTGATGCGCGTAGCTGCTCTACCCAGTGGTTAAGACCATTAGTGTTGAGCCGATAACTTAAGGGGTGAGCAATCAGCCGAGCTGTACTCTCAAACAGCGTGTCAGTCTCAATCAAGCCGTTCTCTTTTAAGGTGCGACCTGTTGAAACTAAATCGACAATGGCCTCCGACATCCCGGTAATCGGCCCAAGTTCCACAGAACCGTAGAGTGGGACAATTTCTACCGGCAAATCCAGATTATTGAAGTATTCGCGGGCACAGTGAACAAACTTTGATGCTACGCGACCGTGCGGCGGCAGTTCCAAAGAACGTCGATAAGGACTAGAAGCGCGTACCGCCACTGACAACCGACATTTGCCAAACCCTAAGTCAGCTAAGTGAGCAACCTGGGGGGTTTTCTCCCGCAGGACATCATAACCGACTATCCCCAACTGGGCTTGACCATATTCTACGTAAACTGGGACATCCTGCGCTCGTACCAACAGGGCTTTAGCTGTACCACTCGATTCCTGAATCTGGAGTTGGCGGTTGGCTGAGTCAAGAAAGGCACTGAAGTCTAATCCGACTGTTTGCAACAGCTTGATGCTATCTTCCAGAAGTGCGCCCTTGGGTAATGCAACAGTCAGCATAAAAAAATTTGCTCTATTTTAAAGTACGACTTTCTTAAGCTTCGCTTTTGAGGTTTCCAGTTGCTGAAACTGCTTCGAATTGATACCGAAGTTGGCACCTCCCTAGCGAAATTTAGGAGTTCCAACCTGGTATTATCCCGTATTGTGACGAACTAAATTGCGTTCTGGCGATCGCTCTTCCATGACCCAACTAACTCTAGTTATTGGTAACAAGAATTATTCATCCTGGTCACTGCGCCCTTGGCTTGCCATGAAACAAGCTGGATTGGACTTTGCTGAGGTGCGCATTCCCTTGGATATGCCCACTACACATCAAGAGATTCGGCGCTATTCTCCGTCTGGACGAGTGCCTGTTTTGCGACACGGTGAGCTTACAGTCTGGGAATCTTTGGCAATTTGCGAATATGTTGCAGAATGCTTTGCCCCAAACCTATGGCCTGAGGATACGGTAGCACGGGCGCTGGCACGCTCGGTTAGCGCCGAGATGCACGCAGGCTTCCAAAGTTTACGAGAAAATATGCCGATGGACTGCCGTGCGCGACTTTCTGGCATGAGTATGAAGCCTAGCGTACAAGCAGATATCGATCGCATTACTACTATCTGGCATGAATGCCGCCACAACTTTGGTTCCAATGGCGACTTGCTGTTTGGTCATTTCACCATTGCCGATGCCATGTTCGCACCAGTTGTGTCGCGCTTTGTTACCTATGACGTGAAATTAGATTCAGTTGCACAAGCCTATGCTGATGCGATTTGGACGCTTCCGGCGATGCAGGAATGGTTAGCCGCAGCGAGTTCTGAGGTGGAGAGTATTGCGACTCTCAACGTTTAGTTACTTGATAATCTATTTAAACTTTGCCTCAAATATCATCTCTCGTTAGGACATTGAGGATGAAGCCCACCCTGGGTACAGATAAATTTAATTTGCTTGGTATCTAAATTTTTGGCTTTGGCAAAGTTAACGCCCTTGATACGGGCAACTGACGTGGCAGTTGGCGGCTTCTCAATAAATTGATTGGCTCGCACGGGTGTTGCGGCAAAAATGGCTCCCCGGAAATCGGTTCCTAGCAAATTCGCCCCTCGAAAGTCGGCAGCACTCAGGTTAGAGTTGCGTAGCTTGGCATATTGCAATTGGGCATTACGAAGATTCACCCCAACGAGTTTAGTTGAGTTGAAGTCAGCTTCTTGGAGATTGGCGTTACTCAAATTAGCCCCCGAAAGATCTGCACCTTGCCAGTTCGATTGACTCAAATCAGCAAACGAGAAGTCGCCTCCCACAGCGTTAACCTGTGCAAGACGAGCGGTGTGCAGATTGGCCAGGGTGAATTTTGCCTCTCCTAAATCTGCGCCGGTCAAGCTGGCATTTTCTAAGATTGCTTGACGTAAGTTAGCTCCAATCAGTTGAGCGCTGCTGAGGTTTGCACCTGCCAAGCGGCTGCCAGATAAGTTTGCCTGGTTCAGAGTCGCCCGAATTAAATTGGTGCGATTCATGAGTACGTTATTCAGGATAGCTCTAGATAGGTCAACCTCCCTGAGATCGGCACCACTGAGATCGGTAATCCAATCGTCAAAGGTGCCAAAGCGTCCATCTTCACCTGAGCCGTAGAAGCGGCTGCTGCGGAAACTCGCCTTGGACAAATTTGCCGAACGGAAGTTAACGCCGGATAGATCCAGCTTGTCTAGAACCAGGGTAAATTGTCCAGGTACAGTGCTAACCTGACTCAGGTCAGTGCGGCTCAGATCGGCGTTGTGGATTTGACTGGTGTCGATAGTCAGGATTTTCGCGATCGCCCTATTTGTTGCTCTTTGCCGCAAAGCTACCAACTGCCTTTCGGTAGGCGTTCCCCGACGCCGTAGCGTCTCCTGGTCATTTTGCAGGGATTGATTCAACCGTTGCAGAGTCGGTAGTGCTTGTGCACCTTTACTCACCAAGGCTTGCTGGATTGTCTCAATTACACTGGGCGTCTTTTCCTGACCTAGCAAATCCACCAGAAAAGGAACTGCACGCGAATCATCAAGCCTTGCTAGTGCGAGTATCGCACCTTGTCGCTCTTGTACAGCCGTTGCGCCGAACGAACCTAACTGCTTAACTAGGGCCAGAAACACCTGGTTGTCCTGCTTTTTGAACTCTCGTCGATTCGCCTGACTTTGAATATAGATTTGGGTACCGACAAAGGTTCCCAGAACAGACACCAGACCGGCAAGCGCCATAATTAGCAGGGTAAGGCCAGGATGCCGACGCATCCAAAGCCAAAGATTCAGAGGTGGCCGATTTGGTTGTTGTGAGGTTAAAACGATGGTTGTGATAGTTCGGTCACGTTTTTCACCCGTTGATGCCGGCTCATCGGGCGACTGCCAACCGCTTTCTACCTCCAGCGTGACTGAATTATCACGCTGTAGCGATTGCATTGTCTGAAACTGTTCTAGGTAGGATGGGGTAATCTGAGCGGCATCCAAAACATAAGTTCCTGCCAATTGATCATGCAGAGTGCGGCGTCGAGAGTTGAACACTGAGCTAGCACTCTCTGCCAATAGCAAGAATCCTGCCAATCCCAGCAAAATACCCAAGTCGGGAAAGGCTCCGGTGTAGCGCCAGAGTAGATAAGCTGTTCCGACTGGTAATCCCCAACGTCCCACCGCCTCACGCCAAACTGCACGCAGCAAACCAGGAGGCGCTCCAGAGGCTGTGACCACCTGAACTCCAAACCAACGTTTGGGAGTCGTTTTACCAGTTTTTCCTAAGAGGTAGAGTTGCCAGCTTGTGATCACGACTGGCATTACTAGCGCTCCGCACCAGAATAAATTTGTCAGGGGAGCTACCTGTCCAACCTGTTGCTCGCGCCAAGGGTAAGCTAGAGTTTTAGCGATCGCCTCCCCACTAGATGCCAGCACTGGATTAAGGGGAACTGGTTCTGCTGTTGAATGGTCTTTCGCATACAAACCAATTCCGTAAGGAACCAGCGCACTCGCCGCAACCAAAGAGACTTCCAACACAACAGCGGCACAACGCCTGGTCACCAGTGGGAACGTCAAGTGAAGTCGCAGCGGAAATGACCGACCACCCTCTTGATTTTTGCCTCTCTTTATGCTGGGGCTAGCCATGCTCAAATCTCACGCCACGAAATAAGGTTTGCAATTACTTTGGAGACTGGGGTGTAACAAAGAACTTGTACACCAAGTACAGTATCACCCCTAGTATGGCAAGACTGATGAGAGAGGCAACTAGTTGAAGTACGCTTCTCAAAATCGAAAAACCTACGACTGCTGCGACAATCACTACAGCAACCCTGCCGACCGTAGGAAGGCTGTTATACCAATTGAAAACTTGATTTAAGACTGACCGCTCAGGTTTAGAGTTATTAGTATGGCGCTGGAGCGGTTGCCCTGGCTGACTTTCTAATGATTGCAGGGTTCTGTCTTTGTCAAGTTGGGCCTCTAGCTCCTGAAGTTTACGCTCGTAGTCTCGATTTTCTTGGGGATTCATTTTTATATTGGCTGCTTGGCTGGGACTAAAACTTAGTTAAATAACGACTTGCTACACAACTAGAAGAACATCTGGTGCGATTGTAGCTTGCAAAAACTGTTAACAAAATCAAACACGTTGGCTGAAATACTTCAATTCGTCATACTCTACACCGATAGTGACAGTTGGGAAACAGGAACAGGGAGTACCCCAGGCATCTAGTAAGGTAGGAGACACTTGTATTAGGAAAATGTGAGAAAAAACCAGGGAATGACAGGCTCAACCAACCCAGTTTCAAAGGAATGGGGCTTGTAGAGTAACAACTCTACGATGTAAATATTAATTAACCTTTCGTGAGTCGTCATAGTAAATATCCTTGTCGATACAGTGTTTCCAGCCGCCTACCCAAGCTAAATTATCTACCAACATTGTCCCAGGGGGTCTAATCGCGAGTTCATCTTGGCAGGGATGGGCAAGAGGACTGACTACTACAGGTTTTACCTTCTGGTTGATATAGGGCTGGGTAAGAGAACACAAATGAATTGCTTGGGTAAGGCGAACAACAAACCCAACTGGTTGTATTAAAAACCAGGCATCCTATTGCTAGGAAGTGGCACATCCCGCCCCGCTTCCTCCCCGCCCACTCTTAAGACGGGGTATCCAGCGGTAAAAATTCAACACCATGAAAACATTTAAACACTGGATAGTTGTTCCCGCCACCTTGGCAATGATCTTGAGTAGTGCTGGTGTAGGTCGTGCTCAGACGGACCAGATTACGCCGGGATTTAAGCCCGATCCTTTGGTTCTCACAGGCACATCCGGAGGCACACGAGCCAGCAAAAACTGCGGCATGATTGGGGCGACACCAAATCATGTGGTGAACTTGAATACTAACTTCAACTACTTGCGCTTCAGCGTACAAAGTGCTGGTCAACCAACACTCTTGATAGAGGGACCAAACGGAAAATCTTGTGTGCCAGCAGATAGTTTTTCTGGGGGAACTATTCAAACTCCAGGATATTGGGAGAAAGGCCCCTACTCAATATACGTTGGCGATCGCGCTGGGGGTCAGCATCCCTATACCCTATCCATCACTCAGAAGCGCTAACTTCTTCCCAGCACCGTCCTCCAGGACGGGGTTGGGATTCCGGCGATTTGGCTAATCTTCAATCTGCCGAACTGATACCTCTACCGCTTCAACATCAATCGTACCGGGAGGGGTCAAGCGGTTAAAATGCCCCTGTTCTACTTTCAAGGTTTCTCCACAGTTAGGACACTGACACTCAGTGCGATTAAAACCAGTGAACTCATAGGCACAGACTGGACAGTTATCTTCAACCAGATTGCGTTTTAACCACCAGCGAAACGCCAGCCATCCAATTACTGGGGAGATAACTACGAATCCAACCAGAATCAAAAAACTATTGACTAGCCAGCCCAAGCCAGCCGCTCCTAGCAACAAAAAAGTTGTTAAGAGAGTGAGCCAACAGCCCACGCCAGATAGGTTGAACTGAAAAAGTTTAGAGGTGTCCTGGTTCACGGTAGTCTTTAAGGATTCAGGATTGTTTGAATTATCTCCATCCTAGTTCAGATTCATCTTGACCTGAGATTGAGTGCCAGCAACCCAAGGAGCGATCGCTCTGCTTGACAAACGCTCGGGGTCTTTTCTCGTCGCTTTAGGCATTGCCTGGTCGTAGGTTTTGAGGTCACCTAGAAACGTATCTTAGATGTTGCTTGAAATTAACAGGCAGTTCCTGCCATCCTGGCAGCGTTCATACACCACTCGGTCGGCAGCACGTCTGAGCAGATACCAACCATAGCCTCCCCCTTCACGGAGTTCTCCTGGTAATGGTTCTTCTAAGATGTCTGGATTAAAAGGTTTTCCCTGATCCCATATTCGAATTTCTATCCGCTCATCACACAGTGCTAGCTCGATTTCAATTATTGTTTCAGATGGTAATTCTTGATGGGCATGGCGAACGGCATTAGAAAATCCTTCAGCCAAAGCAAGATTAAGTCGATGAAATTGGCGCTGTGAACTATCCCTTGTGGAGATATGGTTTCGGCAAAGTTTCTCAAACCATTTCTGTACTTGAGCCTGGACAGTCAAATCACTCTTGACCTTGAGACGTTCAAGTTTTAACATCCCTATGCTCGACTCTGTGCTGAACCCACCTTACACCAGTTGAGCAGAGATTGAGATCAGGCTATCTACCCACATTTGTCTTGAGATAGTTACTATGGACGCAATGGGTAAAGCCAATAAAAGCCTGCCTGTTCTCCCAACTATCACCGAGCAGCTTTCTACTAATTTTGAACTGATGTAAATGGCGATTTTGTAGCGTAGACGCCCTGATGTTTTAGTAGAGAGGCTTTATGTCGAGAATGACAAGCTTTCTCTGCTGAGGTAGTTATGTATCGGTAACTTAATAGTACCTCTCACAGGCACAAAAGACGGATTTTCGCGATAGGGGAGCGATGCTACTATATCCTGTCTAGAGCGATCGCGTTCTCTATCATTGGAGTTAGTCTTGATTACTTAGCCGTTCGAACCGAGTTAGCCTCTGGTGGAAATTGCAAAAAAAATGACGCCTGTCTATGTCTTTTGGCAGTACATCAGCACGGCTAAGACACTCACAGGCGTCGAGGGTCAGTAATTACAGTCTTAAAATAGACCCAAGGTGAAAGACTTATCAATTGGGAAGACTGCACCAATTCCTAACCAGAGGGTAACAAGGGTGCCAAACAAGAACACCGTTGTCGCCACTGGACGACGGAACGGATTTTGGAACTTGTTGACGTTCTCGATAAAGGGAACCAAGATGAGACCTAAAGGAACTCCCGCCATGCAGGAAATACCCAACAGTTTGTTCGGTAAAACGCGCAGAATTTGGAAAACTGGATATAAATACCATTCCGGCAGGATTTCTAGAGGCGTTGCGAAGGGGTTCGCTGGTTCACCAACCATCGCTGGGTCAAGAACAGCCAAACCAATGCACAGCGCGATCGTCCCCATAATCACAACGGGGAAAATATAGAGGAGGTCGTTTGGCCAAGCGGGTTCGCCGTAGTAGTTATGACCCATCCCCTTGGCAAGTTTTTCGCGTAACTTTGGATCGGTTAGATCCGGCTTTTTGAGTGTGCCCATTGTTAGGTTATTCTCCTTAATCAACAAAGGTCAGCAGGCAGGAAGCGGTTAACTTTTCAGCTCGAATCTGATTGTCTTTTACTAAAGATGCAAGATAAACGACTACCGATGGTTAATAGCTAACTGCCAACAGCTAATTTACAAAGGACCAGAAATGCCCTGCTTGCGAATCATGATGAAGTGTAGCAGCATGAAGACCGCAATCAGCCAGGGCAGAACAAAAGTGTGTGCGCTGTAGTAGCGAGTCAAGGTGCCTTGCCCAACACTTGCGCCCCCACGGAGGAGTTCGACGATTAACGGACCGACCACGGGAATCGCTTCGGGGACGCCAGAGACAATCTTGACAGCCCAGTAACCGACTTGATCCCAAGGCAGTGAATAGCCGGTAACGCCGAACGAAACGGTGATCACCGCCAGAATTACGCCTGTCACCCAGGTCAGCTCACGAGGCTTTTTGAAACCGCCGGTGAGGTAAACGCGGAAGACGTGCAAAATCATCATCAGCACCATCATGCTGGCAGACCAGCGGTGAACCGAGCGAATGATCCAGCCGAAGTTCACTTCAGTCATCAAATACTGCACAGAGGAAAATGCCTCAGTGACCGTCGGCTTGTAATAGAAGGTCATTGCAAACCCAGTAGCGAACTGGATTATAAAGCAAGTGAGGGTAATCCCACCCAGGCAGTAAAAAATATTAACGTGGGGAGGGACGTATTTTGTGGTAACGTCGTCGGCAAGTGCCTGAATCTCTAGACGTTCCTCAAACCAGTTGAAGGCTTTTGAGTCGGTTATCTGCTTAGAAAACATGAAGCCGGAATTCCTAAAAGGATATTGCTGTATTTGACGTATTTAACTCCCGGAAGGCAGTCGGCCGCCGAGGAGGTCGCCATTCCCTTGGAATGAGGGGGAAGAGCACACCGATAAGGGCGGAACTTACACAACCTGCTCAGGAAACTGGCCAGGTTTGATGTCCCCTATACAAGAAATGTAACATAGCCTGTCCTGGTAGACGTTTATAGAGAGCAACTTTCAAGGGTGTGGGGGAGAGTGAGAGGCGAAGACGATTTTGCCACAAGTGTTTTTGAACACTCTCGTTCTCTCAGGGCCTGCCACACTGGGAAGTTAAGAAATCAATGCCTGAAGTTAAAATTTTGGTTATGCACAAGCGAGCTTTCTGGGTTGGCCTCTTACTGATCTGCCAAATCATCCTCTTTTCTTCTTGGTGGACACCACCAGCGTCAGCTTTTACAGAGGAGCAAAAGCTCTTCTCGCAAGCGTGGCGGATTGTTTCTCAAGCGTATTTAGATGACTCCTTTAACCATCAAAACTGGTGGGGACTGCGTGAGAAAGCCTTGAAACAGCGGTTGGATGATCGCGAGGCAACGTATGCAGCAATTCAAAAAATGTTAGAGAGTCTTGATGACCCTTTCACGCGACTTTTGAAACCAAATCAGTATCGTAGTTTACAGGTCAATACGTCGGGTGAGCTATCGGGTGTCGGGCTGCAAATTGCTCTTGATGCTGAAACTGGGGAATTGGAAGTAATAGCACCGATTGCTGGTTCACCAGCAGACCAAGCAGGAATCCAACCGCGCGATCGCATTCTGGAAATTGATGGCGTACTCACTTCGGAACTAACTCTCGACGAAGCGGCGACTCGGATGCGAGGGCCGATTGGCACAAGCGTTACCCTGAAGATTCAAGCAAAGCAAGGGGAGCCAAAGTCGCTCCAACTAGTGCGCGATCGCATCGCTCTCAATCCAGTGTATGCCGTCTTGGATTCCCAGAAAGACGGTGTTCCTGTTGGTTACATTCGTCTGACCCAGTTTAGTGCCAATGCCACGGCAGAAGTAGCGGACGCCATTAACCGACTAGAAAAACAAGGCGCAGAAGCTTACATTCTTGACCTGCGGAATAATCCTGGTGGTCTGTTGCAAGCAGGGATTGAAATTGCCCGCCTTTGGATGGATAAAGGCACAGTCGTCTATACAGTTAACCGACAAGGGACGCTGGGTAGCTTTGAAGCTAACGGCCCCGCCCTTACCGGAGACCCATTGGTAGTTTTAGTCAACCAGGGAACAGCCAGTGCCAGTGAGATTCTCGCTGGCGCTTTGCAGGATAACGGTAGGGCCCAGTTAGTCGGAGAAAAAACCTTTGGCAAAGGCTTAATTCAGTCTTTATTTGACCTGGCGGATGGGTCAGGATTAGCCGTCACCGTTGCTAAGTACGAGACACCAAACCACCGGGATATCCACAAATTGGGAATCCAGCCAAATTTAGAGGTGCCTTTAGATCCGATTACTCTCGACCAGGTGGGCACGGCAGCAGACGGACAATATCAGGCGGCAGTGAAGTTGTTAACAGGTAAGTCTGTGGTTGCCGAGGCAATTGGTAGTTGAATCTCTCAAGAAACACTCCTTGGGAGAGGGGGAGAGTGGGGGAGGGGGAGAAGCCCTAGGGCGTGTTTCTTTCATCCATAACGAATGCGAAAAGTGTTCGTGAACCGCTCTTAAGAAACACATTCTGAAACCTTATAGCTACAGGCATACTGTGTCGCGCTACTAGAGTTTCAAGGAGGTGGTTCGAAAAGCCCACCTCCTTTTTTGTTATGGGTACTTACAAAACAGGCTGAGAGTGTAGTAAATCCGCTAAATCCAACTGAGCTAACCGAGAGTATGCCTGATTGATCGCGCCTTTGCCTCGCAGT
This sequence comes from Coleofasciculaceae cyanobacterium, assembly GCA_036703325.1. GTDB lineage: Bacteria > Cyanobacteriota > Cyanobacteriia > Cyanobacteriales > Coleofasciculaceae > DATNPI01. Next base: position 15,673 of record DATNPI010000494.1, read on the forward strand.
CCACCGATATTGGCACCAGGGCAAATGTAACTCAACGTTGCAGGTGTAAAGCGCTCAAGCAGGGACTGTACACTTTGAATCTGACGTGACCAGTGAAAGGTTTTCGAGGTGCGTAAAGGGACTGGTTCTCCTTGTTGATTCGGCAGCAAATGACGCCCGGAAAACAGAACGCCACCAGCATCAGTGTAGTAAAGACAAGAGGAACCGGGAGAGTGACCGGGTGTCCAGATGGCGCAACAGCTTGGACTGAGGCTAAACTCGTGTTGAAATGGTGTTACATCTAGCCCTGGCAGCAGATAGGCTTCTTGTTCTTGAATCAGGATTTTGCACCCTAGAGCATTCTGAATTTCCTGCGCTCTGCCAATGCCACCTCTATGGGTAAGGAAAAGTAACGATACTCCCCCTTGCTCTTGTAAAAATTGCTCATTAATTTCATTCCAGGCAGGACAATCGATCAGGAGGTTGACTGCATTTTCTACAATAAAATAGGCTGTGCCACCCAAAGTATCTCGATTGGGTGGAAATGCAAAAATGGATTTGAGGACAGGACGTGGTGGTTTAAGTGAAGCAGGTGACCGATTTGACGGTGAGCTTTGAGGAGGAATGAAATTGGCCTGTTGTGGGGAATCAGGTTGCACAATGCTTGTATGCCTGTAATTTTTAGCGGACGGTACTGACCCTTCAATGCAAGAATTTTAGATTGCTGATTTTGGATTACTTGTCTACGCTACGTTTCCAGCCCTCGGATTCATCTATCAAATTTCAATCCAAAGTCCAAAATCTAGAAAATCTAGAATCGTCTGACCTTCGTCAAGATCGCTCCTTTACACCAATTGTTAGTTATCATCATGGAACTGTTGCTCCTAATTCTACTGGGTCTTATCACCTACTTCATTGTTAAACGCAGTGTTGTTGGCATCACCCGGACACCAGTCTGGTTATTGTGGCTGGTGATGATGACACCAGCACTAGTCTGGAGTGCCTGGAATCAGTTCTACAGTGATGACACTCCAATGCCACTAGCCGTTGTGTTCGGACCATTTGCGGTCTGCCTACCCTTATACTGGCTGCTGATTCAGTGGGGACGTAGAGATTTTAGCCCACCAGAAAGTAAGGGAACTGAGACTACAGCTCAAAACCCAGCCCTAAGCAAAACGGTTCCACCTGTCACTGAAGAGTCAACGCTGCGTCCAATCAGTAAACAGGAAGAAACTGAACTGAGAAATTGCTTTCCCTGGGGGGTGTACTATCTCCAGAATGTTGAGTACCGACCCCAAGCCGTTTTGTGTCGTGGTAAGTTGCGCACAAACCCGGAGGCAGCATACCAGACTGTGCGGAAAAATATTGAGGCAGAATTTGGCGATCGCTTTTTCGTAATCTTTCAAGAAAGCCTCAATGGCAAACCCTTCTTCGCTTTGGTGCCTAATCCTCAAGCTCAACCGAAGGAAGATCGCGATTCTAAACCCCTGACAAGACCAGGATTAGCCTTGGGGTTACTGTTGATCACCTTGTTTACCACCACGGTGGTTGGGGCTGAGATTGCCGGAGTCTCTGCCAAACAACTGCAATCCGACCCAGCAGTCTTACTGCAAGGATTACCCTATGCGGTATCACTCATGGCAATTCTCAGCATCCATGAACTGGGTCATTATGTAGCGGCACTGTTCTACAAAATGCGTACAACGTTGCCCTACTTTATCCCCATACCTTTTTTCTTAGGGACATTCGGCGCGTTTATTCAGATGCGATCGCCTGTACCGAACCGGAAAGCCTTGTTTGATGTCGGGATTGCTGGGCCTGTGGCAGGCTTCCTTGTGACGTTACCGCTTCTGATTTGGGGACTAGCTAACTCTTCTGTGGTTCCTATATCCGACGCATCAGGGCTGTTGAATTTTGAGTCTCTTAATCCCAGATTTTCCTTTTTGCTGACCTTGCTTAGCAAGTGGGCATTAGGCAGCCAATTCACGACACAAACGGCAATCCATCTTCATCCTGTGGCAGTAGCTGGTTACATTGGTGTGGTGGTAACGGCTTTCAATTTAATGCCAGTGGGGCAACTAGATGGCGGTCATATTGTCCACGCCATGTTTGGGCAGAGAACTGGTGCCACGATTGGTCAGATTACCCGGCTGTTGGTGCTGGTACTGGCCTTAAAGGAGTCGGATTTGTTGCTGTGGGCAATTATTTTAATATTCCTACCTGTGGCAGATGAACCGGCTCTAAACGATGTCTCAGAACTTGATAACTGGCGAGATTTCTGGGGATTACTGGCTTTGGTGCTTTTAGTGAGTATTGTTTTACCGCCACCTGGTAGTATTACTCAACTGTTGAATATTTGAGAGGTAAAGTGCTAGTAGGCCATAAGGATGAAGCATGAACAATAAATATAGGAATACTTTCCCAAGTATGTTTAGATACGGAGTGAAATAAAAAATATGAATTGGAGTACAGAGTGACCAATTCTACGTCCTTATTACAAGCCCTCAGATGTATCCGTGGCATTCCTACTTCAGCTCTCATACTTTATACTTCAGCCTTCCATTGACGTTTTGTTCCAAACCCTGTATAGCCAAGGATTGTGACAATGCCTGAAGCCGAAACCTCTCAATTGCCTCAACCCTCACAAAATCTTCCACCAATTGGTTCAAGTACAAAGCCTTCAGCTCTTTCAGAACCCCACGAGGTTCATTTATTGATTGTTGAAGACGATAAGGGACAAAGAGAATGCCCCTTGGGAGGGGAGGTGTATACCATCGGCAGAGACCCAACTTGTGATATTCGCCTGTTCTCACTGTTTGTTTCTCGCCAACACGCAACCTTGGTGCGACGACAGCGAGAGGACGATAACTACGATTACCAGATTATCAATGGCAACCTCCAAGGTCAGCTTAGTGCCAACGGAATCGTAGTTAATGGTCACAAACTTCAAGCCTACGATCTTAAACATGAAGACAAGGTCGTGTTTGGACCAGGGGTGAGCGTACAATATCACCGCTTCAAGCGAAACGATAGAAAGAGCGGTCAACTCGAGCCAGATTTTGACATTACTCTGATTGACCCTGGCATGGTTGACGAATCAGGAAAGTAATATAAATTGAGCGGGTCTAGCGAGAAACTGCTGAGTTTAAACCCGATGGAAAAATTCCACTCCCTTGAGGCGGCAGGAGTTTGGAGGAATAATGATGGAAAGACAGTTGATTCATGTGATCGGTGGTGGTCTTGCTGGTACGGAAGCCGCATGGCAGATTGCTCACGCAGGTGTGCCGGTGATATTGCACGAGATGCGACCCGTGCAAAAAAGTCCTGCCCATCACACTGGGGAACTGGCGGAACTGGTGTGCAGTAATTCCTTTGGTGCCCAGTCGAGCGATCGCGCTTCTGGTTTGTTGCATGAAGAACTCCGTCGCCTCGGCTCGATTATTATCCACAAAGCAGATGAACACGCTGTCCCGGCGGGTGGGGCATTAGCAGTAGACCGGGGAGTATTTAGCGGCGAATTGACGGAAACTTTGGCTAATCATCCCCTAATTGAGTTGCGTCGGGATGAAGTTCTACAAATTCCCACCGAGGGCGTTGTTGTTCTCACGACTGGCCCCCTGACTAGCCCTGCTTTGACTGAAGACCTGCAACGCTTCACTGGCATGGAATACTTCAGCTTTTTTGATGCGGCGAGTCCCATTGTAGTGGGGGAATCGATTAATCGTGATATTGCTTTTATGGCGTCTCGCTACGACAAAGGGGAGGCGGCTTATCTCAATTGTCCGATGAACCGGGAGCAGTATCTCCACTTCTGGCAGGAACTTTGTGCAGCCGAAAAGGCAGAATTAAAGGATTTTGACCAAGAAACGGCTAAATTCTTTGAAGGTTGTCTACCGATAGAGGAAATGGCGCGGCGGGGGGAAGATACGATGCGCTACGGGCCGTTGAAGCCAGTGGGACTTTTTGATGCCCGTGAGGGAGATTTTCGCGCCCCAGAAAATCAGGGCAAACGTCCTTATGCGGTGGTACAGCTTCGCCAAGAAGATAAGGCGGGTCAGTTGTGGAATATGGTGGGATTCCAGACGAATCTACGCTGGGGTGAGCAGAAACGGGTGTTTAGGCTGATTCCGGGTCTGGAGAATGCAGAGTTTGTGCGGATGGGGGTGATGCACCGCAATACATTTTTGAATGCGCCTCAGCTATTGCACCAGACGCTGCAATTTAAGCAACGCCCAACGTTATTAGCGGCAGGTCAATTGGTGGGTACGGAAGGTTATACGGCAGCTGCTGCGGGGGGTTGGCTTGCGGGTACGAATGCAGCGCGGTTGGTGTTGGGAATGGAACCGATAACGCTTCCGACAGCAACAATGATGGGTGCGCTGTTTGAGTTTATTAGTTCAGCATCACCCAAGCATTTCCAACCGATGCCTCCGAACTTTGGTATTTTGCCGCCGTTGCCAGTACGAATTAAGAGTAAGCAAGAACGGTATGGGGCTTATCGCGATCGCGCTTTGGCTGACCTTGATAACTGGAGTAGGGGACTGAGAGTGTCTGCGGCTTGAGTTGAGCGATCTGACCGAAAAAGGATGAAGGATAAAGGATGAAGGATGAAATAAGAAGAAATTGGATACAAGCCCCCGGATTTTAACGCGAGAGAAAAATAAAAGCGAAGCCTCCAAGTTTTAAAGCACCATTATTTATTTACGGGGTTGACTCTATACTTCATACTTCATACTTCATACTTCAGATGACCTATCTTCCAACCCTTCTCGTTCTAGGAAAGGGGTGTTTTCGTGTGCTCTTGCAGGCAAGGGGGCTAGGGCGTGTTTTCAAACCCTTCGATCCCCCCCGCCCCCCTTAAAAAGGGGGGAGAATTCAGTCAAAGTCCCCCTTCTTAAGGGGGATTTAGGGGGATCTCAACCGGCATCAACGAAGCCAATAAAGTTTGAAAACACGC
>DATNPI010000495.1:0-3169 GCA_036703325.1 Coleofasciculaceae cyanobacterium
TCGTGTTTGATGAACGCCGCCTGCATCGGATGAAGATTGTCGCTGTCAGCCAGCCCTTCGATGGTCGTCACCTCTTTCCCCTCGCAGCTCGCCGTAAGTGTCAGACACGAAAGCACGCGGCGTCCGTCAACGATCACCGTACAAGCGCCGCACTGTCCTTGATCGCACCCTTTTTTGGTGCCGGTCAATCCAAGCCTTTCGCGCAGGGCGTCGAGCAGCGCCGTGCGCGAATCCACTTCCAGGCGTTGGGTCGAGCCGTTGATTTTCAAAAGGACCTTAACGGCGTTTTCCACCCCACCGGTCGGGGCGAACACGGCATCGGGCGAAGCGGCGAGCGTGGCAAAGACCTCCTCTTTAGCCAGCAGGTGGAAGGCGAAGGTGCCGAGTGCAGCAGCCATACTTTGCCCCAAGAATTTGCGGCGAGCAGCACCGACAATACCGAGTTCGTCGAGCAGTGTTTCTTCGTCCCTACTGAAATCTTTGTGTTCTTGATTATCGTCCATGATTCTGCTCCATAAAAACTACTCAAGTCGAGCATTCCTGCTCAAAACGGTAAATTCACTTCCTGTTTCATCCAAGGCAGTCGGCTGCTACTTGTCCACAGGCGTCAGTTCGGATAGAGCCTACCCTACTACTTTTGTCTTGAGGCGCATTTGCCAAATTGATGGAAGCATGAAGGTCACGAGGTTCTGTATGTCCGCAATTCGGACAGACAAATGTTCTATCTCGCAAAGTTAATCTATCATTCTTCTGCCCACATTTTCTGCCGCTCCTGATTATTCAGTTTTAGCTGACGTTTGATGGCAAACAGCGTCTGCGTAAAGACTTTAAACAACCGCTTCGCATTGAGAACATTGCACGAGAGATGGGAATGAGCGTATCCAGGGTAAGCGCATCTTAACAATCATTGACAAAAGGATGAATGTATGAGTTGTATGCACTGTAAGCCTTTGCCGCTAAATCAACCAGAGTTTACCTTTTAGATTGTTAAGAAGCGACAGGATAATTATTACGTTAAATTCACAATTTTCCCGTCTTACAAAGGAATGCCTTTTTGTGCGATCTACTCGTGGATCTTCCATCTGTGCAAAGTGGTCAGCAATCGTGATTTTGGGCTTCAGTTTCATCCAAACCAATATGCAGCCTACTTTTTTCTCTTGAGGACATTTTTTGACAATACCATGCTGCGCTACCTCTTATACCCTTACTTTTGTTCTCGATAACTTTGTTCTTTTTATTACTAGTAGCTTACGGTCATGTCTCCAGAACTCTTTCTTGATTCTGCCCATCAATATTTAGATGCGTTCGCCCTGCCTTTGTCTATACGTAGTCTCAGTTTCAGTCGGGGTTGAAATCCCCGTTTGAAACTGTCTTCAATGCCGTACCTTATGAATGAGCGAATGCGTGAATTGTTATTGGGTGGGCAACCAGACGGTAAAGCAAGTTCTTCCTGGGACAGACTCAACTAAAATGCTACCGCGATGACGATTTTCTACAATTCGCCGGACAGTTTCTAAGCCAAGCCCCGATCCCTTACCTACGGGTTTGGTCGTAAAAAATGGTTCAAAGATGCGGGACTGGATATCTGCTGGGATGCCTGAACCTGAATCGATAATTTCAACCCGGACATGATTTCGTTTAGAGAATGTGGTAATCTCCAAGGTGCCTTGACCATCCATTGCGTCAATGGCGTTGTCAATGAGGTTAGTCCAGACTTGGTTGAGTTCGCTGCCATAGGCTAAAATTTTGGGAAGGGAAGGATCGTAGGAGCGATGCACCGTAATGCCGTATTTCAGCTTATGGCAGAATAACTGCAACGTGTCCTCTAGTCCTTCATGGATGTTGACAATTTGTTGTGCGCCTTGATCTAGATAGGTATAGGATTTCATCGCACTGACAAGCGTAGCAATCCGTTCGGCTCCACGTAGTCCGCCACGAATCATAGACAAGACCTCAAAGGATAATGCCAGCCAACGAAGTCCTTGATCCCGCAGTTCCGTGGGGTCATTTTTCCAGGGCTGAGTCAGTTCCTCAAGAGCCTGAATCTCGACTCCTGCGGCTGCTAGTGGTGCTGCTAGTTTCCACGCCTGGTTAACTCCGTAGTTTTCTAGCCATTCCAATAGTTCATCTTCGCGATCGCTTAAGCTAATCAGGTCAACACGATTATTGGCAATAGCATCAAACCCAGCATCTCGCACTGCTAGCCATTGTTGGGTATGTTCAGGCGATACTTGGCGTTGCCCATAGATCAGGTTCATCCGCTCGAGTTCCTGTATCGCTGGAATGATCCCATTGAGCGATCGCACGAGGGCAGCTGCCGGATTGTTGAGTTCATGAGCTAATCCCGCAGCCAGAGTTCCCAGTGCAGCCATCTTCTCGCGAACGCGAATAAAGGACTCCAGACCCCGCAACCGTTGTTGAAAGGTGCGAAAGATAGCTCGCTCGAAATCGCGACACTCATGCAGCAGCGCTAAGAAGTCAACAGCAGAAACTTCGTAAAACTGACAGTCGGTTACAGCCCGCATGGTTACTAGTGCTGGTTCTTCCGTCAACACCGGAACTTCCCCAAAATAATTAGGAGCATCGTGCTGTCCAATGGGCATTTCAACTCCATCCTGCAAACGAGTAATGCTCATTCGTCCTTTAGCCAAAATAAACACGCCTCTTGTACTTCTCTTGTCACCTTCTGGAAAGAGTATTTCTCCTTGGAGCAAATGGATAGGTTTGACGCGATCGCATACCCATTCCAGTCGCGCTTGCGGAAGCTGCCGAAAGGCATCCAGTGTCACCAAATCATCCACGCACAGCATTCTTGCATCTCCCTCTGAATATGAAGGCTTGAAGTCTTATCGCACATCACTAAGTACAAGATTGCACAAGTTCGTAACGATTTTCATCTCAATGCAATTGCGTTTCGTCATCAGCACTGACTAACAATTTTTACCCTGAGACTTGCTCTTTCCTTGTAAAACACATCGCTATGCCTTTTTCATAATAAGCAGCTTCATTAATAAACACAGGATAAACCGATGATTCTTCTTCATAGTAAATAGTTTTGCCATCAAAAGTGAGAAACAGAGGGTCTCCTGGTTTCAATTCTTCATAATCTCTACCTTGCAATTGAGGATGAATCATGCCTTCAATTTCCCCATTTTCGTTCTTAGGATAA
>DATNPI010000508.1:0-7349 GCA_036703325.1 Coleofasciculaceae cyanobacterium
ATTTCTAGCTTCCCCAACAATCAAAGTTTTTCCTTACATTCCCCCCTTATTAAGGGGGGCTAGGGGGGTCAATTCGACTTTTACAAGAGGTGAGGTGTATTAAACAAGAAATCCAGCAACTATGACAACCCTATTTCGCCGCATCAACCCTGCACAAAAATTTCGCATCACCAAGCATCAAATTGCCAAATTCTTGAGAATTCCCGAATCACTAATTGTAAAAATCGAATCCTGGCTCTACGTTATCTTCGTCCATCGCCTCGACAAAGGAGGACAATTCATCAGCTACCGCCAGATGGAACAATGGAAAAATGCCATTGCTTGTCACCTGCAAAAATGCTCCAACCAGCAACAGCTACAACACTTGTGGAATGCAATCGAACACGACCACACAAAGCACAACTCTCAATACGCCAATTCTGTTCTGGCCTTCCTGAAAAAAATCTGGGAAAAATGCCTCCCTACAAATCGATATGATTGAGGTAGCTGCAACTCCCTAACGCTATTGCATAAGAGCACCAGCGAAGCTGATCGCAACAGGCTCAGAAAAAGCCTGCTCGGTGAATGAGCGCGAGAAGCATTAATTTAAACCGCTTTATCCCTGGATGGGGAAAGTCTTGTGGTAAGAAGAAAGCCGCGTTACCATCTCTGCACGAGACGAAACTTCAAGCTTGCGAAACATCCGTTTTAAGGCTTGCTTAACAGAATTTTCGGTAATCCAAAGGGCTGCACCAATTTCAGCATTTGTTAGCCCCTGTGCTACCAGTTCGGCAATTTGAAATAAAGACTGCAAAGAATTACGCCATCATCGTTAATGCAAAGTGTACTCGATCGAGGACTAGGCGCGGTCAGGGAGTCAACTTTACTCTAGCTTCAGCACAGTTGCACAGCTAGGAGGAACACTCTATGTCATTATCTCAGTACGTGCATCCTGAAGTACTCGTTGAGACTCAATGGCTTGTTGCCCACTTGAACGACCCTAAAGTACGCCTAGTCGAAACGGACATGAGTCCACAGGCATACAAGGCTGGACACATTCCAGGCGCGGTCTTCTGGGGTGCCACCGACCTGCTACTGCCCGATCAACGCACCAATTTTGATCCAGTCGTTATGGAAGGGCTGCTTGCGCGTTCTGGCATTACCAACGATACCACCGCGATCGCTTATGGCGACCACCCCGCCGTTGGAGCGTGGCTCTTCTGGCTTTTGAAGGTCTTCGGTCATCGCGATGTACGCGTTCTCAACGGGGGTCGCCAGAAATGGATTGCCGAAGGTCACCCGCTGACGACGGAGCCGCCTACAATCGCACCGACTGATTATCACGCTCAGGCTCCCGATGACAGCTTGCGGGCGTCACGCGAGTATGTTCAGGAGTCCATTGGTCAGGCGGAGCGGGTGTTAGTGGATGTCCGCACCGCTCAAGAGTACAGTGGTGAATGGTTTTTTACCAAACCCCCCGAAGGAACGGAACGCACCGGACACATTCCAGGTGCAGTGCATATTGGTTATGAACTGGCTCTCAACGATGATGGAACCTTCAAGCCGATTGACGCATTGCAGTCCCTCTACAGCGGCAAGGGCATCACTGCTGACAAAGAAGCGATCGCCTACTGTGCCGTTGGGGCGCGATCGGGGCATACGTGGTTTGTCTTGAAGTATTTACTGGGCTATCCAAAAGTACGAAACTACGATGGGTCGTGGAATGAGTGGAGCCGGCTCCCCGATATGCCTGTCGAGAATTGACACTCTCCGCCCTATAAGTGCGGAGATTCTTGGTTCGCAGACTCGCCGTTAGACAGCAGGATTGCTCCAACTGCCCAAGAGGGCAAATCTCCCCAAGCGTAAGTTCCCGTGTGACCCACGGTACTGAGTGCTAATTTCAGGATGTTGATGGCTGCATTTACATCCCTATCTTCAACGAACCCGCAATGCGGACAAACATGGGTTCTAGTTGATAGGGATTTCTTCACTTTCTGCCCACAGCTAGAGCAATTTTGACTTGTATTGTAGGGAGGTACGGCAATAGTAACCTTCCCATATTTGAAGCCAAAGTATTCTAACCATTGGCGGAATGTTGACCATCCGGCATCACTGATAGATTTAGATAGATGTCGATTTTTAACTAGCCCTTTCACATTCAAGTCTTCATAGGCTACCAAATCGTTAGATTGGATGACGGAGTATGCAACTCGCTTACAGTACTCTTTGCGCTGCCTACTTACTCTTAGATGTTTCCGAGCATATCGAACTCTAGTTTTGTGATAATTCTTGGACTGCGGCTTTGCACCCTTCTTGAATTTCTTGGACTTTTTACGATTCGCTCGATTGAGTTGACGCTCTACTTTTCTATAAAACTGGGGATTCTCAATGGTATTTCCATTGCTATCTGCTAGGAAATACTTAAGCCCCAGGTCTAATCCAACTATATGCTTGGTTGGTTTTGTCTCTACTCGTACCTTGATATCAATGGCAAACTGAGCGTAGTATCCATCAGCCCTACGGACTAAACGAACTCGCTTAATCTGCTTGATATCGTAGTAATTCAGGTCATAGGTTCCCTTTAATTTAAGAGTTCCTATCCCTTTCTTGTCGTTAAATGAAATAGCTTTCCTGTTGTGAGAAAGCTTCCAGCCAGAAGTCTTGTACTCAACCGAGCGACAGTTCTTCTTGAATTTCGGGTAACCTTTTCTACCCTTAACCTTTCTCTGGCAATTGTCGTAGAACCGAGCAATTGCACTCCAAGCTCGTTCTGCCGCAGCCTGTCTAGCCATTGAATTAAGTTCGTCGGCAAAGGGAAAATCTGCTGCTAGTACCGCGCAGTATTTGTTGAGGTCATACTTCCCCACTTTTTCATTATCCATCCAGAATCTTAGACACTTGTTCTGAATGAATTGGCTGGTACGAATAGCCTCATCTATTGCTCGGTACTGAGCGTTTTTCCCCTTCACTTTGAACTCGTAAATTATCATGGCTCGACCTAATCACCACATTATTATGCTGTCGCACTCAGCATAAGCACATAGTTAAGTTTTGTGTCTTCGCTGTCAAATCTATTGGTCACCTCCGTACCTCCGGTGACCCGCCTTATATCCCCGCCCTACAAGGGCAGGGATATAAGGCGCTCTTCGATAAAAAAATCCGCACCCAGCCAGTATCTTTGCCCTCGGTACGACTCAGCTTGATATGACAGCAGCGATCGCTGTTGAGGCAAGGCAGCACTTCGACACGCTCAGTGACCGGGCAAAGGGCTTTTATGCAGAACGGAAGAGGATTTTAGTCAATTAACATTTATTTACATACCTTCGTTTATTTGCGCCTACCTACATACCACGCCAGTGAATTAACCAACTCAATCCTTTATACTTGCTGGTGACAGAGTCAATATCTGTTCAAAGGCTATTGAAAGTCGAGTCTGAAAACGCTGCCGATGCTTCAGCTTCAAAAAGGGTCGAACTATTTCAACTATCACACTAGAGCTATTTCTGTTATCAGTTATTTGAATTGAACGAAGAGTGCCAAGCTGTAGTTCTTTTTTGACCATCAACTCGGAAATCGCAGCGGCACCTACACCATTTTCAACAACTGCCTTCACCATTTCGCCGCTATTCAGAACTAAAATTATATTTAATTCAGTTGGCTCGATTTCCCAACTTTGCAAGGCTTGCTCAAACCTTTGCTGTGTACCAGAACCTGACTCTCGCATCACCCAACCCGTTGTAGAAAGTTCCGTTAGGGGAATCTCTGTACGCTCAAACCAAGGGTGAAATTTGCCAACAACAATTAGTAAGCGATCGCTCCCTACGATTTCTTCCTCTAGAGAACTCTTGAGTGAGGGTTTGACCTCTCCTTCTACTAAGCCCAAATCAAACTGTCCTGTTGCCGTTCCTTCACAAATCTCTTCTGTATTGGCGAGAGTGCAGTTAACAGAGATGCCCGGATACTGGCGTTTAAACTGGCTAATCTTTTCGGGTAGCCAGTAGTTACCAATGGTGAGACTCGATCCCAATTTCAACTCGCCTCGTTGCAGATCGTTTAATTCTTGTAACCCCCGTTCTGTCAAAACGACTTGGTCAATGATTTTCTGCGCTTCCGCTTGTAGTAACTTGCCAGCCTCAGTTATCTCGACCTGGCGTCCAATACGATGGAATAGTTTCACTCCATATTGCTCCTCTAAGTTTTGGATCGCTGCACTGACAGCAGGCTGGCTAATGTAAAGCGCTTCCGCAGCACGAGTAAAGTGCAAATATTCAACCACAGCTAGAAAAACTCGCAGCTGGTCAAGTGTCATTCCCGCCATTGTCAGTAGCCCTAAAACTTTGTGTACGACTTTCAATCAATTTTTTTTATCGATTTAAAAAGTTTAGTTTATTAATTAAACCAGCTTTTAATCGTTTTTATTTATCAATTGGAAAAATAAAAACGTTTGATTCAAGTCCCAGAGAACCATAGAGTGAGAGTTAGCCTTTTGCACCGGGCCCAAGCGAAGGCAGAACCTACAAATTCAAGTTGAGCGATGAAGTGACGAAGCGATCGCGCATAGCGCCCCGGCAGAGCTGCTCGCTCGACACAGAAAAGGAGATTCTGTATGACCGCTGAACTACCACTAACTCAGAGTGCTCACGGCTTAAAGCGCGAGTGCCTTTCCTACGGGGAAGTCATCGCTCAGTCAATTGCTGTGATCGCACCCACTACAACGCCAGCCGCGAATTTAGCCTTGATATTCGCCGCTTCAGGAAACGGCACCTGGCTGAGTTTTCTGATTGGATTGATTGGGCTGGTGTTTGTGAGTATCAACATCAACCAATTCGCCAGCCGATCAGCTTCTCCCGGTTCCCTGTACACTTATATCGCCAAAGGTCTTGGTCCCACAGCAGGTGTCATGTGTGGTTGGGGTCTGATTCTGGCTTATTTATTTACCGGGATGGCTGTTTTGTGTGGGTTTGCTAACTTTGGTCAAGTCTTGCTGGGACATATTGGCATCCATACCCATATCCTCACGCTGTTAGCGCTCGGCGCTGGTGTTGCTTGGTATGCGGGCTACAAAGACATTCAGCTATCGGCGAAGGCGATGCTGTGGCTGGAGGGAGTCTCTATTGGTTTAATTGCGCTTTTAGGGATTATTGTCTGGGCGCACAAGGGCTTTGCGATCGATATGTCCCAACTGACCCTACAAGGAGCGACTCCCGGTGGGGTAGCGATGGGAGTTGTCCTAGTGGTGTTCGGCTTTTCTGGCTTTGAAAGTGCCACGTCCTTGGGGGATGAAGCCAAAAAACCGCTCAAGAATATCCCCAAAGCCGTGATGCAAAGTACTCTCCAGGCTGGTCTGTTCTTCATCATCATGGCTTACATTGAAGTGCTTGGCTTTAGCGGCAGTTCTATGGATCTTGCCAAAAATGAAGAGCCTCTCTCGTTTCTAGCTGACCAGGCAGGAGTAGGCTTTTTGGGAACGCTGATTAGCCTGGGCGCACTGCTCTCGTTCTTTGCCTGCGTCCTCGCTTGCATTAATCCGGCAGCTAGAGTGTTCTTTATGATGGCACGTCATGGTCTGCTTCACGCTTCCCTGGGTGCAGCACATGAGTCCAACCAAACGCCCCACACAGCGATCGCTTTGTCATCCCTGGTCACGTTTCTGGTACCTGCTTCGATGAACCTGTTCGGACTCAAGCCGTTTGAGAGCATGGGCTACCTGGGAACGATTTGCACCTACGGATTTTTGCTGGTTTACACCCTGGTTTCGATCGCGGCTCCGGTTTACCTGTATCGACTCAGAAAACTGCGCCCAATAGATGTGGTGTTTAGTGTGTTGGGTGTGGGTTTCATGATGATTCCGGTTGTGGGTACTGTCGGGATTCCCGGTAGCAGTCTGTTCCCAATTCCAGAAGCCCCTTACAATACGTTTCCTTGGCTGTTCCTGGTGTACCTTTGTGCAGGTTGTGGATGGTTTATCATCCAAAGACGGCGTTACCCAAAAATTGTGAGAAGAATGGAACGCGCCATCGAAGCAATTCACGTCAGTTACAGCGATAAACGAGATTTTTAACCGATTTACTTCCCTGCTTTAGCGCAGGGGAAGATATCACCCCAAAGGCGCGTACTACTCTACACCAAGCGCCTATAACTCTCCAGAATGAAGATAAGGATACAAAGAAATGAACGGGTTAGTCACAGCAATTCCTACAGGAATAACAGCCTTCACAGCAACCAACCTTGATGATCTGGTCATTCTGACCCTGTTGTTCTCCCAGGTGAATGCGACGTTCCGTTGTCGGCACATCGTGATTGGTCAGTATCTAGGCTTCAGTGCCTTAGTCATTGCCAGCCTTTTCGGTTTCTTTGGAGGCTTAATTTTGCCCCCACACTGGATTGGACTGCTGGGTTTGGTACCAATTGCGATCGGTCTGAACCGCTTTTTTAATCCAGACAGTGATTCGTCAGAAGATACCGAGGAAGAAAAAGAGCAGTCTTCCTTCTCTCCCCTAGCTAGCTTTCTTTCTCCCCAAACTTACAGCGTGGCAGCCATCACGATCGCCAACGGAGGTGACAATGTGGGTATCTATGCACCGTTGTTTGCCAACACTGCCTTAGAAAGTTTGCTGGTTATTCTTGGCGTCTTCCTTTCGCTGGTCGGCGTTTGGTGCTACGTCACCTACAAACTCACCTGCCAACCAGCGATCGCTGATATTCTGACTCGCTACGGCAATAACCTCGTGCCTTTTGTCTTGATTGGATTAGGAGTTTTTATTGTCTTAGAAAGTAGTGCTCTGAGTCCACTAGCCCTAGTTGCAAGTACTCTGTGTTTGATGGGTTTGGTCAAAATTAATGGCGCTTCGGAAGAAGTGGTCAAAAATTGAAGTATCTCCACTTCTAGACAAGGTTCCTTTAAGAATTCATCGGCGGCTAAGTGTATTAATGAGTTACTAAACTTAATAGTTTCTGAAGCTTTTGAGGTAAATATTTTAGTGAATTTTTCCTTTTATTTAATTCCTAATTTTTACCTCTCCATGTATAATCTCTCTCAAAAGTTAGATGTACGTAACTTTAGAAGTTAGTAATATTTATCAATATTAATGGGAGAGTTTTACTTAATTAATAGGAGTTACCCGAATAGTTTTGCAGGGAATCTTTTCCAAAAATATATCTAATAAAAATAGTTTTTTTGTAGAATATTTTTGGTGCTAGATGCTAAATTAGGTTTGTAATAGGCTGGTAATAATAGACAATTTACTGAACTGTATTTCTGGCAATCGCTACATTTGTGCCAGTCTTGAAAGCCGAAAAATTCTCAACAGTCAGTCTTAGTAAACTCGCAAAGGAGAAAGTCATGAAAATTGTTACATCTGTTTTAATTG
>DATNPI010000532.1:0-5237 GCA_036703325.1 Coleofasciculaceae cyanobacterium
TACAGTGTCGGGGATTTGAGACGGACTTGGAGGAGAGTACGAGTTGGAATCCAGTGATGCAGATGCTGATGGATGTTGCTGATTTGGTGGTGAGAAATCGCGGGAAGTTGGAGTGTAGACCCGTGTTGCCAGATGCCGAGGTTGTTGGCATTCCGGCAGAGGTCTGGGAAGAACGGATTGGCTATGTTGTGGTGCAGCTAAATGAATCCTTGAGGGAAGCCACGGTGATGGGATTTGTTGAAAAGGTGGCAAAGTCGGAGTTACCTTTGAGCCAATTGCGATCGCTCGAAGAGTTGCCAAGATACCTAAATAAAATCAAACCCCTAGTAAACCTGAGCCAATGGTTTGAGAATATCTTTGAAGTCGGTTGGCAAGCTGTGGAAACCCTTTTAGGCACGGAACCAACTGAGCTAGCTTTTAGCTTTAGAAATGCTCCCTGCATGAGGCGGTGCAAGCTGATTGAATTGGGAACACCGAGTCAATTAGTGGCTGTGATTGTCGAGATTACCGGAGAATCTGAGCAAGAACAAGAAATTACTGTGGAAGCGCAGCCTCCACAAGGTCAAACCTATCTACCCTCCAATCTGCAACTGATGGTGCTGGATGAGGATGGAGAAGCGGTGCTCGACGCTCATGCCAGAAGCGACAATAGGACTATTCAATTAGAGTTTGATGGGGAGCAGGGAGACCGTTTTAGCGTCAAGGTTGCTCTGGGTGATGTCAGCGTGACAGAGAATTTTGTTATCTGAATAGAGGCAGCAATTGCTGAGAGTTGGCAATGGGGAAGTTAATTGTCCTCAAACTGGATGGTGATTTCGAGCAGGGCTTTCGGGTGATGCTGGAGATTGGGACAGAAGGTGAGCGCCCTGAAACAGAGATTACCGGCAAGTTGCCCCCCGCACCCGAACTTGCCGTACAGTATAGCGGCTGGCAGTCAACCTATCGAAGCCTGGGGAAGGCTACCCGTGTCATTAAAGCCAAACGAGCCAGAATTGACGGCTCCCTCAAAAAGGAGAAAGAAGAGTGCCGCACCCTAGCTAAGGAGTTGCGCGATCGCCTAAATACTTGGCTCAGAGCCGAGTCATTTTTCTCAATCCGGGAGAAGTTTCTAGAAAAAGTAAGCACATCCGACGAAGTGCGGGTGATTATTCGTGCTGATAACTACCAGCTATGGCAAATCCCCTGGCACCAGTGGGATTTATTAGAGCGCTACAGCTTTGCTGAAATTGGACTCAGTACCCTGGAGTACGAACGACCACCAAGGGTAGAGACGCTTCCCTATCAAGACAAAGTCAGAATCCTGGCGATTCTGGGCAATAGCGAAGGTATTAAGGTTGAGGAAGACCAGCAACACTTAGAGAATTTACCCAATGCAGCAACAACCTTTCTGGTGGAGCCGCAACGCCAACAGTTAAACGACCAGCTTTGGGAGCAACCCTGGGATATTCTATTTTTCGCGGGTCATAGTCAGACTGAGGGTGAAAGGGGGCGGATTTATCTCAACCAAACTGATAGCCTAACGCTTGACGAACTCAGGTATGCCCTGAAAAAAGCGGTTGAAGGCGGGTTGCAGTTGGCAATTTTCAATTCCTGTGATGGTTTGGGATTAGCGCGGGAGTTAGAACAACTGCACATCCCACAACTGATTGTTATGCGGGAGCCAGTGCCAGATCGGGTGGCACAAGAATTTTTGAAGTATTTTCTTTACAGCTTTGCAAGTGGAAAGCCTCTCTATAGAGCGGTGCAGGAAGCGCGGCAGCGACTGCAAGGTTTAGAGGATGAATTTCCCTGTGCCAGCTGGTTGCCAGTAATTTGCCAGAACCCGGCAGCCGTGCCTCTAACCTGGCCAGAGTTGCCCAAACCTTCACAAGGAGTTCAGCCGGAGCCACGCAAAAGCGCAACCTTACCCTTTTGGCGTCGCTGCAAAACTGTCTTGGTAACGAGTTTGGTTGTAACTAGTATGCTGATGGGGGCGCGATCGCTGGGGGTACTGCAAAGCTGGGAATTACAGAGTTACGACCTGCTACTCCGCCAACGCCCTTCTGAACTACCAGATGATCGCCTCCTAATTGTTGGAGCTGATGAAGCAGATATTAGTAAATACGGATTTCCGCTATCCGATGCCATCATTGCTCAACTCATTGAAAAACTGGATCAGTATCGACCTGTAGCGATCGGTCTCGATGTCGTTCGCGATCAGCCTTTCCCGTCGGGTGATAAGTTGGGACATCAGTCACTGGTCGTCCAGCTACGGCAGAATCAACGTCTCGTTACCGCATGCGTACTCGGCACCAGCGAAAAAGACGCTATTCCTCCTCCGCCCAATAGTACAGAAAAAAAAGTAGGCTTTATTGACTTAGAAAATGATAAAGACTATATTGTTCGTCGCCATCTCCAGTCCCGTTCGCCAAACCCAACCTCTCCTCTTTCTGTGTGCGAGACACCCTTTTCCTTCAGCCTGCAACTAGCCAACCGATACCTAGAAACAAAGGGCATCTCAGCAACTACTTCAGAGGAAAACTGGCAGTTTGGTGGCATTGTCTTTAAACGTTTAGCTCCTCATAGCGGAGGGTATCAAAACCTGGATGCGCGGGGAAACCAGGTGTTGATCAATTACCGCGCCTCCTCCGCAATTGCCCGGTCACTTACACTCAAGGAGGTCTTAAGTAGGCGGTTTAAATCTGAGTGGGTGAAGGATCGGATTGTTCTCATCGGTGTCACTGCCCTAAGTGCTAAAGACTATCACTACACCCCATACGGTAGAATGCCAGGCCTGGAAGTTCATGCACACCTAGTAAGTCAGATTCTCAGTGCGGTTCAGAATAGACGCCCTCTGATCTGGTGGCTGCCTCAATGGGGCGATGCTCTCTGGGTATGGGGTTGGTCGCTGATAGGTGGAATACTCGTTTACCAACTGCGATCGCAAAGTCTGCGCGAAGCGCAATTGCTACTACACCTAGTTCTGGCGATTAGCATTTGTGTCGCCGTTTTGTATGGACTCTGCTGGGTTTTCTTACTCCAAGGGGGTTGGCTACCGCTCGTCCCGGCGGCATTGGCTATAGTTCTCACAGGCAGTGCGATCGCCTACCCACGATTTCCAAGCCGGCAACGGCAGTCGTAGAGACGTACCCTAGCCTTCGCCAACCCCTTTGGGGAACGGGTTCTGCTCTGTACTACCGCCGGAACGTCTCTACTCTGGTTATGCAGGTTGCTGAAAAATTGGCTATTAAACCCGGATTGGGTATGACTTGAGATTAATGTTAGCTTTTGTAACTTTTGCGTAAATTCCAGAGCTTTTTTATTGAGTAGCTATAGAGGGACGTAATATTCATCCCACTATCTCAAGGTGTGTAAAGAACCGCACTAGTCTGAAGCGATCGCCTGGAAGTCATACCAATTTCCCTTCGACTTGCTACACATTCAGATCCTCCCCAACCAGAGTTAACAAGGGGGGAGAAAGATTACATCTGTTGCAACTGCTTGGGAGAACGGTATAACTAAGCACAATTACACTTAAAGGGCAAGGGCATGATATCCTCCACCTTAAGTCAATTCCTCTAGCAATAAGTCAGTTTTGATACAGCCAACACTCTAAACAAGGAGAGCCAATATGTTCAAGAATATAGATGAACTTCCTGAAGGCGGCTGGGGTATAACACTCATGTTTCATCTATCAGATGAGTTAAGTTATACGCGCATTCCCGAGCAGAAGAATTGTCTATCAATCGTGAAAAATTATCAGCAACAAGGTCTTGACCAGTCACAATTTCTGCAAAAAGTTAGTGTTCTAGAGTGGTTTATTGAGTTTTTCAAAGGCTTGAACTGGTTTAAATACAAACGTCAGCAACAACAACTCTGTAACTCTCCCATCCAAAAAATTCATCTTCAAGTTAATACAGAGCTTAAAGAATTAGCTCAGGTTTTACAATGGTTCAATCAGTTGGAGCATCTACCAATTTCCCAAACCCTTTGGAGTCAGTGCCAACTAGTTCTAGCCGAAGGTTTTACTAACGCTGTTCGCCATGCCCACAAAAATTTGCCTTTAGAAACTCCTATTGAACTCGAAGTAACGGTGTTCAATGAACGCTTAGAGATTAAAATTTGGGATTATGGACAGCCTTTTGATTTAGAGGCAAAGTTGAGTGAACTGAAAAAACTAGATCAAGACCCACTCGAACAGGAGGGAGGAAGGGGTATTAGCATCATGCAGCAGGTAGCTGATCAGGTGAGTTATACACAAATTTCTGATGAGCAGAATTGTCTAGTCATCGTAAAGCATTTACCGCTTTCCTCAAGTTCCGGCGAGGACATTGTTCTGGGAAATGAAAATTAATCGTAACCTTTGAAAATATTCCCAAAGTCTTTCCATTGGGTTAAGTTCTGGATAGTGAGAAGACCGAAATAGGAGTAGCGAACCAGAATGAAACTTACCTTGATTACAGTTTTGGCAATCGCTCTTGGGGCAGTGCCGGAGGCGATCGCGATCTCGCCACCTTACGCGAGTGCGCGTGTTAACGAAGTGGGACGTAGTCCAGCGAAGCTACCCCACAAAGGAAGTGTAGCGCCAAAAGCGATCGCTGACTTCACCAGCAACCCAGCACAGAGATGGACACAACGCGGTTCACAACTGATTGCTGACCTACGAATTGCCACCCTGGAATTACTACCAGCACCACCACGTACTGGCACTCCTGATGACAATACGCGGACACCAGGTGGAACCCGTACTGAGCTGACTGCAACTGAACTGACTGGAGCGTGTCAGCCCACAGCTAAGACGCTTACTGCCTTAGTACCTAAAAAAAGCGCTCAGAGTTTAACGACTGCTGAACATCCAGTTTTTTGGTTTTATATTCCCTATGCTCCCGAGGAAATAGAATCTATCGAGTTTTCACTGCACAGTAATGTGAATGATCAGATGACTACTATCTACCGAACTTCCCCCCAACTCACTAAAACACCAGGAGTAATTGGTATCCCTTTACCGCCAATTCCAAAGCACTCTCTAAAACTTAATGAGAGCTACCTTTGGTACTTTAAGGCTAATTGTAAGCCTAGGTCTCAAGAAAAATCTAGAACAAATGATATTACGCTGCAAGGTGTGGTGATACGAGTTCAGGGCGGTTCTAACCTTGGAAACCAAGTCATTTGGTATGATGAGCTGACGAATCGAGCTAAACGCTACCTCTCCAATCCACAAAATACTGAAGTTCAGAATGCTTGGACAGAACTGTTGA
>DATNPI010000556.1:0-5451 GCA_036703325.1 Coleofasciculaceae cyanobacterium
CCGCCAACAGCAACGTCGCCGCCGCCCTTGTGGGAAACTGGGCCGAAACCGCCAACAAGCTCATCGCCGTGATAAAGCTGACTCCCCCTGCCAAGCCGTCCATCCCATCCATCAGATTAATCGCATTGGTAACCCCTACTACCCACAGCACCGTCAGCGCCACTGACAGCAGTGGGTCGATAGGAGTGCCAAAGGTCGCTTCAATGCCAGCGCCGCTAGTCACCAGCAACAGCGCTGCGAGAATCTGGGTCAACAAGCGAAACAAAGGAGGTAGACCAAACTGGTCATCAATAAAGCCCACCAGCACCAAAATTGAGCCTCCCAGCAGAATCGTCAACACTTCCGCCAAGACCCCTTCGATGACGATTGGTCTCAACAGAGTAGCCAGTACTAGTGCCGCCACCACCCCAGCGTAGATGGCTAATCCACCCGCATTGGGTAAAGGTTCTCGATTGAGCCGCCGTGAGGAAGGTTGGTCAGCCCAACCTACTTGTAAGGCAAAAGAGCGTACTGCTGGAATAAAACGCCAAGTAACTCCCCAGGCCAACCCAAAGGTAAATACCACTGCCAGCCAGCCAGTGCCGGTAGGGTTGGCAATACCGAGAGACTGAAGAAAGTTGTACAAATTCATCTCCCCATTCTTGCCCAGACTGCCAATAAGAACATTAGCCTCAACAGTACACGAATCAATCCGCTAAAGTGCTAGTGAGTTTTGTCGTTTCTACTTGTCTGGGAACTGCATCAGAGGTGTTTGGCGTAAAATAGGGCACTCGTGTGAGTTCACGCTTGCTCAAAAGCGACTAGACCAGGGTGGCAGAAATAACCCAGAGAGTGAAATTCTCTCCCTCTCCCCCTCATTGGCATCGGAACTGGTGGAAAACTTCTGCCGAGCTGGTCTAGTCGATTGAGGATGATTCTGCCGGATTTTCAGTCTCAGGAGTTGTAGGTTTCGGGTCAGTTACCACCTCAAGGTACTGGCTATCCATCAGAAATGCTCCTTTGGAAAAGCGAACGCCCCAATATCCGCCAGGACGCCGATCAAGAACGACGCCCTCTTCTCCAAGGTGGATTACGTTTGGGGGTCGTAACATAGGCATCGGTTCGGCTGTCTTGACATAGCGCGGTAGTGCAATCACCCTGACGCGATCGCCAACTGTAAATTCTTTAGACATAGGTTAGGGACAACACGTATCAAGAATACTTATCGCGTCTGTTATTATCTATGTTCTTTTTAAAAGTGCAAAATTCAGGACAGAATTAGGGGCAGGTGCCCCTAAAAACTTCAAGTGTTCCTAGACCAGCTCGGCAGAAATAACCCAGAGGGTGAAATTCACCCCTCACCCCCTCTTCAGCACGGAAACTGGTGGGAAGCTTTCGCCGCGAAGGTCTAGGGAGCTTGCCAAATACGCTGGTGGTATTGCTCTAAATCTGCATAAAGGTCTGGAGTATTGTGGGAGTGGTTGTGTCCGTGATCATGGTGATGTCCATGAGGGTGGTGATGGTCGTGGGAGTGACCGTGGCCGATGCTGTTACCAACCGCCGCCTGCCGGAACTTGCACATTTCACAATTCATCTGCACCTGCCCTAGTTGAGTCTCAATTTCTCGCTCCCTCAGAACAGATAGCAACTGAGGCTGAATACCCATTTCTGGTAGACAGGTCATAGAAATTTCTGGATACTGCTCCTGCTGCTGGGCAGTGATGTCGAAAATCTTTTTCACTAGAACGCCAGTAAATAGGAAGTACGGCAGAACAATAATCCGCTTCGGCTGGTAGAGTCTAGCGCGACGGAAACCTTCTTCCAGGCGAGGATGAGTAATGCCGATAAAGCAAGTTTCAATTGTTTGGTAGCCACTTCCTTCCCAGAGAAGGCGAGCCATTTTATAGACATCGCCATTGGCATCAGGGTCGCTGGAACCACGACCGACAAATAGCACTACCGTGTCTTTTCGCTGCCACTGTGGCTGGTCAAGTTCGGCAAGGCGATCGCGCCATAAGTCCAAAATACCTGGAGTAATCCCAAAATGACGCCCGTAGTGAAATTTCACCTGAGGATGTCTCGCTCTTGCTCGGTCTAATTCATTGGTGACATCAAACTTGTTGTGCCGAGCCGCAAACAACAAAATCGGTATGGCAGAGAGTTCCGTGTAACCTTGTTCCACACACTGGTCTACTCCCTCCTGAATCGTCGGCTCTGTCAGTTCCAAAAAACAAGGCAGGACTGGTCGGCAAGGGTCTAGGGCGTAGTAGGCGTTGGCAAAATCCACAAAAGTCTGACGCCCCTCCTGATCTTTGGTGCCATGACCAATCATCAATAAAGGACGTTGTAATGGCAAGGGTGGCAAAGATAGCAACTCAGGAGTGAAACGGGTTGTCTTAACGGTAGGCATTAACTTCAAAGCTCCCTTCCCGTGCAAGGCAGGAAATAGAGTGAACAAGCAACAAATAGGCGTTCTGGCTTAAGGAGGAACGACGAAGTATGAAGTATCAAGTATAAAAGTTTATTGTGGCAACAAACCAATAGTTTTGCTTTTTAGGCTTGAGCTTTTACACTTCATCCTTTATCCTTCACACGTCAAGCTTTCCTCCCTTTACAGCTGCCGCACAGCCCCGGACTTGCACCGGTGTTTCCCCAGATTGTTGCGGTTTCTTGTGCCTTGATATATTAGCCGATCTCTACTCAGACTCACTATGCAGGGGAGGGGCTTTCCATCCTTCACCAAACTCAGTACTGAGTACTGAGTTAAAAGTGCTGTTAGCAAAGCAGGCCATATAGGCTTTTTTTGACATTATCCGGATGGTTCCCTCAGTTGCAGGAAAGGTTATTAAGATAGCCCAAACTGCTGTAAATTCACTGACAACAGTTGTGAATGGCATCAACAACCCACTTCCATCTCAGGCGTTGTGTGGCTCAGTCAAAGCAGTTTTACTCAAGCACAGAAATAAGAGAAAGCTATGGTATCGCAATCTCCACTAGGTAATGGTGTTATCGAAAACCCAACCCTTGAAATCTCTCAGGAAGGATTGCGGTCTATCCTGAGTCAAATAGAAGCTGAACTTGTTGATAGCGAAGTTTACCGCCGCACAATGGCTGGGTTACAGACGATGTTGGGAGAAGCATCTAGCACTGCCCAAATTCTAGTTAAGGCAGTGGGGCGAGAAGCCGTCCGGTTAACCTTCCAGCAAGTTGTGAGACAGTACAAAGTCATTCCTGTCCCTTCCGGGGAAATGAACAATACTAGACACGAAGCGTTAGATTCTCCCCAGAGGGTAGAAAATCAGTCAGTACAAACAGAGTCACAGCTTTCTGCTACAGAGGTTGCAGAAGTTCCTCATTCAGTCGAGACGGCCAAACAGTCCCATCTGCCCAGTAGATTTATTGGTGATACTAAACCGAGCAGAAAACTCACCAAGACAGAACTGGCAGCACAAACTGCCGCACAAGCGCGACAAGAGATGTTGCGTCAAGTTGGTCAAGAACTACGACAGGCACGTCAAGACCGATCGCTTAGTGTGGATCAACTTCATCGGCAAACCCTTGTACCGCTCCATCACATTGAGGCTTTGGAAGTCGGTCGTCTAGACCAGTTGCCAGAGGATGTCTACATTCGCGGTTTTATCCGTCGGATGGGCGTTGCCTTGGGCTTGAATGGTGTGGCGATGGCAGATTCCATACCGGAACCTGACCCAGTGAAATCCGTGGTTCCTTCCTGGTATAACAACTCCACAGCAGTGCCAGGATTTCAACTGAATTCAGTTCATCTATATCTTGGCTACACTGCCCTGATTGCAGGAGCGGTAGGCGGATTGAGCTTGATGTCCAGGCAATCGACGCCGGGGGTATCCGTTGAACCTGAACCCGTTGCTCCCTCCAGGACATCTGTTTCTCCTAAAGTTGAGCGTGACCAATCAACTAGTAAGCCTGGTCTAAAAGCCAGCCGAACTGGCGTAAAAGCTGGAGCTGATATTGCTCCACCAGAGGCCTTGCCGTTTTAACTCAGAGACCTGTAGAGTGTGGCATTAATTACTCAGAACGAGGTTATCTCGATGAACAACAGTTTCAGCACCCGAGTAGCCTAAAATGGCGGGAATTTCGTCCGATTGACGCCCCCGAATCTGCTGTAGTTCAGTGCTGCTGTAGTTGACAAGCCCTCTAGCAATTTCCGAGCCACTGCTGTCACATAGCTGCACAGCCTCGGATGACCGAAAATCACCCTCAATGCCAGTTATACCAGCTGCTAACAAGGACTTACCCTTCTGAGAAATTGCTGCTACGGCTCCAGTATCGAGATAGAGCTTTCCGACTGGAACTAAAGTGTGAGCAATCCAGCGCTTGCGGGCGTTATCAGTTCGAGGCTGGGCTTCAAACTGCGTACCGAGAGGTTCCCCCTGTAAGATTTTTTCAATGGTTTCAGGGTATCGTCCTTCTGTAATTACAGTCCTCACGCCAGCACTGGTGGCAATACGGGCGGCTGCAATTTTTGTAACCATGCCGCCTGTTCCCCATTGAGAACCTGATTCACCAGTTTGTATCTGTAGTTCGGCTAATTCCTCAATTCGGGTCACCAGCGTAATCGGTCGGGCATCAGGTACTGCACGCGGGTCAGCTGAATAAAGTCTGTCTACATCGGTTAATAAAAACAACCAGTCGGCTTCGATTAAACTTGCCACTAAGGCGCTGAGTGTATCGTTATCTCCAAACTTCAGTTCTTCTACTGCTACGGTATCATTTTCATTCACCACCGGGATGACGCCCAGTTGCAGCAGTTCCCGAAAGGTCGCATAGGCATTAACGTAACAGCTACGCTGTATAAAGTCCCGGCGGCTTAGGAGAACCTGGGCGATCGGTTGTTGCAGGCTGGTGAAAAAGTCGTCGTACACCCGCATCAGGCGTCCCTGACCTACAGCGGCTACAGCTTGTTTGAGAGCCATTGTCTGGGGTCGTGACTTTAATCCCAAACGCGCACAGCCAATTCCCACAGCACCAGAGGTAACCAGTACGATGCGATCGCCACGAGAGCGCAGCTGAGTGAGAGTTTCCACTAGCTTGGCAATTGTTGAGAGTGCTAGCTGACCCGTTGCTGGCTGGGTCAGACTGGATGTGCCAACTTTGACAACAATCGTTTGGGACATGAAACTATACAGTTTTTTTAAGCTAAATCTGGAGTAAGTTGACGGTAATTATGTCTAAGTTGGACGACCGACAGCTTTTAGTCCTGCAAAATTATAGAGCGCCTAGTTCCTTATTAGGGAAGACTTGGCGCTCTGGATGGAATGATTACAGGTTTTTTATGATTAGGGTCTTTATAGTGGCTGACCCCATTTAAACTATTATTAGAATCCCATGAATTTTTAAAACATCGGCAGTTCATAATGTTTTCTTTATATTTCCGTTTCTCTTGATTTGTTGGGTTTATTTAAGTTTTGTTGCATTGCTGAGAGAGAGACTCCT
>DATNPI010000568.1:0-4718 GCA_036703325.1 Coleofasciculaceae cyanobacterium
GGCGATCGCTCCGTTCCCTTACGCCCTGAAGGTACAGCTGGGGTAGTACGATCATTTGTTGAACATGGTCTTCACGCCCAAGGCGGCGTCCAGCGCCTTTGGTACACCGGACCCATGTTTCGATACGAACGTCCCGGCGCGGGTCGTCAGCGACAATTTCATCAGCTGGGGGTGGAGGTGCTGGGCAGTCCTGACCCACGCGCAGATGTAGAAGTAATTGCGATCGCTACAGACATCCTGCAAACCCTGGGCCTAAAAGACCTTCGGCTAGCTATTAACTCGGTGGGAAATTTAGAAGACCGCCCGCGTTATCGGCAAGCGTTAGTGGACTACCTAACGCCTTACAAAGATGAGTTAGATCCAGATTCTCAGGAACGTCTAAGCCGTAACCCCCTGCGGATTCTAGATAGTAAAGACAAACGCACTCAGGAAATCGTAGCTGAGGCACCCAGTATCCTAGACTATCTGGGTGCCTACTCTCAGCAGCATTTTGAAAAGGTGCAGCAACTGCTTACCGACTTAGGAATTAGTTACAAACTCAACCCTTGCCTGGTGCGTGGTTTGGACTACTACACCCACACGGCTTTTGAAATTCAGTCTGATGATTTGGGAGCGCAGGCAACAGTCTGTGGTGGCGGTCGCTATGATGGGCTAGTCAAGGAATTAGGTGGTGCCGAAACGCCAGCCGTAGGATGGGCAATTGGTCTGGAACGTTTGGTGCTACTGCTGCAACAGCTATCTGAACCACCACGCCAAGTACGGGATTTCTATGTGGTATCAAGAGGCGAAGAGGCAGAAGCTCAAGCGCTAAAATTGGCTCAAAAACTTCGTCAAACTGGGTTTGCCGTGGAACTCGACTTGAGCGGTAGTGCCTTTGGTAAGCAGTTTAAGCGGGCTGACCGGAGTGGGGCAGTTGCCTGCTTAGTTTTGGGAGACGCGGAGGCCCAGAATCAGACAGTTAATCTCAAGTGGCTTAAGTCTGGGGAACAACAGGCGATCGCGCAAGCCGATTTACTGGAAAAGACGGATGAGCTACGACGCCAGATCGATAGCTTGAAATAAATAGTTGTTGGTGATTAGTTATTAGCTTCTCGCAGATATTAGACTTAAAAAATTCAATATTGGACGCTCAATCTTAAACTCTAGACGGAAGCACCTTCGCCAGTCCAAACTGATTGCTAATAAAAGAATCACTAACAACTATGGAATATTGGGAATTTTTACTACAGAAAGAGGGCGATCGTTCCTGGTTGCCCATAAAGTCACAAAGGCTGGAAATCGAAGCAGGTCGGTATCGCGTGGTTGCTCACTCATCCCGTACCAATACCGATGTAGAAATTTGCGTCACTCATGAGAGTACTAAGGAAGTGCCGCCGAGGCGACGGTCTCAGAAGCGATCGCGTCGCACCAACCCAGAAGGGTTAATGGTTGTTATTCCCTTCACGTTTCTCAAGCCTGGTCGGTGGGAGATACGTTGCTGTGGCGATATCATGTCCGATTTTTTGGGCAATTCCTGGCAGCAGGCTATTCAAATAGAAGTCTTGCCACAAGCTACAGCAGTTTCACCAACTGATGAATCCGCTTCACCTGCGATGGATGCTATCCCGACCAGTGATCAGGCGGAGTTGAGCGAAAAATTCCCTCACATTTCTGACCGAGAAGGAGCTAAGGACTCGATACTTGAGACTAGGGAAAACGAACAGACTAGCCCTGTAAGTGGTCAGAAACCCCTGGATTTATCCCTAAAGGAGACAATAAAGAATTGTCCGGAGGACGCGGAACTCGTACCGGAAAAGCCTCCTTATTCCAACCCCCCAGATGCATCCGAGGAATACCCTAGCCCCCAGCCTCTAGTCCCTAGTGCCTCTGAATCTGATATTGAACCCACCCCGATAGAAACGCAGCCCACTCCTCTTACACCGCTAGCCGATACATCAGAGGTTCCCGATCCAGAAATAGCGGTGGAGATCGATACTAATTTTGATGAGGTTCAAGCGGTGGCTTCGACTTTAGCCGAGACAGCAGCAGCGGTTCCGGAGTCAGAAACATTGGTCGAAGGCGAGACTAATTTGGATGAAGTCCCAGTCGAAGCGGCGACTTTAGCAGATACAGAAGTTCCCTTTGAGCCAGCTGAGTTAGACGAGAATCTAGTAGCACTCACCAGCAACTCAGCTGAGGTGGCAACGCCAACAAACCCGATCTTAGATCAATCCCTACAGATGCTTGAGCAAATCCTGCAACAGGTACTTGAGCCTGTGTTGCAAGAGTTTGAGCAGTCTGAGCCTCAAAACCCGCAGGTACTACTAACGCCTGAGTTAGAGCTGCCCTCAGAGACAGATAGCAATCAACCAGGACTAATATTAACGCTCGATGAGGAAGCCTTAGTGGCACGGCGGGGAGAGTCTTTGACTATTACTGGTCAAGTGGATGTCTTAGATGTTAATCCGCTCAGTGACAGTAAAACGGCTAGTGCTTTGAACTCTGTTTTCCAAGGCACCCTACGCTACGAACTACGCGATCCTCAAAGCTCACAAGTCTTGGTTGATGCCCAACACCCCTTATCAGAACAGGCGCTACCGTTGGCTTTTAGCCATACCCTGGAAATTCCTCCCGACTGCAAGACCCGTCTGATTTTGGGAAAAGTTACGCTTTATGGGTCAACATCAGTGCCATTGGCGAGTCAACCGTTTAGTGTTACGGCTGATTTAGATGAGTTACTAGGAGCGATTATTCCAGCAAGCAAGGTGATGCCTGTGGCAAAAATGCTGGTACTCGCCAACAATCTCGCAGCTTCCCAAGAAATTGAGGCAGATCTGTCAGCATCGAATTCACCACCCTTGAATCAGGCTGTACTTGACCTGCTAGACGTTCTCCAAAATCCTCAGCCTCTATCCTTACAACCTGTATCTCAGCAGCCCTTACCGCCACAAATTTACCAACCGAGTCCTAATCACAAGGCATCAAAATCTCTCCAACTGCCTAAACTTCCCAAGATGCGACCGATTACCGCTGTTGACTCTTCGGAGGCTGTTAGTGGTTCTGACGGGGGTGAGGTAAAGCAGGAAGATTTCCTGGAGCAACCGATCGCGATCGCCCCTGCCGACGAACTTTCCCCCGATATACCCAATCAACAGCCAGAGGACAAGGCTGAAGACACTGCTCTAGAGCTACAATCTCAGGAAGCGGTGCAAGAGTTGGAGGATGCCACTTTACAGGAAGATACAGTACTGGCGGCAGATTCTTCATCGAATGCCTTGGATGCGATCGCATTGTCAGACATCCCAGTTCCGATAGCAGATTCTGGGCTGGGCATCTCAGATGCGTTAGAAACGCCTGAGTCTTCAGAATCAACGGCAGACTCCTACTTAGATACTTCAGAGGCGATCGACACACTGACTGCTGTTACACCAACAGCTGACTCCCGTCTGAGTGACTCGGAAGCGATCGATGCGCTAGCTACCGTTACGCCAGCCGCTGATTCCTCGTTTAATGACCTAGATATGAGCGAATGGCTGGATGATCCAGAACTGGAGATCGAATCAGCTGAGGTTCAGCACCCTGAGCCAGTTGCCAATGAACCAACTGTGGATAACGCCTTTCAAGCCTTAAAAGTACAAGACCGTTTTTGGGTGCGGCTAAATTCTCTGGCAGTAGATGCTGAGTTATCACAATGGCTAAAGTCGGAGTTGTCTCCTTCTAGCAACTTAGTGGATGAGGTTGAAGACACACAAGAGCTAGAGCCTGAGCCAGTAGTCATTGAGGTTGAGGACGTTACCCAACAGCTGAATTCTGATAAACTGCTGGCTGATTTTGATGAATCGATTTGGGCAGAAGAAACTGATGAGTTCGGTAGCACGGCTGATGAGACAACCGAGCTACAATCCCCTCTTCCATCAGAGGACACTTCCCTACAGGTGGAAACGCCAGAGGAGCTTCCTTTGGAAAAGCTTGCTATTACAGACTGGGCTGCTCAAGAATTTGTTGTAGATGATGACGATTTAGTAGTACCAGAACAATCGGTGGTCAAACCTAATGCTTCTAGATGGGTAAACTCACCTGGACAGCTTACTTCCCAACCCGAATCCAAGATTTTCTCGCCACCGCAGTTAGAGTTACCACTACCAGCCCCAGTACTCTTCGTACCCACGAGCGAACTGGCTGCTGGGGAACCGGTGACAGTCCGCGTAAAATTACCTCCTCACCCAGCTCGTCTTTGTATTAAGCTATGGGTTCAAGATCGACAAAGCCGCTCTCTACTGGACGGGCCGCGCTGGTTAGTGGATCTGTTACCCGATGGTGCAGGGCAACTGGAGGCGATGACACAGTTGATTGTCCCGTTTGGCAGTGTGGAAGTCCGGCTTGAGGCGATCGCAATTGATATCGATAGCCAACGGGAGAGCCACAAAGTATCGGTTGACTGTGTGGTAGTTCCCCCTGATTTGCCCAACATCTCTCTAGATGAGTTTGAGACGTAAGAATTGCTGCACTCAATCGTCTTAGCAGGACTTAAACGAAAATCGAGAAGTAATAAAGGTATAATCCAGGCATGGCAGATATTTCACATTAAGGCTTGAGCCATGAAAGAGACAACTCCCGCCGCCATGCCGCCTTGCTTCGATAGATGGTGTAAACGTTTTGATGAGCTCTTTTCACATCAAGCCCAAAAAAGGGAGTTTAGAAACTATATCGGGGGATTATTAGGGGAAAGTGAACGAAAA
>DATNPI010000574.1:0-2464 GCA_036703325.1 Coleofasciculaceae cyanobacterium
TGAGGATGCTCATCACTTCACCAGGATTTTGGGTTGGTTGTGGCTTGCTCCATTCGCTGACTTCGGCGTAGCCAAGACGGTAGAAGGTGTGAACGGGACTTAAACAAAAATAGAAATTAAATAAAGGTATACTCCATAGGGAGTATAGATTTTACGTCGAGGATGAAGCGATGAAAGAGACAACTCCCGCCGCCATGCCTCCTTGCTTTGATAGATGGTGCAAACGCTTTGATGATCTATGGACACATATTGCCCAAAAAAGGGAGTTTAGGAACTATGTCGGAGGATTATTAGGGGAAAGTGAGCGAAAAAACCTGTCTCAAATGGCGTCGAACGCTGTAGGAGTGACTTATCACCGATTACATCATTTTTTGACAGAAGCCCCCTGGTCAGCGATGGAGGTAAATGAGCGCCGATTGCTGGTGATGAATCAGTGTTCTCAGACCCGAATAAGTAGAGGATTGACGTTAATAGTCGATGACTCCGGGCATAGAAAAAGCGGCAATTTCACAGCCGGAGTGGGACGGCAGTATATAGGAGAAATCGGGAAAACCGATAACGGAATAGTAGTGGTAACAACTCATCTATATGATGGTAAAAAAAGCCTGCCGTTAGATATAGAGTTATATCAACCTGCCAATTCCTTATCTCAAGGGAAAAAAGAAGTTGAATTCAAGAAAAAGCCGGAGTTAGCGTTAGCTTTAGTTGACCGAAGTCTGGAGAGAGGGTACCGACCGGGTATCGTGGTAGTTGACGCTGGCTATGGAAATAACACAACGTTCCTGTTGGAGTTGGAAAAAAGGAAACTCAAGTATATAGGGGGATTAGCTAAAAACCGCAAAGTGAGAATTGAAACAGCGACAAATAAACTCCAAGAGATTCGCCTAGATAAGTTAGCCCAATCCTTGTCTGTTAAGGAGTTTACCCCTGTTCAACTCAATTTAGATAAACCGAAAACCGTTTTGGTTGCAACAATTGAAGTTGAACTATCGCAGCTAGAAGGAAAGAGAACAATTGCTATCGTCATGAATGCCTCAACCTTCGACCAAGCTAGTGAGATTGATTATTTTATCACCAATATTGGCTCATCAACAGCGACAGCCGAATGGATAGTAAGCACCTATGCTCAAAGAAATTGGGTAGAAGTTTTCTACCGAGAGGCCAAAGGATGGTTAGGATTATCTGAATATCAAATTAGAGATTATAGAAGCTTGCTGAGGCATTTCATTCTGGTATTTTGTGCCTATACATTTATTTTATGGCATACCTTAACCGGAGGATTAAGAAGACGTTGGGCATCGAAACCTTTAAATACTTTTACCGAAGCATTAGAGGCGTTTCGGACAGCGATGTCTTTTCGTTTTATCGAGTGGTTGAACCATAATCGGGACGTATTCGTGGCTTACAAAGCTAGTTTGGGCTTTGTTTGGGCTTGAAATTTGTTTAAGTCCCGCTAAGGAATAGCGTGTCTATTACACGATCATCCAAATCAATTAGCTTCAGCCATGCTAGCGTCAAGCATTTGCCACGTCATCTCCTGACCTGCCCGTAAGGGCACAAGTCCGAATTCAGTAAATGGCACTTCATCGGGAATGCGCCAGGTCGTTCTGCCCAAAGTAATCTGTTCAGTATTGCGCGGGAGTTGATAAAAATCTGGTCCATAGAAGCTGGCGAAAGCTTCAAGTTTATCGAGTGCATCAACGCTCTCAAAAGCTTCTGCATATAACTCCATCGCGTGCAGAGCCGAGTAGCAACCCGCACAGCCACAGGAACTTTCTTTGCCATTGCGGGGATGGGGGGCGCTATCGGTGCCAAGAAAAAACTTAGGATTGCCAGAGGTTGCTGCTTGCAAAAGTGCCAAGCGATGCTCCTCTCGTTTCAAAATGGGCAGGCAATAGAAATGGGGGCGAATGCCACCTTGAAATAGGATATTGCGGTTAAACAATAGATGTTGTGGCGTAATCGTTGCAGCGATATTGTTGGCAGACAGGACATACTGCACAGCATCTGAGGTGGTAACGTGTTCAAGCACTACGCGCAGGTTGGGAAATCGCTGCTTGAGGGGGATCAAATGTCGCTCGATAAACGCTTTCTCGCGGTCGAACATATCAACATCTTGAGCGGTCACTTCCCCATGCAGTAGTAAAGGCATATCTACCTGCTGCATCGCTTCAAAGACGCGATCGCACTGACGAATGTCCGTCACCCCGAAGTCTGAATTGGTCGTTGCGCCGGCTGGGTAGTACTTTACCGCTTTGACAAACTGGGATTCTTTAGCCCGGATA
This sequence comes from Coleofasciculaceae cyanobacterium, assembly GCA_036703325.1. Lineage (GTDB taxonomy): Bacteria > Cyanobacteriota > Cyanobacteriia > Cyanobacteriales > Coleofasciculaceae > DATNPI01. Next base: position 2,286 of record DATNPI010000574.1, read on the forward strand.
ATTTCTTCGGGGCTGGTGTTGTCGGTGAGGTAAAGCGTCATCAGTGGCTCAAACTGTTTGCCAGCCGGAATCGCGGCGAGGATGCGATCGCGATAAGCCGCAGCATCAGCTACCGAGCGTACTGGGGGCTTCAAGTTCGGCATGATGATAGCGCGGGCAAACTGACGCACCGTGTGGGG
>DATNPI010000576.1:0-8998 GCA_036703325.1 Coleofasciculaceae cyanobacterium
TCTTCTCTTACAAAGCCGCTTTGGGCTTTGTTTGGGCTTGAAATCTGTCTAAGTGCCGGGAAATGGGGAATAGGGAATGCGAAGAATATTCTAAGTAGTCTATGTAGTCTTAATTACCAACGCCTGTAGTCAGTCCTCATAGTACCCCGTGACGACTTTTGCAAGAGGTCTATTCTGGTGGGAAGCGATCGCACTTATACCAAATCCGCCCTGTACATCCCTTTTTTGCTTCAGTGGACAATCTCTCCCCCCTCTCCCCCATGTTAGGGAAGAAGGGGGTTATTGAAACGGATTTGGTATTACTCCCCAAGTTGCCGCTCTAGCAAATCCTGTAGTTGCAGACTTACTAAAATACCGTCGGTTCTAGTTAGACCGACGGTATATGCTTTTGATGAGTATTTAGGTGTCAAACAAGCATCAAATTAATTGCTGATTAACTCAGTAAAGGTGAACTTACAGGGAGGAGCCAAGTCCTGCATAAGCACCGTAGAAGAAAATACCGAGAATTGTGAGTACACCTATACCAACAACAGTTGCAACGATCCACAAAGGAATTCTTCCAGTTCCAGACATAATTTCTACCTCCTAATTGAACTAAACAATGCTTTTACTTACGCCCAGTTAATTGAAGAAATAACTGGAAAACAGAAGACCGAGAACAAAAACCAGTAATAGACCTAAGTAAAGAGAAGTCCGATTCAGTTCAACTGGTTGGTTATTCGGATTTGGAGTTCTATCTGCCATTGATGTTTCTCTTATCGTTGAATAAATTGCATTGATGCGATCGCTCCCAAGAAGAAGACTGTAGGCACCGCTAGCGTATGAACAGCTAGCCATCTAACCGTAAAAATCGGATAGGAAACGGGTTGATTGGGAGTATTGCTCGTCATGGGTTTTAACCTCTTTTACAAAAACTTACTTACCTATAAATTGATCGACCTGCTGTTTGGCGTCGTAGCGATCATTTATGATTGGTACTTCCTGCCGTTCTTGAGTGAAATACTCATCAGGACGGGGTGTTCCGAAAGCATCGTAGGCCAAACCCGTGCTTACAAATAGCCAGCCTGCGATAAACAGAGCGGGGATGGTGATGCTGTGAATTACCCAGTAACGAACGCTTGTAACAATGTCCCCAAAAGGACGCTCTCCAGTTGAACCCGACATTGGTGATTTCTCCTTCCAATAACAGTTGAAAACTCACTAACTATAATACGAAACTGGCTGGCATTGGTTCAAGCGATTTCAATTGAATCAAGCCGCTTGTGGGGGCTGCTCGTACTTTAGCAAAACACCCTTCTGACCAATAATAAATCCCTGTTTTGGTGTTACAAAGACAATTTTGTACAAGTTGGAGGGAATATCCTCTATTTGGCGGTCTTTTTGCCAGGTCTTCCCACCATCCAAACTACAAAGCAAATTACCACTGCCACCAGCTAGCCAAATTTCCTCAGGTGTGCGGTAGGCTAAATCGAGTAACCCCCAGCTCGTCGAAAATTCAGGAGTTATCGGCTCGCCCCAGGCTTCTATGTCTTCAGGGTTGCTAAACTGCAAATTTCCCCCCCGCGCCAGCAGCCAAAGACGCCCATCTTTTCCAAATCCCATATTTTGAAGACGCTTCGAACTGTTGCGCTGATGCTGTACCCATGCAGCCTGACCGGGTTCCCAGGTAGAGTAGAAGTTACCTCTAGCGGAAACTGCCACGTATTTGCCATCGTCAGAGCGCGAAATATTACGGACGACGCCAACCGCCTCTTCGACCATCGCTTTCCAGGTTTGACCTGCATCTTTAGTCTGGTAGATTGCCCCGACGGTAGTACTCATCTCTGCTGACTTGGGTCCGAGCGCCACAATTGTGTTGGGCGAACCTGGTAACTTCTCGCTTAAAGGAATGCGAGACCAAGATGTTCCACCATCGGTGGTATGCAGTAAAATTGAGGGTTCGCCGATAATCCAGCCCTCGTCACCCGAGAAGTCTACAGAAGTGAAGCGATAGTTCTGATCGCCTAGCTCCAGTTTTCTCTCTTCCCAGGTCTTGCCGCCATCTATTGTTTCTAAAAGTGTGGAATTACTGCCCACGACCCATCCATGACTAGAGTCACCCGTAAAACCAACATCCTGTAGATTAGCGTCTGTTGATAAAGGAACGACCTGCCAAGGGTTAAAACCCAAGGGTTGAGCATAACTACAGCTGACACAAACGAAGGCAACCGCCAACAATATGACGATTTGTTTCAGCGTTTTCATCAAATAGCTCATAACCTCCAGAACTGGTAAAAACGAATTTTCTGTGTTTTAGCAACACTTTCTCAGGTTGGTTCATAGCCAGGGTTGGTGAGAGATACCTAGCAACAAACCCGATTACTGGTAGAGCGTCACTCCCAAACGGCAGCCTAACCGCACTGATTTCAGTGCAAACCGTAGAGACTCAGAAAGAACAGAACGGCCACAGCTAAGGTACCAAAAATCAGGATATTTTTCTGCCCTGGCGTCAAACGGTTGACACCAAAGCCATAGGTTAGGTTGTCCTGAAACCCAGAAGGGGCACTACTTGCACCAATGTTCTCAAACTGAGAAGTCCGAACACCGCAAACAGGGCAACGCCAGTCGGGTGGTAACTCTTCAAAAGGCGTTCCTGGAGGAACATTACGATTGTTATCTCCCTTGTTCGGCTCGTAAACGTAGCCGCAAGAGCGACATTCGTAAGAAGCTGGTGCTTGCTCAGCAAGGGTTTGCTCTTTGGCTTGATCGCTCATTGCTCACAGAAAAAATTTAGGAAGCAAATCTTAAAATCTATGTTAAAAATTATCGCATAAATGTGAGATTTTCTTAACCCAAGTAGGATGCTGACACCGCTACCTCTCGCAGAGGGGATGTTGAGAGGGGGCTAGGGCGTGTTTTCCAACCTTTGGCTCTCCCCCCAACCCCCCCTTAAGAAGAGGGGGAAAATGAGCGTCAAAGTCCTGGCTAGAGTGACAAGAGAATGTAATAGTGCGTAGGTAAGTCCTGCTAAGCGATAAGCTGTTGAGCCTTCACTAGATCGGAGTCCTCTTCCGCCCTCTACGTGCGGTAATGCGCTAATCGTCTCAAACCGCTTGCCGAAGGAACGCCACTGAGTAAGATTACTTTTAGCAATCATTCTGCTAAGTTTGTTCAATTCGGGCAAAACAACAAACAACTTATAATAAGGTAAGAATGTAAAGAAGTAATAACGCAAGTTTTTAGTGGTAGTTACCCATTGTGTTTGTTCTTAGCGGCTACGAGTATCTATTAGGCTTCTTACTGGCTTGCAGTTTAGTCCCTTTCCTGGCACTGTCTGCATCTAAGCTTCTGCGACCCAGCACTCGCGGGCCAGAGCGACGTACTACATATGAATCCGGTATGGAACCGGTGGGGGGAGCCTGGATTCAGTTCAACATCCGTTACTATATGTTTGCGCTCGTCTTCGTGGTTTTCGATGTTGAAACGGTGTTCCTGTATCCCTGGGCGGTCGCCTTCAGTCGTCTTGGACTACTGGCTTTCATTGAAGCCCTCATCTTTATAGCAATTCTTGTGGTTGCTCTTGTTTATGCATGGCGCAAAGGAGCCCTGGAATGGTCATGAACCCTAACATTACAACAGACAACGCTGCCTTAGAACAGCAACAAAAAGAACGAATCCTCAACCCGATTGAGCGGCCATCAGTTACTCAAGATCTTTCAGAAAATGTCATTTTGACAACAGTAGACGACCTATACAACTGGGCGCGGCTTTCCAGCCTTTGGCCTATGCTGTATGGTACAGCCTGCTGCTTCATTGAATTTGCTGCTTTGATTGGTTCCCGGTTTGACTTTGACCGCTTTGGTCTGGTTCCTCGTTCTAGTCCCAGGCAATCCGATCTAATTATTACAGCGGGTACCATAAACATGAAAATGGCACCTGCGTTAGTTCGTCTTTACGAGCAGATGCCCGAACCAAAATATGTAATAGCGATGGGTGCTTGCACCATCACTGGCGGTATGTTCAGCGTCGATTCCCCGACAACAGTGCGAGGAGTGGATAAGTTGATACCTGTGGATGTGTACATCCCTGGGTGTCCTCCCCGTCCAGAAGCAATCATCGATGCAATCATTAAGCTGCGTAAGAAGGTGGCTAACGAGTCCATGCAGGAGCGCTCTCAGCTTAATCAAACGCATCGGTACTACAGTACAACTCACACTATGAAAGTTGTCCCGGAGATTTTGACTGGGAAGTACTTACAGTCTGAAACTCGCTATACCCCGCCGAAGGAGTTGACCGAAGCGATGGGTATGCCAGTACCACCAGCACTCCAGTCCTCAGTGAAAGAGGAGGTCAATCGTGGCTGAAGAAGAGTCTAAAAAAGCGGATTCTAAGGCTGAAGGGTCAGGAGAGTTATCTCCAACCACTACTGGAGACTCCGAACTGGTTGAAGTCGGTAAGGTGTCTCAATGGTTGACGGAAAATGAGTTTGAGCATAAAGCCCTAGAGCGTGATCACCAGGGTGTAGAGATTATCAGGGTGGAGCCGGAATTTCTGTTACCCCTGGCAACGGCTCTCTATGCTTATGGGTTCAATTATCTTCAGTGCCAAGGCGCTTACGATGTTGGGCCAGGAGAGGATTTGGTTAGCTTCTACCACTTGATTAAACTCAGTGATAACGCTGACCGACCTGAGGAAGTGCGCGTCAAGGTGTTCCTACCGAGAGAGAATCCAAGAGTGCCGTCAGTGTACTGGATTTGGAAAGCCGCAGATTGGCAAGAGCGGGAGTCCTACGATATGTTCGGGATTATTTATGAAGGGCACCCGAACTTGAAGCGGCTTTTGATGCCGGAAGATTGGGTGGGTTGGCCGTTGCGGAAGGACTATATCTCGCCTGACTTTTATGAGTTGCAGGATGCTTATTAGTTGAGGCGATGTGCCTTAATTGCAATCTTCTACGGGTTTGAGACACTCACTTCTTGTCTGAAGTGGGTGTTTGTTTTTAGGATGCGATCGCTCTGGCAAGAAGAACAAAGCGCAGCTTATATCACTTCCGATTAAGTAGTCATCGTTAAGTCTGAGAGGGGGAGAGGGGGAGAAAATTAATAATGACTATGTAAACGGAAGTGATATTCTGGCGCAGTGAACTGAACTGGTAGCTGCTGACATCAGTTGTCGGCTGTCCTATCAGTTCAAAGAATATACTGGGAAAATTCTGAAATAGTTGACAGGGTATCAATTTTCACTTTTGGTGGCAGGGGCAGTTAGATAGTGCAGTTGTTCTCAAAAAATGTTTATAAAGTCCCAAATCAGCGTCAAGCCCAGAATTTATTTGATGGATGCTTGCCAGTACAGGATGATACTCACTCTATAAATAAGTTCGTATCAGTAGCTGAAGCTAAGGGTAGTTACTCTCTACATTCATTAGTAGAAAATCAGCCACCACTGGGATGTCCAAGAATACCGCCATCCATCCAACTGCGGCAGTATCAGCGGCAAGCTGTGGCTAACTGGTTTGCCAATCAGGGGCGAGGAACGCTGAAGATGGCGACGGGTAGTGGTAAGACGATTACGGCACTAGCGATCGCAACTGAACTTTATCAAAAAATCGGCTTACAAGTTTTGCTGGTAGTCTGTCCCTACCGCCATCTGGTAACCCAATGGGCGCGAGAATGCCAGACTTTTGGGCTGAAGCCAATCTTAGCTTTTGAGAATGTACGCAACTGGCAAAGTCAACTCTCAACGCAGTTGTACAACGTGCATTCTGGTAACCAACCTTTTCTCACCGTCATCACCACAAATGCCACTCTCATCGGAGAAGGGTTGCAATCCCAGCTTAAGTACTTTCCCGATAAAACGCTGATTGTGGGAGATGAGGCCCACAACTTGGGAGCACCACGCTTAGAACAAAGTCTACCTCGCAACATTGGATTGCGTCTTGCCCTATCAGCAACACCGGAACGCTATTTTGATGAGTTAGGGACGAATTTTTTATTCGACTACTTTGGCACTGTTTTACAGCCAGAACTTACCCTGGCAGATGCGATTCGCCAAGGGGCGCTAGTACATTACCTCTACTATCCCGTTCTGGTGGAATTAACAGAAGCAGAGACGGGTGCCTATGCCAAATTGACGAAACGAATTGGCTGGACGCTGATGGATGAGGAAAATATCGACATAAATAATGACACCCTGACATCATTATTAATGCAACGCGCTCGGTTAATTGGGGCAGCCGCAAATAAGTTAGAAGCATTGCGGCAGTTAATGATGGGGCGTTTGGATACCTCCCACACTCTGTTTTATTGTGGCGATGGTTCAGTAGAAGGGGCAGTGAGTGAGGAAAGCAACCGTCAGTTAGCAGCAGTTGCTCGATTGCTGGGGGCGGAACTGGGTTATCGGGTTAATACCTATACTGCCGAGACACCTTTAGTAGAACGGGAAGAGTTGCGCCGTCAATTTGAGACGGGCGAGTTGCAAGGTTTGGTGGCGATTCGATGTCTAGATGAAGGTGTGGATATTCCAGCGGTTCAAACTGCTGTCATTCTTGCTAGTAGCGGCAATCCGCGCCAGTTCATTCAGCGCAGAGGGCGAATTTTGCGATCGCATCCAGGCAAACAACGCGCTACTTTATTCGACATGATTGTTTTGCCGCCAGACTTGGGGCGAGAAACGTTGGAAGTAGAACGAAATCTGCTCAAGAAAGAGTTGAGGCGATTTTTGGAATTTGCCGACTTAGCAGATAATGCAGGACAAGCTAGGATTAATCTTCTACAGCTTCAGAAAAGATATGGGCTGTTGGATATGTAAAGGAGTGGGAAAACCTCAACATGGTTATAGCATTCAGCTACTCTAAGGGCGCTACTACAGTTATCCCAAATGTTTTATCTGACAAGCGTTCTTCTTATAACACAAACGTTAGTCTAAGTGATGTACAAGAGCCAATTACAAACGCTCCACCGGAGGTTCGGCGAGTTATTGAACGAGTGCTACAAGCCGAAAAAGATAAACTTTATATGAAAATTCCTCGCAATATTAACGATGACATCTTAAAAATAATCAAGGAAGAAGTGCAATGAAGCTGATGTCAATCCGGCTTTGCAATTTCCGTCAGTTTTATGGAAAAACCCCAGAGATTTTTATTGCCTATGGAGAGCAAAATGCAACAATTATCCACGGTAATAATGGAGCTGGTAAAACAACGTTACTGAATGCTTTTACCTGGGCACTATACGAGAAATTTAGTGCAGCTTTTGCGTCTGAAGACCAACTGGTGAATAAACGAGCAATTACTGAAGCAAGGCTCAATGACTTAGTGGAATCTTGGGTAGAAGTAAGATTTGAGCATAACAACAAACGCTATCAGGCCAAACGTCTGTGCCGTGCTTACAAGACTGAAGCAGGAGTAGAGCAGGGCAAAAGTGAGTTGTACCTCCAGATAGCAGGAGATGATGGGCGCTGGTTACTACCGCAACAACTACCAGAGGATATCATTGGTCGAATCTTACCTGTTACTTTGCATCAATACTTCTTCTTTGATGGAGAACGGATTGAACAGATTGTTCGCTCTGATAAGAAGTTAGAAATTGCTGAAGCAACGAAAACCTTGCTGGGTGTAGAGGTGTTGAATCGAGCCATTAAGCATCTAAAGGAAGCAAAGAAAACTTTGGAAGCCGAACTGGCAGCAATTGGTGATTATGAAACCAAAAATCTGTTGAGAGAACAGGGAAAGTTAGAGCAAGAAAGTGAACGTTTATCAAAGCGTCAAGTTGAGATTGAGCAGGAACTAGAACACCAAGATGAGTTAAAGAAAACGATAGGGAATCGTTTGTTAGAACTCGGTGGTGCTGAGGAGCTACAACAACTAAGAGATGAACTTGAAGTCCGAGAAAAGTTACTTCGAGAACAACTTAAACAAGCGCAGGATGCACTGAAACGAGAAATTTCCACACGAGGCTATACCGTTTTACTTTCGGAAGCAACGGCAGAGTTTCGAGCCATCGTCGATGACTTGCGGAAAAGAGGAGAGTTACCCGTTGGGATTAAGCGGCAATTTGTTGGGGATTTGCTCAAAGTACAACGCTGCATCTGTGGGACAGAGTTAATAGAAGGAACTCATACCCATCAACAGGTGTCAGCCTGGATGGATAAAGCTGGAATTGCTGATGTTGAGGAAACAGCAATTCGTATGAGTGCCCAGGTGGATGAAATCGACAAACAAGCGCCGGAATTTTGGGAGGAAGTTGATAGGCAACAAGACAATATTGCTAAGTGGAGAGTCGAGCTTTCTGGGATTGAGACGCAGCTGGATGATATTAGGAAAAAGTTGAGGAGTTTTCCAAACGAGGATATCAGTCAATTGCAAAAACGTTTGGATGAAACGGAAGAAAAGATTAGAAATTTGACTTTAGAGAAAGGGGCAAATCAGCAGAAGATTGAGCGGCTAAAAATTGATATTGAGTCAAAAGTCAAGCAAATTGCCAAGCATAAAATGAATGAAAACAAGCAAGCTTTGGCACAGCGACGTATTGCTGCTACTCAGGATTCTATTGAGCGATTGACTGAAGTGAGAATACGCCTAGATAATCAGTTCCGCTCTTCGCTGGAGAAGCAAGTGCAGGAGATATTCGCTTCGATTTCCTTCACTCCTTATGTTCCTAAACTAAGTGATAAATATGAACTGACTCTGGTAGAAAATACGGCAGGGCAAGAGACACTCGTTGCTGCTTCTACGGGAGAGAATCAGATTCTCAGTCTATCATTTATCGGTGGCATTATTGACCGGGTGCGGGAGTGGATTCAAGAAAATGCGCTGATGGGGCCAGATAGTAGCACGTTCCCAATTGTCATGGATTCGCCATTTGGCAGTTTGGATGAAATTTATCGCAGACAAATTGCGAAGATACTCCCTAGATTAGCGAATCAATTAGTGGTTTTAGTTACTAAGACGCAGTGGCGGGGTGAAGTTGCCAAAGAGATGGAGGATTACATTGGTAGAGAATATGTTCTTGTTTATAACTCT
>DATNPI010000582.1:0-7962 GCA_036703325.1 Coleofasciculaceae cyanobacterium
GCGATTATGTAGATTGGGGTGCCCACAATCTTGACGCCGATGTCGATAATCTTCCCAATGATTTCGTAGAAGTCGGAGCGTTCTTTAGGGGTTCCCTCTTGTGGGGTATCGCTATCGTTCGCTGTTTGTGCGTTACCAAATCTAGCCATTGTTGCAAACTCCTGAGTAATATCTGGTGAAGTACAATTTCCCTCCGATGGCATAGCCCACACACAACCGATTCTTGTCATAGACAAAAGTCTTTCGAGTCGGGTCAACTAAGCGCTGCCAATCAAATTGCGGTGGGGTATTGGATAGGGTGTAATTGCTGATGATTAGCTGGTGAAAGTTAGCCACACCGTTCTGAGCGTAAGCATCAGCGATTTTTTTGGTGGTTTGGGCCTTGGTGAGTTCTAGTTCAGCCTCTGCTTTGAGTCGTGAGCGTTCTGACGCTTGCTGAAGGTTGGTTGAAACGCTAAAGGCGTTGATGCCCACCAATAAGAGAAAGCCCGTTACACCTGCCTTAAGCCCTGGTGAATACCTGCCTGAGATTTTCATTGACGAACCTCCAACTCGTTCGCTTTAACGACCATCCGAGCGTTTTCGTCGGGTTGTCCGTTTATGACTGGGTCAACGGATTGGAAACATACATTGTTTGGCTCACACCATTCAAGGATTGGGACTACTTCCTGTCCTTTGAAAAAGTACTTGGGTTCCACAGATTGACATCCACAAACCAATAGGAGAAAGCCCGTTACGCCTGCGATTTTCATAAATCTCACTCAAATGTGTTGAAGGTTGAGAGCGCCCCCGGTCGCACTCCGAGGGCAATGTTTTTTAAGTCCAACGAGCGTTTAGCGTTGGACAATTCAGCACTTGTTCGACGGACATTAAATCCGCTTCTTCATCAGTAGGGGTGGTGTAGCGATCGCCTACCTCACAGAAAGAGCCTCTCGTGGCAAAGCTTTGCTGATTGGGGTAGCAACTGAAGTTGAAGTCAAACTGGTTTGTGGTGTTGTTTGGGTAATCCCCCCAGAACATCTCGCCAGCTTCCCAGTACAGCCGCCAAGGAAAATCACACTCAACCGATGGCTCTGGCGCTCCTGGCTTGGGCATCCAGTGCATCGTGAAGCAAATGCCGTCGTCAAATCCCGTTTGTCCTTTTGTTTGAAATTCAAAACTCAAGAAAAACTCAAAATCTGGATAGGCTTGACGCGAAGTCTCCAGCCATTGGGTCAGCGGATCTCGCCCGAAGATGAGCAACGCCAGGTCTCCTTCAATCGAAAGTCCTGAGGTAACAATCCAATTGAGGACGCGAAAACGCTGTTCTGGAGTAAGGTTGCCGCTTGAGTGTTCAATGCTCAGAACATCAGCATGGTTGCCAATCCGATAAAGTAAGTCGTCTGATGGGGAATTGTTGTAGCGATGAACTCGCTCTCGAATATAGTCCAAGTTGATAGATTTCGTAACCACTACCGCAGCCCTCCATCAACGAGTTGGTTCATGATGGCGAGAGCTAGGTTTAGTTGATTGGATGGTGAAAGCTGAATAGCTAGCTGCCACAGTTCCCCGCCGTTCTGGTTAGTAAAGAAGTTGTCCTGGATGAAGACTTGCTGAGGGTTGATGGCAGCGTCCACTAAGCAAATCAGCGTCGCTGCTTTATCGTCCTTAGTCAGCTCTTGAAGCATTGAGCCGAACTGCTCAGTGATGCGATCGAGGATGTCTGAATCGGGGTGAGGAGTGCGCGCACTTGCGTAATAGCCCAAAGTTTTTGGCATGATGGTTAAATTCCTATCGATTGGTTTCTTCGGTCGTTTGGGAGAAGGAGTCAGCGCCGGGACGGCTCAAATCTTTGGTGCTGGCTTCTGCTCTAATTGCGTCCGCTTTGGTGCGGAAGTCTTGGTAAACCGCCTTTAGTTCGGCGTCGTGGGCTTCGCTGAGAGTTTTGATTTGCTCTGCTGCTTCCCTCGCCAGGGCCCGGATTTGTGGGTTAGATTCTGGGATGAAACTCATTGTTCTTCGTCATAGGAAAGGGTCAAAAGCCGCTTGGCTCTCTTGACAGCTTTTACAGTTTCGGGGTCAATCGCGTATTGATTCGCCTGGATGAACTGTTCAAGCTGGGTGCGCGTGTCAGTAGTGGTCATCTTTCACTGCCTTTGTTACTGGCATAGCGATAATTAAGCGCCTGCGATTCAATTCTGATATCGCATCCATCGAAAGTTGTTATCACGTAATTCGCTCCTACAGTCCAGTTAGCGGTTCATTAAACGTGAAATCAGTCTCCGGCATAGGTGCCGTGGTTGCAGTGGTGGGTGTCGTTGCCTCTGGCAGGGGTTCAGGTTGGGTGAGCGAGGGAAACATGGGTTTCACCTCCCAGGTTTCCTCTAAGTGGCGACCATATCTGGCAAACATCACATTGATTAACTCGGTTAGGCTCCCCAGTTTTGTTGTTTCCAGTAGCTGTTCGCCCCGTTCACGCACCGTGTCCCTGAGTACAATTCGTGCCTGTGTCATAGCACCATCCCTCTTATTGAAATCTCCTGAGAGTTAGGAGCAACACGGAAGCGTCCTTTGGTGGATTCCTCAATCGGTGATGCCAGCGGAGCGCTCCCGCCAATGATTAGCACCTCACCAATCTCTGCAAACTTGTTTCCCCACGTCACGCGCAACTTAGCCCGGATATCTTCAATCCAGCTGTCGCGGCACTTTTGAAACAAGTGAGCAAAGTTAATACCAGACGTACCAATAACAAAATTGTTGTCCTTGATTCCATCCATGATTAAGCTCAGGTCTTGAGTTTGACCTGTAGTCGGCATCAGAGCCGCATTGATGCGTCTGGCTAAGTCACGAGTGCCAGGAATATTTAAATCCAGTTCGCGCATGACCGAACCTGATGGGCTGTAGAGACGAGCAATCGCAGTACCTCCACCCAGGTCAAGAATGCCGTTGATTGACTTAGGAGATTTAAACAGCCCATTAGCCCGTGCATAACGGTAAGCTGGCTTAGTCTCATCGACAGGCTGAACATTACGAACGGTGCAATAAACTCGTTCGCCATTGCGGATGAATTCGTAGGTGTTAGCCAATTCGCCTAACTGCTTTACGTTCTCTTTGTGACGGCTGTCGGGCAAAGCAACTCGTAAGCATTCGATGATCAGCGTGTTCTGCCCGACGTTGGGTTCTAAGACCGCAAACATCAGGTATTTTGCCAGCTCGATTTTGTCGAACTCAAACGCTGGTTTACCTCCGAGGGCTTGAGCTTCAGCACCAACGATGAAGCGAGTTTTGGATTGTCCATGTTTGTCGAACAATTCGACCAAAACCGAGTTCTCACAAGGTTCTGCGTCTTCCCAGATTTCCAGTACTTTGACGAAAGAGGGGATAGTCCGGACGTTCCCTGCAACATTGGACTGGAACCACTGGTGCGAGCGGATGTCCCGGCGCTCACTCGCTCCCGCCTTTCTTGGGTGCAACAGAACTATATCCGCATGGACACGCTGATTCGTGCCAATGCTCGATTAGTCGATGCTCAGGGGAGCATTCCACTGGCACAACTTTGGGGTGGGGGTGAGGTGGCATCCGCTGATGGACTACGCTTCACCGTGCCAGTGCGGACTCTGAATGCAGGCCCAAACAGCAAGTATTTCGGTGTAGGGCGCGGCATTACCTACTACAACTTTACCAGCGACCAGTTCACTGGCTTTCACGGCATCGTCATTCCCGGCACCCTGCGCGACTCCCTTTTCCTGTTGGAGGGTTTGCTAGAGCAGCAGACCAGCCTGCGACCCACGGAGGTAATGACTGATACGGCTGGTTACAGTGATGTGGTATTCGGTCTATTCTGGCTGCTGGGTTATCAGTTCAGCCCACGACTGGCAGACATCGGCGAGGCTCGTTTCTGGCGCATTGAGCCGAAAGCGAATTATGGTGCGCTCGACTCTTTGGCTCGTCATCGAGTGAACACTGAACTAATCGCCAATAACTGGGATGATTTACTTCGGGTGGCGGGTTCCTTAAAACTGGGGACGGTCAGTGCTTCTGAATTGATGCGTACTTTGCAGGGTGGGAGTAGTCCCTCGACTTTATCGAGAGCCATTGGTGAGTTAGGTCGAGTAGCGAAGACGTTGTATCTGCTGGCTTACATTGATGATGAAACCTACCGTCGCCGCATCCTGACCCAACTCAACCGTGGTGAAGGTCGCCATAGTCTAGCAAGAACTGTCTTCCACGGACAGCGTGGAGAAGTGCGTCAACGCTATCGGGAGGGACAAGAAGACCAACTGGGCGCACTGGGGTTAGTAGTCAATGTATTGGTGTTGTGGAATACCTGCTATATGGATGCCGCCTTAAGGCATCTGCGTAACCAGGGATATGAACTGAAAGAAGAGGACCTATCGCGGCTCTCACCATTAGGACACAAGCATATCAATATGTTGGGGCGTTACCAGTTTGCTTTAGCTGAACATTTGAAGCGGGGAGAACTTCGCCCTCTACGCGACCCGAATGACCCGAATGAGTCGGATGGCTAGAACGTAATGCCTGTAAGCTTTGTGGGCTTAACGTACATTTCTGTTCCATTGCTACTCACGCGCCTAGATCAAGGTGGAAAACTTCGTGTGGGCGCAATCCGTAGACGGCGAGCATCCCGTAAACCCATTGCCAAGGGGGGTTAGTGATTTTATCCCTCCACTCTGCAATCAGACTGTCTTCCGGCAGTTCCCGACGCTTGGTTTTGCTGAGTGAATAGTTGCCTTTGAAGCGCTTAAGGTCTACCTCTACCCCTGCAAATCTAGCCAGCGCTCCTAATGCCATGCAGTAGCGCTTTCGAGACTTGCTATCGGGCCGGGTGGCTTTGACTACCTCCAATATCGCCGACTCCGTGAGTGGAGCATCTTGATTTAGACGATTGAAGGTGAGTCGGTAATCCTTGTCGTAGGTTGTCTCTGATTTTGGGGTTCGCTCCCTGCGCTCAAAGTAATCTTTCTCAAATCGCTTGACCCAATCAGCCGTTAATTTCAGCTTGATTGCTCTGCGCTTCAGGTACGGTTGCCAGTCGAACTGTCCTAGCTCTAGTGCAGTCCAGATGCTTAGGGCTTCCAATTTGGCGAGTTTAATTCCGCCAAGATTGACGGGGATGTTATCTAGAGCAATTTCCTGTTGGTAGTGGACATTTTTTTGACTACCTGGTTTCGGGGGTAGGGTGGCTCTTAAGTAGAGCTTATTGCCCCTTTGACGGATTCTGACCCCGATTCCTAAACTTTTGAGCTGATTATTTAGCTCTAATAAATAGCCTGAGTAATCTTCCTCAGTCATTTGCTTTTCACCCAAGAGCGATCGCTTTTTTCGTAGCTGTGAATTTTTCACACCTGTGCTGTCCTACAGAGTTAGGGGTTCATCAAAGGTGAAATCGCTATCGGGCATAGGTGTTGGGGTTGCACCTGTGGGTGTTACCTCCTGTGGTTCGGGTTCAGGTTGGGCGACAGACGGGTACATGGGTTTTACTTCCCAGGTTTGCTCTAGGTGCGTTCCATAGCGGGAAAACATTACATTGATTAACTCGGTTAAGCTCCCCAACTTGGTCACTTCGAGCAACTGCTCACCCCGTTCAAGCACCGTGTCTCTGAGTACAATGCGTGCCTGTGTCATTAGAGCACCATCCCCCTGATTGAGATTTCCTGAGAGTTAGAGGCAACTCGGAAGCGCCCCTTAGTGGCTTGCTCGATTGGTGTTGCCAGCGGAGCCGAACCGCCAATGATTAGCACCTCACCGATTTCTGCAAACTTATGCCCCCAGGTCACACGCAACTTAGCCCGGATTTCTTCAATCCACTCACCCCGACACTTCTCAAACAGGTGAGTAAAGCTAATCCCGGATGTGCCGATGACAAAAGAGTTATTGGCGATCGCATCCATGATTAGGCTCAAGTCTTGAGTCTGTCCGGTGGTTGGCATCAACGCAGCATTGATGCGACGGGCTAAGTCGTAGGTGCCTGGAACATTTAGATCCAGGGAGCGCATGACCGAACCCGATGGACTGTAGAGACGAGCGATCGCAGTCCCACCACCCAGATCGAGAACACCGTTGATTGACTTGGGAGATTTAAAAAGCCCGTTTGCTCGTGCATAGCGGTAAGCCGGCTTAGTTTCGTCAACGGGCTGAACATTGCGAACTGTGGCATAGACCCGTTCACCATTGCGGGTGAATTCGTAGGTGTTAGCCAGTTTGCCCAGCTGCTTGACGTTCTCGTTGTGGCGGCTGTCGGGTAACGCAACCCGTAAGCATTCGATAATCAGCGTGTTTTGACCGATATTCGGCTCTAACACGGCAAACATCAGGTATTTGGCGAGGTCGATCTTGTCGAATTCAAACGCTGGTTTTCCTCCAAGGGCCTGGGCTTCAGCGCCAACGATAAAACGGGTTCCAGTATGCCCGTGCTTGTCGAACAACTCGACCAAAACCGAGTTCTCACAAGGTTCTGCGTCTTCCCAGGTTTCCAGTACTTTGACGAAAGAGGGAATGGTGCGGACGTTCCCTTTGGGGTCAATCCATTGGGTTGTGCGGTTGCCAGCGTCTAGTGCCGCGATTGGTCGCTTGAATGCACTTCCTGGGGGTTCGCTGACGTTCTGCGTCATGATTGCAGTCATGGTTTAATGTCCTAAAAAATGGCTGGAATGTTTTTAATTTCTGGCTTTGAGCATGGTTGCAATGAGTCGTTAGCCATGCAAAAGCTGTGACGCGAGATGTCTGCAATGAAGTGTTTTTTGCTTGCTGCTGACTTGCTGCGTCTATGTCTGTTAGGATAGTCGATAGCTTCTGAAGCTGTCAAATAACTTTTGCTAGCTTCTGCTAAAAACCTTTAAAAGTAAGTGTTCCGAAGCCTTTTGAGCGAAACTGATGTTATCTGATAACTTTTGAAGCTAGCGACGGATGGGAGCAACCAAAAAAGCTAAGGTAACTTTTACCTGTGAACATGAGATGAAAGATTATTTGAGTGAGTGGGCGAACACCGAGAACCGCACAATATCCAACTTGGTAGAAACGCTGGTTGGGGAAGCGATTGCAGCCAGAACACAAAACGAACCCCCCGCCTCTGGCACCAGCGCCAAGGGCACCGGGGGCAAAGGCAGGGGAAGAAGGGGGGTGAGGAGTGACTGAGCAACAGATTGCCGAAATGCGATCGCGCATTGCGGAACTTGAGGAGCGCGATGAGGACTTCGCCCGGAGGTCGAATCTGCTCTTGGACGAAATTTTGGTGACTCGCGAACAAGCTGATAAAAACACCAAGGCAATAGAGAACTTAGTCCGGGTGAGTGCAGAGGGCAGAAGAGACATTGACCAACTGGCAACCCGAATGGGAGAACTGGCCCAATCGGTTAGCGAACTCAGACAAAATCAGCAGCTACTGACGTTCACCATCTCCCAAGTGGCTGAGTCGATGACCATATTGCGCCAAACTCAACAAGCATTTGTGGAGCAAGCCATAGCTGATCGCCAGTCCTTCCAGACTGAAATTCAACGCATCTGGGAATATCTGCTTTCAACGCGACCCAACGGCAGGGGAGGTGAGGGGTGAGTGAAACTCACCTACGTTGTAGACGTAGGTGATCGCACCCGTCCCAAACCTCCACCTACCTTTGAAATACAGCTCGACAATTTACCGCCAGAGGTGCGGTCTGTTGCAGAGTCGCTGGCACTGCGAGACATGGAATCGGCGAGGCGCTACGTGGCACTGTACCTTTCAGCTAATCGAGGGGTGAGGTAGTAACGGGACTTAAACGAAAATCGAGAAGTAATAAAGGTATAATCCAGGCATGGCAGATATTTCACATTAAGGCTTGAGTTATGAAAGAGACAACTCCCGCCGCCATGCCGCCTTGCTTCGATAGATGGTGTAAACGTTTTGATGAGCTCTTTTCACATCAAGCCCAAAAAAGGGAGTTTAGAAACTATATCGGGGGATTATTAGGGGAAAGTGAACGAAAA
>DATNPI010000620.1:0-11162 GCA_036703325.1 Coleofasciculaceae cyanobacterium
AAAGGGGGGCGCTTTTTTGTTGGAACTGCTGTCTGAATGTGCCTTTGACCGAAGATGAGAGTGAGAAGTTAAAGAAGTTAGCGAAGGCAAAAGACGGCTGTGAGGGGAAAATAGACAGTTCAGTTTCCTGAAAATGTCAAACTTGTTCTGACAAAATCCACCCCACCTAGTTGATAAGCGATCGCTTTACTGAATCGTTTTACTAAATCTTCATCCAATTTTCTCAAATCCTCAAAGCCACTTTATACACATTGAGTTTAAGAACTGCGATTCTTAGAGTTAGAGGCGGAAACCAAGCCGCTACAAAGAGTACAGCTCATCGGACTATGGAACTCAAAAGTGAGAAACGAGGAGACGCTTCAATGAGAACCAAGCCCAAATTATTACCAATCATGGGAGCCTTTATCTTCGTCGGACTTGCCGCAGACTTGCTCCCCCACCCCGCCTTAGGCTCAGGACTGGTGTTATCTGCTATAGACGGCTTGAGGAATCAACAGAGCTGGGAAACCACTACAGTGTCACAGACTATTTCACACCTTAAACAACCCAGATAAAAAAGTTCTTTTCCTCTCAAGCCAACAAACTTATACCTATTTAAGACGTAACGTCAACCTCCGCGTAAACATTAGACTGTGATACTCATAATTAAAGCTAACCAAGCCTCTCTATTGCCAACAAACGGTGTATGCTATGAACGAATTAGCGCTCGACAAACTTAAAGGACTGTTGCACGTTGCCTGTATTAGCTTAATTATTGTTGGGTCAACGGCTACCATGCTGCGTATCGGACTAGCACCCCAAGCTAGAGCGGATAGCAACAGTGATTCCATCATTAGTGAAGTCAATGTAAGTTATCGCCAATAGTTCCCCGAAGTTAGCTACTTGCATCAATGCAATAGTAGTTTTACAACCAAGTAAGTACCCATAGAGTGCACTAAGCTCGACTTTAGCTAAATGGCATTCTTCTTATGCTCAAGTCGCTTCTTCTCGCAGGGATTGCCACGATTCTTACTACTTTACCTGGATTGGCTGAGAACTGGGTCAGAGTTACCCGCGATCAAAGTGGAACAGATTACTACATTGATGCAGAGTCAGTACAGGGTACCAATGTTACATACTTGTTTTGGTATATGTCTGTTAATCCCAAGCCTGACGAACAAGGGATAGTAGCTACTAAAACTTACATTTCAATAAGTTGTCCACTGCGGGGGTCGCGACGACTATTGACCACTAGTTTCAACGCACAAGGAGAATTAGTGGATCGGAAAGAATTAGGCGACGATGAACCACTGCAAATCTTTGCCTCCGGCAGTGTAGGAGAGAGATTATGGAAGTTTGTGTGCAAGTAGAATCGAGAGTCAAGTCGCTTCGCCAAAGGATAGAATAGCGATCGCCTTGTGTCTATGGCGATCGCTGTTAGAATCTAAGACTTAAGTCTTTCTGCTTCATGCATTATGGGCAATACTTTTGGGCATCTCTTTCGCATTTCCACGTTTGGTGAATCCCACGGTGGAGGCGTTGGCGTCGTGATTGATGGATGTCCACCGAGACTGGAAATTTCTGCTGAAGAAATTCAACTGGAATTAGATAGGCGGCGTCCGGGTCAGAGTAAGATTACGACACCTCGTAAGGAAACTGATACTTGCGAAATTGTTTCGGGAGTGTTTGAGGGAAAAACCCTAGGAACGCCGATCACAATCTTAGTACGCAACAAAGATACTCGTCCCCAGGATTACGATGAGATGCAAGAGAAGTATCGCCCTTCTCATGCAGATGCGACTTATGATGCCAAATACGGTATTCGCAACTGGCAAGGTGGGGGACGATCTTCGGCGCGGGAGACGATAGGGCGAGTGGCAGCGGGAGCGATCGCTAAAAAAATTCTCAAGCAAGTCGCTGATGTCGAAATTGTCGGCTACGTTAAGCGGATTAAAGATATAGAAGGCGTCATTGACCCCAACACCGTTACCCTTGAACAAGTAGAAAGCAACATTGTCCGATGTCCTGACGCTGAATGTGCGGTACAGATGATTGAACGCATTGAGCAAATTGGACATAGCGGTGATTCGCTTGGCGGCGTTGTCGAATGCGTTGCCCGGAATGTGCCCAAAGGTTTAGGAGAGCCAGTATTCGATAAGCTGGAAGCAGATTTAGCAAAAGGTGTGATGTCTCTACCAGCAAGTAAAGGATTTGAGATTGGATCTGGCTTTGCGGGGACTCTACTAACTGGCAGCGAGCATAATGACGAATTTTATACTGACGAAACTGGTGCCGTGCGAACGGCAACCAACCGGTCAGGTGGCATTCAGGGCGGCATTGCTAACGGAGAGAATATTATTCTCCGCGTAGCGTTTAAACCGACTGCTACCATACGAAAAGAACAGCGCACAGTGACTAGTGCTGGTGTGGAGACAATACTGGCCGCCAAAGGGCGTCATGACCCTTGCGTCTTACCCAGAGCAGTGCCTATGGTAGAAGCAATGGTCGCTTTAGTATTGTGCGATCACCTGCTACGTCATCAGGGTCAGTGCCGTACTTTAAAGCCTTAAAATTACAAATGGAAACGAATCTTTCCTCTGAGTTTTTTGTCCAATTCTGGGGAGTCCGAGGTAGCGTACCTTCCCCCGGAAAGGAAACAGTTCGTTATGGCGGCAATACCTCCTGTGTTGAGATGCGAGTCGCTGGGAAACGCTTGATTTTTGATGGCGGCACCGGTTTGCGAATGCTAGGCAAAAGTTTAGAGCCTTCGCAGCCGATTGAAGCGTATTGGTTTTTTACGCACTATCACTGGGATCACATTCAAGGAGTGCCATTTTTCACCCCAGTCTTTGTTGAGGGTAATACCTTACATATTTATGGGGCAGCCCCGGAGGGGTCAGCAATGGAGAGGCATTTCTGCGATCGCGTTTTGCACATGAATTCTCCTGTACCCGTCAAAGAAATACAGGCTAATTTAAAGTTCTACGACTTAGTCTGTGGCGATACGATGACCCTGGGCGATATCACGATCGAAACTAGCCCTCTGAACCATCCAAATGGCGCAATGGGCTATCGCGTGACGTGGCAGGGGCATTCTGCTGTCTACTGCACGGATACAGAACATTTTACAGACCGTGTTGATGAAAATGTGCTGCATTTGGCTCGTGATGCTGATGTAATCATTTACGATGCAATGTACACGGACCAAGAGTACCATCACCCCAAGTCTCCCAAGGTAGGTTGGGGACACTCAACTTGGCAGGAAGGAGTAAAAGCGGCCAAGGAAGCCGGTGCGAAGAAGCTTGCAATCTTTCACCATGAGCCAAATCACTCTGATGATTTTCTGGATGGAATAGAGGTGGAAGTGAAAGATGCTTTTGAGGGCGGGTTCCTGGCGCGTGAAGGAATGGCTGTTTCGCTGGTGTGACAGTTTGTTGTTTGTTATTTGTTGTTTCTAAAGCAATCAATAATTAATAACCCATAAGTAGCAACTAAGTTGAAATAGGGGCTAGGGGCTAGAGACTAGGGGCTAGGGAAGAGAGATTTTCCTCCTTCGTTGTGTACTCGTGTTCATGGCGTTTAGTGTGCATCTACCATGAAGAACTTTCGCATCAGCTTCCGTAAACTTCTTGTCCTAGCACTCGCTTCTCTAGTACTGGTAGTGATTGTCTGGAACCAGCCCTCAAGGCTGGATGTTTCTCCGACGCGGTCGAGTGAGACAAAAGCTGCCACTGTGAGCGACAAAGCAATTCCGCGATCGCTTTTCGGGATGCACATTGGCAGTCCTGATAAAATCCCTTGGCCTGCGGTTCCCATTGCCACTTGGAGAATATGGGATGTAGGAGGTCGCGCTGGTATGGCATTTTGGGCACACTTGGAGCCACAACAAGGTAAATGGGACTTTAGAACCCTTGATGACACTGTGGAACTAGCCCAGAGCAAGGGAGCCGAGATTCTATACACACTAGGCATAACGCCTAAATGGGCTGCTGCACGCCCCAATGATGGCTCCCCCTATGGAGATGGCCCTACCGCGTCTGAACCGAAAAACTTGGACGACTGGCGCAACTACGTCAGAACCGTTGCCACTCGTTATAAAGGCAAAATTCGCTATTACGAAATTTGGAATGAACCTAATCTCAAGCAGTTTTTTAGCGGCACTCCTGAGGATTTGGTAGCTTTAGGTCGTGAAGCTTATACCATTCTCAAGCAGGTTGATTCATCTATTCAGGTGGTGTCCCCCTCGGTGATGGCTGATTATGGGGGATCGAATTGGCTGGACGAATACTTGACGAAGGGAGGGACTGCTTACACCGACATCATCGGTGCCCATTTCTACATATCGAACAAGGGGTCTCCTGAAGATAGCCTGAGACTGATTCGTGAAGTTCAACAAGTAATGGCAAAACACGGACTGGCTCAAAAACCCTTATGGAACACGGAGACAGGGTTTGGCAATAAACAGGGAAATTTCTACTTGTCTAATGAAGAAAGCATGGCTTATGTTGCCAGATCGTACATTCTGAATTGGGCGGTTGGTGTAGAGCGTTTTTACTGGTACGCCTGGGAAAACCGTAATGTCGTGACAATGCTGATGGTTGAAGAGGATAACAAAACCCTAACGCCAGCCGCACAAGCTTATGGTGAAGTCCAAAAATGGTTGGTAGGCTCCCGGATGAACAAATGTGAACCGGACAGCAAAGACACATGGACTTGCGAGTTGACAAGACAGGCAGGTGACCCGGCTTGGATTGTCTGGAATTCCAAGGGTGAACAGGACTTAAAAGTTCCTGAGACATCGAATGTACGGCAAGTACGAAGTTTAAAGGGCGAAAAAACTGCCCTGCCAGATAATCGGCTTTTAAAGGTTGGACAATTACCGCTATTGCTCAGTAGAGAATAGGCTCTCACGCCTTAAACTTGCATATTGATTTACCTGGTAATGGGAAACGAAGACCCAATACAGGGCAAGAATTTCACCCATTACCAATTCCCCATCACCCATTACTGACCACTACCGCAATCAGGGAGCGATGCTAGAGGAACTTTGTCTCTAGAATTAGCGAGACCTTGCAATTGTGTGCGGTAAGTTACTAACTGACTCCGAACCTCTTGACTAGGCGCGATCGGTATTAGCTGGTCAATTGCTTTGAGAGCTTGAGGCCAGTTCTGACGACAAACGGCTTGTTTTAGGTTGGCGTTGAGTTCTTCTGGTGAAAGGTTTTGTGAGGCTTTCGAATTATTAAGAAGTTGAAAGGACTTGAAAAAGCCCCCAATACTTTTAGTTAAATTTCTTTCCTGGTTTGTTACCACTATTACTTGATATAATCGTTTATTGACTAAGTACAGTCTTCCAATAACAATACCTCCTCTGGCTAGTTGTAGGCGAACTTCTCTTCCAGGAAAATTTCCTAAACTAATATTTTGCTGACTTAACAACTTCCCGCCAGCGCCTTCTGAAAAACCAGAGACTACCAGGGAGAAGAACTGGTTAAGCTCACTAGAGTTCAGTGAAAGATTTTCCGGGAAATCAGAATAAGCAACCCCATAAAATGCTTCGTTTTGGCGGACAACATAGCGAGTATTGACACGAATAGAACCCGCTTGAGTATTTACATCTCTATTCTCTTCGGTAGGTGTACCAGGCAACAAGACTGTGTAGCTTCCTTCTGTTGAAGAGAATGGTTGCCAGATTGACTGAGCTATTAGAAGAGGTGGGCTTGCTTGAACAACCTTAAGAGTTGAATATCCACTTAAGAAGAAGGTTATAATAAAGAAGGGAAGGAAAATTTTATTATTCATGAATATCTCCAGCACAAACTGCATACTAATATAGCTAAAGATAAAGCTCCCTATCTTCTACTTTGAAGTTTGATGTTGAATAACCTAGACCTAGCCCACTTCGTCAGTAGTTAGTGGTCAGTGGTCAGTTGCTTTCACTTTCTTCGGACAACGGACAGAAGACAGAAAACCTAAGTGTAGATGGGTGCAAATTGAATGCACAGCAGCTTATATCAGTTCTATAACCGTGCGATCGCTTTTTTCTTTGAGACGGTGCAAAAGGCGATCGCACCCTAAAATCTCGGTTAGCCATTATAAAAGCCTTGAAGGTTACGTTTGCTTACCTCCAGCAAGATCGAGCAATTCGGATTTCTCCCAGCACGATAAAATAGACACTTAGTCTTCATTCGCGCCAGCATCCACTCCTGGAGAGAACAAAAAGGAGTGGTTTTTGCAGTGCCTGGTATTGCCTTTTTTGTCAACTTGCAAACAGACGCGATCGCTCCGCCTCTGTAGAATGTACCCCAGCGTTAAAACCCATTATGACTGATTCGATCCGTTTCCTCATGTGCCCTCCTCACCACTACGACGTGGATTATGTGATTAATCCCTGGATGGAGGGGAATATTCACAAGTCATCGCGCGATCGCGCTGTTGAGCAGTGGGAAAAGTTGCACCACGTTCTCAAAGACCACACGCTCGTTGACTTGGTGGAACCTCAACCCGGTTGGCCGGATATGGTGTTTACTGCCAATGCCGGGTTGGTTCTAGGCAAAACCGTAGTACTCAGCCGCTTCTTCCACAAAGAGCGTCAGGGTGAGGAGCCTTACTTCAAACAGTGGTTTGAGTCACAGGGCTATACCGTACATGAACTTCCCAAAGACCTACCGTTTGAAGGTGCTGGGGACGCTTTGCTGGATAGAGAAGGGCGCTGGCTGTGGGCAGGATATGGTTTCCGCTCAGAGCTAGACTCCCATCCTTACCTAGCGAAATGGCTCGATATCGAAGTGGTATCTCTGCGGTTGATGGATGAGCGGTTCTACCACCTGGATACCTGCTTCTGCCCCCTCAGTGGCGGTTATTTACTTTACTATCCACAAGCGTTTGATGCTTATTCCAACCGCTTAATAGAGATGCGGGTGCCGCCAGAGAAGCGGATTGCGATTGAGGAAGCCGATGCCGTGAACTTCGCCTGCAATGCGGTCAACATTGACCAAGTTGTAGTGATGAACAAAGCCAGCGATGACCTCAAAAAACGCCTCACGGCAGTTGGATTTGAAGTCATTGAGACGCCGCTAACGGAATTTCTGAAAGCTGGTGGTGCCGCCAAGTGCCTGACGCTACGAGTCACTGAGCCAGTCCGTGCCGAAGTTCATGCCAATACACCGGTGGAAAGTCGGATCATTCGGATGGACGGACATCTACTAGACTCTGGCATCATTAGCCGTGCCTTAGATTTGATCGTAGAAAATGGGGGCAGCTTCCAAATTCTCAACTTTCAACTGGGAGAACAGCGGCAAAGCACCTCAAGCGCCGATGTAAAGGTGTCGGCTCCTTCCCATGTTGTGATGGAAGAGATGATGACCCAGTTGATCGATCTGGGTGCTGTGGCTCCTCCCCAAGAGGTTTGTGATACCAACCTAGAACCCGTGACTCAAGACGGTGTCGCTCCTGATGACTTTTATGTCACGACTATCTATCCGACAGAGGTGCGAATCCAAGGTGAGTGGCTGAAAGTACAAAATCAGCGAATGGATGGCGCGATCGCTGTTACGTTCACCTCGGAAGGGCCAGTCGCTCGATGCAAATTGCTGCGGGATTTGGAAGTCGGCGAACAGGTGATCGTCGGCGTCGAAGGTATCCGCACAGTCCGTAAGACAGAGTCCCGCGAGCAGCGCAACACGCAGGAATTCAGCTTTATGGGTTCTGGTGTCTCTAGTGAACGCCGGGTGGAATTGGTCGTTGAGCAAATTGCTTGGGAACTGCGCCAACTCCGCGACCAAGGCGGTAAAGTTGTCGTGACAGCAGGCCCGGTCGTGATTCACACGGGCGGGAGTCAGCACCTGGCGCGTCTGATTCGCGAAGGTTACGTGCAGGGGCTACTGGGAGGTAATGCGATCGCTGTTCATGACATTGAGCAATCGATGATGGGAACGTCTCTCGGTGTTGATATGAAACGAGGTGTCGCGGTTCGAGGCGGACACCGACACCATTTGAAAGTGATCAACCTCATCCGTCGCTATGGCAGCATTGCGGCAGCGGTAGAGCAGGGCTTACTCACCAACGGTGTGATGTATGAGTGTGTACGCAACAACGTGCCATTTGCCCTCGCCGGTTCGATTCGCGATGATGGTCCACTGCCAGATACTCAGATGGATTTGCTCAAAGCCCAAACTGAGTATGCCAATATGCTGGAAGGGACAGACATGATTTTGATGCTGTCCACGATGCTGCACTCGATTGGTGTTGGTAATATGACGCCAGCGGGAGTGAAGATGGTTTGCGTAGATATCAACCCAGCTGTAGTGACCAAGTTGAGCGATCGCGGTTCTGTAGAATCCGTCGGCGTCGTCACGGATGTCGGTTTGTTCCTCAGCCTGTTGGTGCAGCAGCTGGATAAGCTAACTCGTGTGTACCACGTTACCCCATCTATATAGGCTGAGTACGCGCAGACCGATGGGCATTAGTGCCAACTTAAGGCTGAAATGCGCTCTGGCTGACGCTTCACTCCTTGCATCGATCCCCCTCGCGTCCCCCTTTTAAGAGGGACTTTGAATCGATTGGTTCCCCCCTTTTTAAGGGGGGCTAGGGCATGTTTTCAAACTTCCCCGTCAGATTCAGATCCCCCTAAATCCCCCTTAAAAAGGGGGACTTTGAACAGGTTCTCCCCCCTTTTTAACTCTGGCTGGGGGGGATCGAAGGGTTTGAAAACACGCCCTAGGGGGGATCGAGGGGTCCTTTCGCTACTACAGCAGCACGGCGTGATTGTCTGGCTTGAATGTCCTCTAGTTTGGTATCAGGAATCGCTTGGATTAGTTGGCGAGTGTAGTCTCGTTGTGGAGCATTGTAGATTGAGTCAGCCGCTCCAATTTCTTCAATGCGTCCTTGATTCATCACAATAATGCGATCGCTCACAAATTTGACCACACTCAAGTCATGAGAGATGAAGATATAAGTCAATCCAAAATCTTGCTGCAAGTCTTTGAGGAGATTGAGAACCTGAGCTTGCACCGAGACATCTAGGGCTGAAACTGACTCATCGCAAATAATAAATCGTGGCTCACAGGCAAGAGTACGCGCAATGCAAATTCGCTGCCGCTGACCACCAGAAAACTCATGAGGCATTCGATTCATCGCGCTTGCGTCGAGTCCGACTCGTTCCAGTAAGTCGATTGCTCGCTGTCTGCGCTCCTGTTGAGAACCGCCTAGTCCATGAATTTGCATGGGTTCCATTATCGCTGCCCCAATGCTCTGCCTAGCATTTAGGGAACCATAAGGATTTTGGAAAACAATTTGCATATAGCGGCGCAAGCGGCGCAGCGTCCTAGCATCCAGTTCCAAAACAGCATCGCCATCAAAAATAATCTCCCCAGAAGTCGGCTCAATCAAGCGAAGCAGACAGCGACTCAATGTAGATTTGCCGCAGCCAGATTCTCCAACCAAGCCCAAAGTTTCGCCAGGATAAACATCAAAACTGACATCATCTACAGCTTTGAAACCAGTTTTCTTACCAAACACTCCTGTTCGCACAGGGAATTCCTTGATTAAGTTACGCACGGATAGCAGAGGTTGCTGCTGTTGAAGATGCTGATAGCGCTCTTGCACTTCGCTACTAGAAACTTCAGCTAGTAACGAGTTCCTTTCAGCTTGACTGTGGATTTGGGGCAAGATTTCTATTTCCCCCTCTGCATTAGTCGTAACCGTCATAAAATCAGCCACCGTTGGCAGACGTTTCAGCCGATGGTCTGGACGAGGCCGACAGTTTAGCAATCCTTGAGTGTAGGGGTGTTGAGGATTAGCAAATAAATCATAGACTTTGGCTGTCTCTACTGCATTACCCCGATACATCACAATTACGCGGTCAGCGATTTCTGCAATTACTCCCATGTCATGAGTAATGAAGAGAATGGACATACCTCTAGCGTCGCGTAGTTCCCGCAGCAATTGCAAAATTGTTGCCTGAATTGTCACATCCAACGCGGTGGTTGGTTCATCAGCAATCAAGATGGTAGGGTTGCCACTCAATGCCATTGCAATCATCACTCGTTGCTGTTGACCGCCGGAGAGTTGGTGAGGATAGCGTTTCATCATTCCTCTAGGGTCGGGTAGCTTGACCTCATCAAAAAGTGCGATCGCTCTCCTATAAGCTTCCTTGCGTTCCACCTGCTGATGGAGCAGAATCGCTTCCACAACCTGTTCTCCACAGGTGTAAACCGGATTAAGGGAACTTAGAGGCTCTTGAAACACCATCGAAATTAGTCCCCCCCGGTAAGCTCGTCGTTTGCCATCCGAAAGCGTCAGCAGATTAACCGGATTAGTATTCGGTATGCGAGGATTGCAAAATAAAATTTCCCCACTCACCTGAGCTGCATTGGGTAGCAGTCCAATAACAGCCAGCGACGTTACCGATTTACCGGAACCCGACTCACCAACTATTCCCAGTGTTTCTCCTGGTGCGAGGGTGAAGGCTACATCTTTAACCGCTTGTACCACCTCACCTTGAGCAGGAAACTCTACACAGAGGTTACGGACTTCAAGAATAGGATTACTCATTAGGCTTAAACTCTTTGTTTGATAGAGATTATTAACACAAGCCTATTAAAAGGGAGAGAGTTGAATCGTCTTTTCTGCACAGATAACGTTTTAAAAACTCTACTTTTAGGCATATATTTAAAAAGCCATTAGTATTTTATTAAAAAGCTTAATTTATTAAGAATTCAAAATTAGTTGACAAAAATGCGAAGCTTTGGAGCAGTGTAATGTTTTACAATTTTACGTAAATAAACTTGAGAATATTGCCACGATTTAGAGGCAATCTTTTTAAGATCACTCTAAATAACTCTTGTAAACAAAAACTAAGGATTTACCTTGGCTTTCACTGTATATTTGTATGATTTGGGTTGGTAGTATTTGTAACAATTATAGTAAGTTTGAGCCAGACATCCTGCTTAAGAGTCTCTCAAAGAAGGAGTTAGTAAAATGAGGCGATGGAATCAATCGCGGTCAATTTTCATAGCTGTTGTGGCTTTCGCCTTGGCGATAGTTCTATCAAACTGCAATAGCCCATCGGCAAACCAGACTAGCAGCAGCCCTTCACCTGTTAGTAGTCCAACCACTGCGCCAGCTGGGGCGCTTGTCTTCGGCACAGGTGGGCAACCAGTGAACTTGGAGCCGGGGAATAT
>DATNPI010000633.1:0-7147 GCA_036703325.1 Coleofasciculaceae cyanobacterium
CATAAAGCACAGGATAAGCTGGGCTAAATGGATCTTTATAAAGATTGAGTTTTTGCTTTAAAACTAGCCAAAAGAAAGTAGGACCATGCACTAAGTACCGTTTCCATAGCCGTTTTGGCTCAGCTAGCAATCTATACAACCATTCCATCCCTAGCTCACTTATCCATTTAGGTGCTCTCTTGATATGACCGGCTTCAAAATCAATAGTTGCACCTATGGCTAGGAAAATCTTGATGTTTGGTAGTTTATCTTTGTACTTGCATATAAACAGTTCTTGTTTGGGTGCCCCAACCCCTACGGCTAGCACTGTGGCTCCTGACTGGTTAATCTGTTCGATTATTTTTAAGCATTCTTCTTCATCTTTTTCAAATCCGAAAGATGGAGAGTTGACTCCCACTACAATCGCTCTTCCTACTTTTGAATTGATTTTATTTTGAGCTTCAAGAGCTACCCCTTCGCGTGCTCCCAAAAGAAAGATTTTGACCTCTTTATTGTTTTTGTGATACTCATAAAAAGCAGGAAAAAGGTCTGAGCCTGAAATCTTTTCTTTGATGGGTGCTCCTAAAAGCCTAGATACATAAAAGAGGATTTTGCTATCGCATAATCTGTATGTGGCAGAATTGTATGCCTGGAAAAAATCTTGATCACCTTGTAACTTCATTAGATGATCAACGTTAGGGGTGAAGACGATGCCACTGTTTAATTTTTCTAATAATTCTAACTGTGACAAGTTGTCAATAGCCACATTTAGAAGTTTGACTTTGTTCATCTGACTTAATCCTAACTTTATGTATTTCTGCGACTTTTGGAAGGTAGAATGCCTAATCAAAGCCAGAGAACCTAGATAGGTTACACAACGATTGTCTAGAATATTAGGAATTCATATAGTTGTTTTGCAAGCAACAAAACTGAACTTTACTGTTTCTTTACTTTGCTGTCTACGGAACTTTACTGTTCCTTTATTTCACTAGATAGAATGTTGCAGAATACTGTGAGAGTAAGGGACGCACGGGCGATTCAAACCTCCGGACGCTGAAGAAGCCATCACCGGATCAAGTTCCGGACTCACCAGAGGTTCTAACGTGGCGTCAGCGGATGAAACGGGAAGCCAACGCTGTACTCGAAGAGTCAGCGTTGGGTACTTCACTACCCGTTCTGATGGACTGTAAGCGATCGCACTCCCGGATTGAGTCAGTCAGCTTATTGTCGAGAATGCAGAAACCTCGGCTTCAACGAAGTAAGCCGGGGTAGTTTACGCAAATTCCTATTGCAAAAGCTCGGTGGGGGAAAGAGGGGCATTCGTTCGGCGTTTACTGGGCTGTTCAAAATTGTTAGTATTCGGGGGTTCTGGTATCAGCAGATACCGAGGACCCCAGCCTCCATTAAGGTCTTCAGGCCGTTGTGGAGGGGGTGTCGTTTGACCCGTGGGCAAGGCGATCGGCAGAAGTTGGCTGGCCTGGACATACCGCTCACCATCGGATGTATTGCGAACAAGGGTACTGGCAAGCTTTATACCCTGCTTTTGTAACAGCTGTTCTAGTTTCGATAAAGAATCGGTGGGAGCAACCGTGGCAAGGAAGGTCACATCATTTTCTGGCTCTAGCGAGAGACCTAGTTTCGATTGCTCTAGTTGCCATGCTTCTTGAAACTGACCATTGGGTGCTACTTTCCAAAGGTTCAGGGTGGTCTGCCATTTCCCTTTATTTACCTTGACATCTTGATAGGCCAGAATTGAGTAGGTTTGATTCGGGCTGAAGCTTTTAGTTGGCTGTTTATCAAGGCGCAGATAGCGAATCGCCGCTACCGTGATGCGACTTTCGTCGGGAAGATTGGTGCTTCCTGTTACTGTGTAAGTTCCCGAATTGCCTGATGGTGATACGCGGAGCTGAAAATTTGCATTAGTTGATAAGCCAGGTATGAGAGCTGGTAATTGCCGTACTGCTGATGGCAGCTGGGAGCATCCAGTATTCAAAATTAACAGTAGGGTAATACTAGCTAACCCTTTAAGAGGATACGACGTTGGCGTAGTTAGTAGTTTCTTTAGAAAAAGAGGGCAAGACAAAATTAGCATGGAAGATGGCTGAATTGATTGACAAGCTGAGTGACAAAGCCGATAGATAAAAGCTCCCGAAGAACTTATACACGAGTATAAAAATACTCCCGGATTCTCTGGTAGCTAAGCATCCCTATAGTCAAAATTCAATACTTCTCGTATCAAGAAAACCACTGTTCAAGAAAAGAAGCTAGCATCTAATGACTAACAGACTATGTGTCAGATGTCTGTTGTTTTGTTTTTGTCTTAGAGCCTAGCTCGACATTAGCACAGACTCATGCCAGTGCCGCGTGCTCCGACGCCGCACTTTGCACTCCCTGCTTGTGTAAATTGATGTAAAGAAGCGCTTGCATCTATGATGTGCTAGTAAAGATGTGAGGTCAATCCCTCGCCGAGACAAATATCAGACATCTGTTAGGGTTAGTCTACTAAATCTCTTGCCGTTTCTCTTTTTGGCGCATCTTAGATTATCAAAGCAACGGCATAGCAGTTGCTGTCTATCGGACTTCTGTTGAAGCTAGAAAAACCTCTACTAAGTCCCCATACACGAGTAAACAGCACAGATGTCTCAGACAAGAATAGACATTCATGCCTGAGCGTATCCTGTTTAATTTTACTGACCCGGTTTTTCCCGAATGTAAAAGTGATTTCTCCTAGCCTTTGCAGTGATTCCCTTTTTCTCGTATTCCTTGTGGCTATTAACCCATCAGCGCTCTTCGGAACAAAATTTATAATTTTTATGTATTTTTTATAATTATGTGCCACGGATTCATCAGCTCTTTATAATCTCAGGCTAAAACGGTATAGAGACTACATTTTTTGTAGTGTCTAAGCCTGTATCCGCCTAAAGTCGGTATTCAAAATACAGTCAGGGTCGCGGGAAAGATTTAGGTGTAATTGCGCTACGATCGCAATGCAGAATCAGGGGAGTATCCAGTTTGTAAGGTCTGACGGCTGAATGCCTATTTGAGACAGATAAGTTAGCCGCAGATGCGCTTTTTTACTAGGCAAGCTGGGTCAATAATTCGAGGTATACCGAGCTACAATTCGTTGCCCAAATAGTCTGTTTGTCTTTGATTTTTATGGAATCATAACTCAGCGTTTATATTTAAATCAAAAAACTGAGTAGTGAAAATCAAGAGAAAAGCCGACCGTTTTTTAGTAAATACAGCCGACTACAGAATCAGGAAAATCTGCTTCTATCTTCATAGATAGCTGTCATCTGGAACATTTCTTGTTTTGATTTGTCTTAGTCTATAAATTTGCTAATTAGCCACAATTGCGCGAAGTTTCCGGAGGCTTTTTTCAAGCCTTGGAAAAGGGAATTATCGACAGTTTTGCTACCCAAGTACTCCTATTTGCAACTGTGGTGCTCATGAGAGACATAAATCAAAAAGCTAGTGATACTGATAAGCGAACAATGAGTGCCTTCCGGCGGTCTATTTTACTGAGTTACCTGCTATCCCTTGGAGCAGTTTCAGCTGGATGGCTATCAATCTTTTCTTTTACTGCCATCCTGAGCACAAAACCCGTCCAAGCTAACGTGAACGAGCAATCAGCCAGTTCCCTGGCTGAGACGATTAGAGAAGAACATACCTTCCCTAACAGTTCTGGCTCTAGTGAGTATACTCGTCCTGTGAGCGCCGATCAGGATCTTGAGAAAGGGAAACCCTCCCAGACGGCAGAGGACGATGAAAAAACTCCTGCTGACATCACAAGAAGCGGATACACGTTCCAAGGGCAAAAACCCAAAGTTTTGGAGCCTCAAGAGGCAGTAGATTCAAAGGCTGACGCGTCTTACACCACGACAGCAACGAGCTCAGAGCCTCAAGAGTTATGTGAAAAAGATAACGCACAGCCAGAAGCTACAGACGAGAGTAATCGTAGTTGTACAAAGAAGCCAGGGCAGGCCGAGTTGGCTCCTACTAACCGCTCTATGGCTCAGCTCCCCGATTTTACGGCTAAGAGTCCATCGCAAGTAGAGACGTTTCCGCAAAATGTCTCTACTGAATTAAAATTTGGGCCACCCGTACTCGATCGCTCACAACCACCAACATCGACGGCAGTTAAAGTGGAGCTTGGAGACAATCCGGTATCTTCTGTACCGACCAAGACAACTGCCGATACTAGCAACCTTCTGGCTCAATCTCCGGCACAAGAGCAACCCACCACGACCCGCACTGAAGAAGCCCCCTCATCGACCACAGTGCCTACATCGCTTAACTCGGTTGAGCGCAAAGTGCCAGAGCAACGGGCTATTGGAGACGAACCCACCAGGGGTAGAGCGGCCATTGCCTCTTCTCCAACCCAAGACGCGTCTGCGGTGCACACTGGCCCCGGTGGGGCGTCTCTACTGGGGGGCACCATTCAGGCGCAATCGATTTTGGATGACAAACGAGAGCCATCACCAAGCTCACAAAACTCTGCACAGGAAATAAATCCGTTGGCTCCCACCCTGAAGTTACAGGGAGTGTATGTATATCAGGAGGACTCAGCCGCGCGGGCGCGGTTGACGGGAATCTATCCCTTTTCTCCCAATGCACTGGTTGGTGGCAGCCTCGATCTATCAACGGGAGATATCTTTAGAATCGGGCGAGGAGACGGATTACAGCTGAATGAGCTGTATTTTACAGGCTCTCTCCCCAGTATGCCTAATCTCCGCATGACAGTCGGTCTAATCGATTTGACCTCTTATTTTGACCGCAATAGCTTTGCGAAGAATGTGGAGACTCATTTCTTTAACTCGGTGTTTCAGACTAATCCCGCTCTCTCCTCCGCAGGAATTGGTTCTCGTCCGGGGATTCTTTTTAACTGGGATGTAACAGACAATCTCCAGGCTAGAGCCGCCGCCTTTTCTTCGCATCGCAACCTTGGAGACTTTGCCATCGATGGGTATGCGGGTGAGCTGGCTTTCCGGGCGGGCAATGGAATCATTCGTGGTACGTTCGCCTCGGATCGAGATGCTGGACGGAACAACGGATTCAAAGAAATTTACGGAATTTCTCGCAGCGATGGCAGCTTTGGACTACGCGAAGGCGATCGCGAGAACGCCTACGGCATCAATGGGGAATACTATATTCCGGAAATTAAGATGGGACTGTTCGGTCGCTATGGTCGGTACGAAAATACCTCAGTCGGTAAGGGAGGAGATACCTACAGCCTGGGACTGAATTTCTTGGATCTGTTTATGCAGAATGACCGACTTGGGTTCGGCTATGGTCGGGATTTGTCTAACAATGACCTGCGCCGCGCCACTAAGGCTAAGGTGCCTGACGTGTGGGAGTTATTCTATGACTTCCCACTTTTCTCCAATTTCCGGGCGGGTGTGACGCTGCAAGCACGAGAGCAGTTCTCAGATTTCGTTGCTGGATTCCGGATTAAAACTGAGATTGATCTTCTTGGGAGGCTCTTTCGATGACTAGAGGTGAGTATTCTCCTGTTCGTAGGGGCGTATTGCAGTATGTCCGTACAGCCCGGTGGTCTAGAGGTTTAGCCTGCTTCCTTGTTTTAGGATTAGCAGGAGGACTGACAGTTGGCTCGATCGCTTTTGTCGTGCCATCAGTGCAAGCGCAAGCCGTTCCGGCTGCGGTGCGTCGGGCGCAATCACTCCTAAACCAAGGATTAGTAAATGATGCGATCGCAGTTTTCCAACAAGCCCTACGCAGCTCCCCCAACTCGTTAGACGCCAAGTTAGGTCTGGCCCAAGCCTATCAAAAAGCCGGGAAAGACGCCGACGCCTGGAATGCTTATCAGCGAGTGTTAGAGCAATCCCCTAACAACGTACCTGCGCTCAAAGCCGTTGGCTTGCTAGGCGGTTATCGCCCTGAGTGGCAATTGCGCGGGATTGAAGCGTTAAACACGTTGTTACAGCAGAATCAGAACGACACGCAATCCCGCGCTCAACGGGGTTTGCTGCTAGGCTACCAAGGGCGTTTTACGGAGGCGTTTGCGGATTATCAAATCGCCCTACAAAATCCCACACCAGAGACACTCCTCGGTGCGGCTCAAATCTATACGTACAGTGGTAACGCTCAACAAGGGCTTGCACTATTTAAGCGTTATCAAGCCACGGGGAAAGCAATTCCCATCTATCAAATTCCTTCTTATGCACAGGCACTGCGAGAAACAGGCAATCCCACTCAGGCGATACAGGTACTGAGGCAGGCGCTTCAACAATCCCCAAAATTCCCTGGAACCGAAACCGAGATTCGGTCGGCGCTTGCCCAAACCTATCAAGCCAACCAACAAATCTCCGAAGCTTTGGCGGTACTAGAACCTTTGCGAGGCAAAAAGGAAGCCGCTTTGCCGTTGGCGCGAGCGCTCACGACCATTGGTCGTCGCGAACGCCGAGTTGACCTTTATCAGGAAGGCGCACAGCTGTACCGTCAGGTACTGGCCTCAACGCCACAGTTTAATCCGGCCTTGGTCAGAGAAGTTGCCGATGTTCTGAGTGAATTGCCGTCTGAACGTGCCGCTGCGCTTGAGCTTTATCAACAGTTGACCGCTCGCGACCCGAATAACAAGACTTTGCTGGTGAGGCAGCTGGTGTTGGAAAATGCACTGGGTCGCATCTCGGAAGCTGACTTGCAGCAGCGTTTGCTCTCGGCGCTTCAACCACTGCCGAGTGAACCTTCTGAGTTGCGAGCGATTGGTCAATCCTTGTTGCAACTCGACCCTCCCAACCCGGCACTGCTACCCGTTTACCAAAGTTTGCTCTCGTCGGGCGTAGACTTGCCGTTTTTGAATTTCCGCGTCGCTCAGATGTTGCTGGCACGCAACGATCTGGAGGGGGCAAAGCGGGCTTTGGAAACTTACAGAAGCACGCCCTTAGGTTCTTCTGACTTGGCACCGGAGTTATTGATTGCAGAGATTGAGCGTCGTCAAGGGAACTTAGAAGCGAGTGCCCAGCGGTATCAGGCGTTAATCGATCGCAACCCAAGCGGTGAGCTTCTCAATAGCGCCCTGCGAGGGTATGCGGGAATTCGCGTGGCGCAAGGTCGTGCGGATGAAGCGATCGCGCTTTATGACCAACTGCTTCAGCGCAATCCCAATGATTTACGCACCGCCTTGGGACGTGCTAATATTGCCTACCAA
>DATNPI010000703.1:0-2786 GCA_036703325.1 Coleofasciculaceae cyanobacterium
AAGAGAAGTTCTCCGCCCAAGTGTCCGTGTGAGTGAGGCAAAAGAAAGCGCCCAGTATGACTGGATTGCTGCCATCGGTGACCAGCAAGAGAATATCTCTGTCCGCAATATCTGTGGTTTATCACACCCTGAGCGCAGATCGCTTGCCTCTCCAGTAGACTGGAGAGTTTAGGATAGGCTTAGGGATTTTCTTGACCGAAACTAATGGGATTCAAGCCTCCCCTTTCAAGGGGAATCATCAAAAAATTTTTCCTGATTTCAAGCTGGGTCCTTTTAAGGCGGAGTCAATCCAAAATCCAAAATCCAAAATCCAAAATCGAAATGACCATCGGAGCAGCTAAGTATGTTAGTCCAAGAAGCACCAAAGCAAATTGGTTCAGTCGCTAAGGAAAGCGGCGTACCGATTAAAACCATTCGCTACTATGAGGAACTAGGTCTACTTAAGGCATCGGGCAGAACGGAAGGTGGGTTTAGATTATTCAACTCTGATGTTTTTGTACGCTTACACTTTATCAAACGCGCCCAGAGTCTTGGATTGAGCCTGTCAGAGATTAAGGAGTTTCTGGCTGTTCACGAGCAGGGTGACTTACCTTGCGATCGCATCAAAGTGAAGCTGAACGAGAAGATTGGTCAAATCGAGCGCCAAATCCAAGAGTTGCAGGTGTTGAAGCTAGAGCTAGTAGGACTACTTTCGGGTTGGGAAACAATACCAGAAACACCGGAAGCAACCATTTGTCCAATCATTGAACGAACTTAAGCAATTAGCAAGTTCGCGCCCTTGCTCCGTGCTGTAATTGAGGGGGATATATCGAAGCTCTCGCACTCGTACCCCCAACAATTCAGCCGTAGGAGGATGTCACGAACCTGTTAGATTTAGCGGGTTAGGCTTTGACTCAAACTAGGGAAGCAATCTGGATAGCGGTAGTCGTGTGGGGAGCCAAAGCGGGTGCGATCGCTAGCTCTAACCAAAAAGCGATCATCCGATTCAACTGCTGTGGCAAAAAAAGAAAACAGCTAGCTTTTCAGTCACTATGGCTGCTCTTCTGGGTACACCAAGCCTGAAAAAAAAGCGACAAGCCAGAGAGACAACCAAATAGAACTAGAAATAGTAATACTTCTAGCATAAGTATCACCTCCAGTGGAGTTTCGTACTTCTTGTGTACCTCCGATTGGCGGCTGCTGATGCAGTTCGATTTAATTCTTAACGTACCTGTTAGCCTAGTACTTGACTATATTAATTTTGATATTCCTACATTGTTTACCAGACAAAGGGTTAAAAAAAATATGAGAGCAAATATCTTTTTTGTCTCAGTACTATCCCCCTTGTCCCCCAAGTCTTCCTTGTCTCCAAAAGTCCCTTCTCAAAACTGTTGTGCAACGCAAGGGATGCACCGGTCCTCCTCTTCTTTGACAAGCCGATAACACTGGCAGCTAACCGCTTCGAGTCCTAGACAATCGAGGATAGTCATCTGACCCCGACTGTAACGAATCAGCCCTGCCTTTTGAAGCATCCCAGCCACCACCGTGATACCGGCGCGGCGCACCCCCAGCATTTGGGAGAGGAACTCATGGGTGATCGGAAACTGGTCTGACTGCACGCGATCGCGTGTCATCAGCAGCCAACGGCAGCAGCGCTCTTCCACTGAGTGGTGAGGGTTGCAGGCAGCCGATTGCGAAATCTGGAACATCAGCGCGTGCGTGTAGCGCAGCAGCAGGCTGTAAAGCGGACTATCTGGGTTGACCAAATCTTTGAATACATCCGCCTTCATCCTCATGGCTTCCCCAGGAACCTGCACAATTGCCTTGAAGGGTGTTGCCTCGATTCCCAAGAAAACCGAGAGACCAACCATGCCTTCATTGCCCACCAGACCCACTTCGGCTAGGGTGCGCTCTTCCACGATGGTGAGCAGAGAGACTACGCCATTAGTGGGGAAATAGACGTACTCGATGACTTCTCTGGACTCGTAGAGAACGTCCTGGAAAGGCAGCGAGACCCTTTCCAAGTTGGGTTCTAGACGTGCTTTGACCTCACTGGGGAGAGCAGCCAAAAGTCGGTTTTCCCCCGGCATTCGGGGGGGTTTGGACAGGGACATGGAGACACTCCTTGAGCCAGTTGCGTTTAAAAAAGACAACTGACGGCACAAGGCGCGGTTTAAACGTTCCGCTTCCGATGTCAAAAGGTGAAATCTCTAAAGCACAAGCTCTACGGCTAGTTGCTTATATAACCACTCTAACAAAGTTCCTTAGTACGTTGACGCACATAATTGTTATATTTAATAGTGAGTACTATAACGTACCTAAAAGTTCAAATCGCTGCCGCCTTGGAGGCGCAGGTAGGCAAAAACTTGGCATCAGCAAAGCTCTGAAGATTTGACTGACTTCCAAAGGTACAGCGCCCTCTTTTACATCCGCAACTCCGTCTTCTCTGCATCACGGACTTCGGCTTCTCTCTGATAGTGGCGCTCACCAGCATTCTTAGGTGGGCATTGAGCCTTAAGGCAGGTTTTGCCTGACTTGCCCCCAGACTATCCGGTAGCTAAAGTTTTATCGCGTTCCCCAGAAAGTTTTTGTTGCTATCCTAACCGGAAAAAAATCAATTTAATTTGAGTTCAAGAGTCCACCAAAAGGACTCGCGAAGAATGGAAAGAAAAACTTGGGAAGATAATCAAGGGTGTTTTCCGTGTTACTTGGAGAAGATGGGAATGGCTTGGTGGGTCGAAATTATCACCCAAGAACCTCAGTGTATCTACTACTTTGGTTCTTTTGCAACAGCCAACGAAGCTAAA
>DATNPI010000705.1:0-1870 GCA_036703325.1 Coleofasciculaceae cyanobacterium
TCTTCTCCCGCTTTTGGAGTCAAGTAACTCGCCGCCAAAAAATTTGGACGATGGTTTCTGTCCTATTCGATCGTTACTACAGCCCGGATAATCCTGAAGTTCGTGCTTTCGCTACCACCATCCACGACGTAATTCAAAATAGCCTAACTGGAGGAGGGCAGCCCTCTAAATATTGACAAATAAAAGATTTTATGGTCTGACTTCACGGGATAGCATCAAGAGCTGCTTTGTATTGCTTGAGCTTTCGAGCAGTGGAACAGTGGGGATGTTTGCCATCAACGGTCAGTGGTGGTCGCTTCTTTTTGGGACTTCTGGGATGCTTGCGAAACGATTTCAGATGTACTTTAGTGGCTAGATGTTGGAGAATATCTACCATCTGATTGAGTGTAAAATCCTCAAAGCATTGCCAATGAACCGGAGGAATCGCAATCATCATGCCCCGATAGATGCCGTGAATATCATCTACCAAGTAAAAATCTGATAGACCGGCTTCGATTTTGTCTACCCCATGTACACTGCCAAGGACTGCTTTGAGTGTCGCTAAAAGGTTGTAGGCTGACAGCGCCAGACAATAGGAGAACAAAGCAGCTTTGGGATAAGCTAAGGTTTCAATTTCTCCATGAAAGTTTTGGGTGACAGTTTGGAATAAAGTTTCCACACTCCAACGCCCTTTATAGAGTTCTGCCACAAGAACGCCGTCTGCGTCAGTGGGTGGTAAGTTGGTAAAAATGGCAATTTCCCACTCTTGGTCACGGGTGGGACGAGTCAACTTGACTACGATCCGGCGACACCGAAAAGTCCCTCCCTCATGGACAATTTCCACCTGTTGTTCAAACACAGTTCCTGTTTGGCACAACCCAACAGGTTGTAGCTCACCAAAAGGCTCATATCCTAAACCCCCGTGTTGACGAATCACAAAAAACGCTCCAAGTTTCGCAATAGTATGGAGAAATCCTGCGGTACAAAAGTTGCGGTCTGCAATCCATACCTGTTGGGGTTGCACTTGTGCCAAAACCTGATTAAACAAGGAGCGTTCTTGAGAATGACCGTCTTGACAGGGAATAACATCAACCACCAGTTTTGTCCCTGGGTCGAGAATGGCGATTGTTTTTCCGGGTAATGGTTTGGCTGCATGGGGGCGCAGCGCTGCTAGTCGGCGCTCCGTACCCGCCAAACAACTGCCATCTACAATCCGCAACCGATATTGTTTTCCCAGAAGACTGGGGCGGTCCACATTCAACCTTTCGAGCAAATGCTGGAGGTCGGATGCTGTCTCATGCACTAATGCCCGACTTACAGGCAGTTCAATCCG
The DNA here is from genome assembly GCA_036703325.1 of Coleofasciculaceae cyanobacterium. Classification (GTDB taxonomy): domain Bacteria; phylum Cyanobacteriota; class Cyanobacteriia; order Cyanobacteriales; family Coleofasciculaceae; genus DATNPI01. The sequence goes on from DATNPI010000705.1 coordinate 1,313, forward strand.
TTGCAGTTTGTTGTATAGTGCTGTAGCGCTGACACTTACCTCCACTGCCTTCTTCTGATAGGCAGCATGAACCGAGGGTTACAACTATTCCATAACAATACGGCACATCTTGTAACAACAAGAGAAATCCATCCTAGTAACAGATCACTCAATGAAGATGTGCCGTATTGTTACGGGATTCCGTCGGGGATACATCCCACACACTACCAGACTCATCAAATCCACCTGAGTCGAAAACAGCAACTCTTGTTCGTATTGGCGAACGCTTGCAGTCTCAAAAAGCTGATTCATCCGCGAGGAGTTAAAAATGTTTTCCATCAGGACTCGCATCATTACACTCACGGGGCTGGCTTCTACAAAAGCATCAAATACGGGAGATAGCATAAGCGCTTAAGTGCAGTTTTAGTCTTACCTTCTTAGAAAACTCACATAGTGTACTATTTGTCAATATTGAGAGGGCTGGTTAGACAAGACTGTATGGCAGGAATGAAAAGTAATTCACAGGTTGAATCGGAGAATTTTAATCACCTATTGGCAGACGAACCTTTAATCAAGCCG
>DATNPI010000734.1:0-2724 GCA_036703325.1 Coleofasciculaceae cyanobacterium
AGGCTGGGGATACACAGAGAAGACCTGGAAATCTTACTAGAAATTGCTCAGACGAAAAAAGCTGCCCTAGAGCGGGTTAAGCGGGACGAGGATGAACAGAAGCGATCGCGATCGCGTATCAGAAGGAGAACTGGTTCATAACCCACCGCTACACATAATCCTAAGGGGTCATACAAAAACAACGCCACGCTTTTTAATTAGGGTTCGCGGGAGCGTTACAACGGACAACTGACAACGGACAACTGACAACGGACAACTGGCAAGCCTTGATATTGCATAGGCGAAGCGCTCTATAGCACTACCCGCTATCCGGTCTTTTGCTTGTCATACACCACCTGACCGTAGTCCAGTTTTATAATTCGGTCTGCCAGATAGAAATAGTGGTCATCATGGCTAATCGCCAACACCGTTTTACCCGCATCTCTCAGCTTTATGAGAAACTGCGTGTAGAAGATTTCCTTGAACATTGGGTCTTGGTCGGCTGCCCACTCATCAAACAGATAAATTGGTCGGTCTTCTAAATAAGCGGTGAGTAGAGCTAGCCGTTTACGCTGTCCTTGGGAAAGGGCAGTGGTAGAAAGTTTCCCCTGTTCGACTTTTACTTTGCGATCGAGCTGGAGTTGCTTCAGGTAGTCTTTGGCTTGAGTATCCAAATCTGTCTTATCAAACCCTAGAAGTCGCTCAAATAGATAAAAGTCAGAGAAAACAGCAGAAAAATGCTGGCGATACCACTCTCTGTTTCCTTGGTTAATGGGCTGCTTATCTAGGCAAATTTCTCCGGCTTCCGGAATGTAGAGTCCTGTAATCAGTTTAGCCAAACTAGATTTACCGCTGCCGTTGCCGCCAATCATAAACACCAGTTCTCCTGGCTGAAGCATCAGGTCAATCGGGCCGAGGGTAAAGTTGATGTCTTCTTGTTCGCTTCGGTAAGTGTGAGTCACACCCTTAAGTTCTAAGCGCTGCCAGGAAGACTTGAACTGAGGTGGAACCGTTGCTGCTGATGCTCCACTATCGGTTCGACTGGCTAGAGAAAGACCCAGCGCCTCGATCTTCTGCAAGGCAATATCGGCTTTGCTTAAAATGGGAAGTTTGTTGACAATGTTCTCCATCGGCCCAATCAAGTAAGTCAAGGTCAAGATGTAGCCCGAGAGAGTTTGAGGGTCGATCGCAACCCGATGGGGAAGCACAAATAGCATTAAACCAACTACGAAAAAAAATATGAGTTTGCCCCAGCTATCAGTAGTGGCAAAAAGACTTAGACCGTGAGTGTTGTGACGACGGAACTTGGCAGCCGTGGTCTGCAAATCTTCTGTGAGGAAGTCTTGACGCCGTTGATAGTGCAGCTTGAGTTCCTTGACGCCTTCGGTAGTAGTACGGAAATGCTTAAATAGCAGGTCTTGTTCCTCACGGGCAAGGGCAAGCAGTTGCCTTCCTCTTTTCAGCAGCACTCTGCAACTGCCCATCGCTACCACTGACAAGCCCAAAACTATTAGAACTACTTTCCAGGAGAGCCAGGTGATATAAAGAAAGCCCCCTGCAACAATTGCCATGTTAATGCAGAGGAAGGGAATCACAAAAACAGCGTTAGAAATTGCTTGAATATCCTCTGTGAGGGTTGCCAGGAGTCGAGGGGTTCCTAGCTGTTCGAGATGACTTAACTCTGAGGAGAGAATCTGGCGACTCAGGCGCATTTGTAGTTGGAAGACGGCATCCTGAGATAGGCGAATCAGCATCACCCGGCAAATGATACTGGTAATCAGTGCAACTATTGCTAGTCCTGCAAAGCCCCATGCGATAGATGTCAGTGAGGAAGAGGCGCTGCCACCGACGGCACGACTGATCAGAGCAATCAGACCAGCGCTACTACCGCCACTCAAAAATCCGGTGACGATCGCGATCGCTACCATCCCCCAGGAAGAACGCAGGAGAAAGTAAATCAGATTCATGACAATAGGTAGGTTGGTGACTGCTGTGATTTAACAATATAAGAAATTAGACCTCTTGCTCTCCTTGAATTGTTGTGACGTAGCACTAGTACTTATCTGCTAGGGCTTTGCCACTTATGCAAGAAGTCTATTATTCTACAAAAGCCTTATGACCAAAAAAAATCTCGTTGGTCGAACAACTCTCGAAACCCACGTTCTTTCCCTGAAGTGTCTACACTAAGGAGTGCAAGGGGAATGAGGAACTCTTTTGCACCCTCTGGAGGGGAATAGGGAACGGGGAGACTATTCTACGTGGTCTATGTATTATTAATTACCAAGTACCAATTACCAATTGTCAAAAAACCGATAGCGACGCTCAAGAGCGTCTTGTACCAGTTGAGGGTATGGAATATAAGTTGAAACTAACCTAATCCCCGAAAGGGGGCTGAAACGCAGATATATGTGTTCTAAAGCTTTCCCTATCCAGTTTGGCGGTTCACGTTCGTTGACTCAAAATCCGATCTGCACTCGCGACAACGAGTCTTGCCAGAGGTACTCAAAAAAGGCTTTATTGTTCGAGTTCGCTGGCATTACCCATCATCATCAAATCAATCGTCTGAAACAACATCTATGTTTTCGTTTTTCTCTTCGTCTTTTCTATCCTCTGCTACCTGACGAATTTCAGCTTCAGCTTGCTTGGTTTGACCTTCCAGCTGAGTATCAAGGTCTCCAGTAACCTTACCTACGGCTTCAGTGATTTTACCTTCAATATTCTTAGCCGCCACCTTAGCTTTCTCTT
>DATNPI010000744.1:0-21323 GCA_036703325.1 Coleofasciculaceae cyanobacterium
GTCGGACAAACGCCTTGGGCTAAAGGATACGGCACTTTCCCGAATTATCATGTCCGCCGTCGCCAACTTCAGCCTATTGATAAGACTTAGGAGTCGTCCAAAAATTACTCCTTCTCCAAAGAGAATATCTGGTTCGTTGTCAGTTGTTAGTTGTCCTTGGTAACCGAAATTGCCCAGTTGTTTTTGGACGCCCTCTAAGGGGAGAGGACATAAAGCATTTTAAGCAGTCCACATTAACAAACTCAGTCCCGGACGGGTAGCTCAAGACGAGATCAGGAGTTTTAGCGGCGATTGACACACCAGCTCAACCTCCTAAACAACAAGGAACATCTCTGGGCTAGCCTCAGGGCAAGTCCCGGTAGCCAAGAACTCGCTATCTTCTAGTCAAAAAAGGCTCAAATATATTGACTTCTCCCACGCTTGAAAGACGTAGGCTTTCAGCTTCAATTTCTGTAAAAAAATGGCAAAACAAGTCGTCTTAATTCCCTCAACCTTCTCTTTTTACGGGATAGCGTAAACGAGACTTCATTGCCAAGGTCACCGAAGATTAGCATTGTTTGATACAGTGAGGCTTTGTCGAACGCTGGAATCTCTATGTCCCAGGTATCGCTCCCCCCATCGCTCCATCCAGACCTACCCCTCACCGCTCTTGCACCTATGCAGGATGTGACAAATCACTGGTTTATGAAGGTGATTGCTCATTACGGCAGTCCTGACTACTTCTTCACCGAGTACTTCCGCGTGAATGATACCTCACGGCTCAATCGTAGCATTCTGGCAGCAATCACAGAAAACGACACGGGTCGCCCCATTTTTGCTCAAATGATTGGCGAAAGCATTCCCGACTTAGTAAGAACAGCACAGGAACTCTGCAACTATAATATCGCTGGAGTTGACTTGAACATGGGCTGTCCAGCACCGAGAATCTATCGCAAAAATGTTGGAGGTGGATTGCTACTCTCACCAGAAAAAGTGGATCGGATTTTGAGAGAACTGCGGCAGGCAGTCAATGATCGACCTTTGACTGTCAAGATGCGTGTAGGCTTTGAAAATACAGATACCTTTTACGAAATTCTAGATCTAATTAATCGCCACAGCATTGATTTGCTCTCTTTGCATGGTCGCACGGTGAAAGATATGTACCACGGGGCTGTGAAATATGATTTGATTGCTGAAGCGGTCAAACGGGTTCATTGTCCAGTGCTTGCCAATGGCAATATCCACTCGGCGACAACAGCCCTAGAAGTGCTTTCTCAAACGGGCGCGGCGGGTATAATGGTGGGACGTTGGGCAATTGGGAATCCTTGGCTTTTTAATCAAATTCGGCAGGCTTTGCGAGGAGAGCCGATCACGCCCGTTCCTTTAGTAGAGGTACGCAACTATATTGATCGTTTATGGCAAACCCCCACAGCAGCAACTATGCCAGCGCGATCGCGCGTAGGCTACCTCAAAATGTTCCTCAACTACATTGCTCTAAATGTTGACGCTGAAGGAGAGTTCCTGCGGCTGATGCGACAGACGCAGACCGAGGTCGAACTGCTTAACCTCTGCGATCGCGTTTTCCTTGCTGATCTGACGAAAAATTTAGCCCTAGCACCCTCCTTGAGCCTCTAACTAGAGTTCAATTTCTCTTAGCAGGATTTCTTTGATAGTCAGATAAGTAGGTAGGCATTAATAGTTGTCGTTGAGGCAAGGCAGTCTCACGGCTTAATCTAGAGTCAGTATTGATTGTCCAGGGCTTAAGTGGCTTTTCCACGACTGATGAACGCACCCTCACTTTGCCCCCCTTTTGCCCTCTTTTTTAACCGGACACTTATTTCTGCTACCCTGGTCTAGTTGCTCACAACTCCAGTTCAAGGTACATGATTCAAGTGATTAAAAAAGCTTGGCTTTACACATTTTGCTTGTTTCTACTGACTGTTGGTTGCGCAAGCATTAACTCCAGTAATAGAGAAGACACCCCCAACAACCAAACAAGTGCACCGAACGGGATCACAACATCCAACACCGATCGCACAAACGAATTACGCGCTCGGATTGAACAAATCTCTCAGGCGGCTCAAGGGCGTGTTGGGGTTACAGCCACAGTGATAGAAACCGAAGAGTCAGTGACTCTGAATGGAAATCAGCAATTTCCGATGCAAAGCGTTTACAAGTTTCCTATTGCAATGGCTGTTCTGGCTCAAGTAGACCAAGGAAAACTGAAGCTAGACCAGAAAATTCGTGTTGAACCCAGCGATGTCCTCCAGGGTAGTCGGATTCTCGACGAGAAATCGCAGGGAATGGAATTCAGTCTGGCTGAACTATTGAAGTACATGGTCTCTGAAAGTGATGGTACGTCTTGTAATGTGCTGTTACGACTCGTCGGTGAGCCAAGGATTGTCACGGAGTATTTGCGTAGTCTTGGCGTCAACGATATCGTCGTTGCTAACACGGAGAAGGAGCTAGCGCAAGACCCAGCCGTGAAGTATCGTAACTATGCGACACCTGATGCTACCGTCCTTTTGTTACGCGCTTTTCATGAGGGAAAAGGGCTTTCAAAATCTAGTCAAGCCTTATTGCTGCAATTGATGACAGAGACAACTACAGGTCCAAAGCGCATTAAAGGACTGTTGCCTGATGGGACGGTTGTGGCGCACAAAACTGGTACTTCATCTACTGTAAATGGAGTGACGGCTGCAACCAATGATGTTGGACTCGTGACGCTTCCGAATGGGCGACACATGGCGATTGCAGTTTTTGTTTCAGATTCTCAGGCAAACGATGCGATACGCGAGGAAGTAATAGCAAAAGTAGCAAAGGCAGCATGGGATGAATGGAGCAAATAGACATGAAAGGTTATAACCCTCGCGATCACTCCTTAAGGCAGCTATACTACTTCTGATTACCTGTGATAACTAGGTTAATCACTAAAGTTATACGTCCCGTCTCAGGAGGATGTATGTCACAAGAAACAAGACCGATCGCCATCAAGGCATCTGACGCACCAGCAAGAACCAAGCCCTCGAACTATCCTGAACCATTCGCATCGCGCATGGCGGGCAGGCAAAAACGCCCACTTGGCGACCTATTTGGCTTAACGAACTTTGGCGTCAACCTCACACGCTTGGCTCCCAATGCCGTTTCCGCCCTTCGTCACGCTCATAGCAAGCAAGACGAGTTCATCTACATTTTGCAGGGACACCCGACGCTACACACGGATGAAGGTTGCACACAACTTTCTCCCGGTATGTGCGCGGGCTTCAAAGCCAACACTGGCAACGGACACCATCTGAGCAACGAAACTTCAGAGGATGTCCTGTACCTCGAAATCGGGGACAGAACACCGGGAGACGAAGGCAGCTATCCCGATGATGACCTCAAAGCCCTGCTGGAGGATGGCTTGTGGAAATTTGTCCACAAAGACGGTACGCCGTACTAAACCCCTTCACTTCCCCAAGATCTGTCCATGCCTCCCATACCTCCCAGTTGTGCCTACTTAATTAAATAGATATACCTCATCAAGAATCAGGTCTTTAGCGCTCTTCTGTCACTGTAGGCAGCAGGAAATAGAAAATCTTGCCTTTGTAAAGGCATAGGAACGGCACCGTGAAAAGAATATCCTCCCCCCATAGTGACAGAAGAGCGCTAGCCTGTAGAAACGCAACGTGTTGCGTCTCTACAGTTGGAGGGTAAATTAGGGTACAGACAGATACTGAAATCTAGACTGTAAGCACCCAAGCGCCTCGATTGTCAGCACTGACAAAGGAGGAAGGAACGATTTCGATATTTACACCCAATGACTTGAACGTTGCGCGAATCGCAGCAGCGTGAGCAGACTCAGTGGAGCCGATGCTTGCGCCTGCGCTGATGAGAGCAGGAGTCTTCAGCTTGGCAACTTCACTGATATAAGCGATCGCAGCATCGGTTTCCAGGGCAAGTGCTAGCTTGGCAATATTCACATCTGAGTCTATGTTGCCTTCTTTGTTCTTGATGTAGGACGAGACATCGTAGCTAGACTCTGCCTTAACCGGGGTGCCACCTAAACTTGTGATTGCCGCTGCCAGGGTATCACGATGCTTCTTGTGGTCGGCTTGGTTGCGGAGCGCTAAAGCTAAGACTGCCTTACCCACATCGGTACTCGTGAGCTTACCAGCAGCAAAATCATAAGCCCAGATTGCCTGATGCTCGTAAAAGAGCGCGTTGTTGAGGATATCGATATCGTTTTTCTTATCCCCATCTGAGGCAGCAGTAGCACGTTGAGCAAGTGCCGGGATTCCCAAGGCACCTGCTACACCGGCGATCGCCCCAGTGACCAAAATACCGCGACGCGAAACGATGTTTGAACGTTGCGAGGATCTCTTAGCCAAAGTAATTCTCTCCTTCTGCATCTGGATGGCTCCTAACTGTAAATAAGCAATCTAAACGTATATACGTCGATAGCTGGAGATTGGATCTCTGAAGAAAGAGATTATTTTGGATTTCTGCGGTGCGAGTCTGTTCTCTCCTGACTCCTCATTTGGCCTGAATATTGCCAGTTAAAGGCGCGATAGTTATCAAGTTGCAATTTGGAGGGTCTTGCATCTTTCCAAGTTCTTGACACTTATTTATTAGACTAAAGCCTCCATATAATGCTAAGTTCTCTCTTGATCAAGAGAGGACTTTTTTTAGGTGGTTGCACTTTGCCTTAAGCCTGCCTCTGGTTGGTTGCTGTAGCTCGACTCAACAAATCTCAACTAATTTAGTATAAAAAGCTACAGCAACTAAAGCATACCCATGTATACATTGTTGTCATCTCATCAAGCGATCGGTGAGATTGATGTCGTGTAACTGCTCAAATTAGAACAGAAGCCAAGTTCTGAATCGGTTTGACTTTCACACCTAGCATTATATGGAGATTGAATCTAATGTATTGGACAGTTGTTGCACCCTTTATTAGAGAGCAGAGCGACTTCGGTTGGCTAACCCTTTTTGTTCTAGGGGAACGGAACCAGTTCCGGAGCATCCCATACCGAGCCATATTGGCTAATCGGAATTGGCACAATCTTACCTCGTCCGTAATCGGATACAAGAGAGGTTTGGAATCTGGCACCAAAGCAGAGAAGCAATGGAAACGAAGCCAGGTAACCTCAGTACCGTCTTGTCTCATTTGACGACAACGCTAGACCTATGTATCGCAGGGTGTCTCCACAATCGACCAATCTTTGTAGATGGTTGACAAAACTCTCAGCAGATTAACGCTATTTTCAACGTCTGCCGAGGAGCAGTGGCTCTCTCACTAGATAACATCGTTGACGTTTCTCATTTTCTAGTTCTATCTCTCATAGGCCTACGGTATGCAATCTACGGTTGCCATAGGTTAGGAATTGTTGTCTATCCCGTCAGGCGGCATATGGGCTTGATGGTGTGTGACTAAGGAATTGTACAAAATTAACTTCGCCATTATAGGAATAGAGAAAGACTGATGAAGCTCAGTGTAATTCTTCCTTGTTTTAATGGAGCTAATACCATTGCTGTTCAATTAGAAGCGCTAGTGAACCAGCAATGGTCTGAACCCTGGGAGGTGATTGTCTCGAATAACGGCTCGACCGATAATTCGATGGCAATCGTAGAGCAGTATCGAGACCGTTTGCCTAATCTGCGGATTGTAGATGCACACAATCCCTCAAGACCGAGGCGAGGAGTGGCACATTCCTACAAAGTTGGTATCCAAGCTGCCAGGGGTGAGGCATTTGTCTTCTGTGAAGCTGACGATGAGGTAGGGCCCGGATGGTTGGCAGCAATGGGCGAGGCTCTTAAAAAGTATGACTTCGTTGCTGGCGCGATCGATCATACGAAGCTCAATGACGCTTGGCTAATAGGGAATGGAGCGCATATACAAGCCACAGGGCTTGTCCCAAATCCAAAGCCTCCTTACAAACCATACGCCTTTGGCTGTAACGTCGGCATGAAACGCTCAGTGTATGAAGCTGTGGGCGAGTTCGATGAATCTTGTCTTACTGCCTGGGATATGGATTATTGTTCGAGAGTTCAGCTGGCAGGAACGGAAATACATTTTGAACCGAATGCTGTCATTCAATATCGGTTGCGTCATAAGTTCTCGGATCTGTACTGCCAAGGTCGCAATTGGGGGGAGAGTACCATGTTAATGCTCAACAAGTACGGCGAACCGATGCCCAGTTTCAAGCTGTTGAAGCACTTGGTGAGGGCATTTTGGCAGGGTTTGCAGCATCTACTGAGTTTTCTTCCGTACAGGCGTAGTAAGGCAGACTTTGCTCAGTGGGTGTGGGGTTGTGGTTGGCATTTAGGGATATTGCAAGGTAGCGTCAAGTACCTGCTCTGAAGCTTATTCAGAGCAGGTACTTGTACTGATATAGCGCTCCCCTCATGAATAAGGCAGCTGTCTCTTGCTCAGGAGTACGAGAAGCCAGTTCAGCTGCCAGGACTTACTTAAAGCGATCGCCTTCTCAAAACATAGCTAAGTATGTGGGTGAAATTAAATGCACGTTGATTTAGGGTAGTAGTCAGGAGCCAGAAGCCAGCAAAACTGCTGGTTTCCCTTTTTACCTGCGTTTATTTTTTATAGATGTCCATCCCTCTCCAGGGGATAATTATAAAATCAATCTACCAACCCCTGATAATTTGCCGAAGTTCCGCAACATCTAGATAATCGCAAGCGAATGATTGACGCAACAAATTATTCGGGATGAATTCATCATATTTTTGTAGTTTTGGCGCTTCTACAGAAGCAATCAAATCATCTGCTGTCAACTCTTTATCACAAAAACAAATAATTTCCTCGTAAAGCTCGTTAAAGGTGCTTTTTCCTAATTTGACGATTAGGAAATAGGGAGATATCCCTCCAATGCTTCTGATATCTAGAGAATTCCTCACAAAGAAATTAAGAAACCGTTCTAAGGTGCGATAAGCGATCGTGCCAGTCCAGGGAAAAATACAGCAGGTGTTACCTTCCAATGAAATGATATTCCCTTGCTCCAATCCAGCAAGTTTAGCGATTTGGCGGACTGCCTTCAGGCGCTCTTTCGCATCGGTTTGCAAGTAGGGATACTGGACATTCTCGAACAGAACGCGTCTCATTCGTTCCAGAACTTTAGTATGAATATTGCCACTGCCACCCCGCCAGGAAATACTGGCAATACCCTGAACTTGTTTAACAAAGGCAGTTTTTCTCTTTGAATCAATTTCCAAAACTTCCCAAGTTCTGCCTGCCAGGGCAAATCGATTTCCTGGCGGTGGAGGCATGACAATACTGCCAATTTCCCCAGATTCATCCCGGACAATATATTCTCTATTGTCGGGAAACACGGCATAGAAGTGGAAATTCCGGACAATCCGTTCGCCGGTTAAACCAATAATCAGTCCACCGTTTTCCGTCTGTTGAATATGGTCAATATCAATTAGATAGCGTAGCAGTTGCCGAAAATCCTGTTTGGAGATTGCTGCAAACGTGGGTAGTGTTAAAACTTGTTGAGCAAGGGCAGCGGCTGAGAGTTCTCCCATCGAAGCCAGAATGCTCATTGTCTGGTGATACAGCAGGCTGAAGGGGTATTGAAGCGGCTGTATTGGCTCAATCCAGCGTTCTTCTATGTAGAGTTGGATGATGGCAATGCACTGCAACAACTGCCAGGGGATTTGTTCAGGTAGTGATTCTTCCCCTAATGGCTCATCTTCCGTGCAAACAAACCGCATATCCGCAGGGCTACCTCGCCTCCCGGTACGTCCTAACCTCTGTAAGAAGCTAGCAACAGAAAAGGGGGCATCTAGCTGAATCACCCGTTCTAACTGCCCGATATCGATACCTAATTCTAGGGTGATAGTTGCAGCTGTGACAGCTGGGGTAGAGTCGCGCATTGCTTCCTCAGCCGCTTCCCGCAGTGAGGCAGAGATGCTGCCGTGATGGACGTGATAATTATCTGGGAAGCCTTCGGATTGGGCAATTTGACGCAGGTTGGCAATGACTGATTCGGTTTTAGTGCGATTGTTGGCGAAGATGAGGCACTTACGGGATTTGCTGATGTCGAAGATGTATCGGTAGTAGGACTTACGTTCTCGCCCCCCTAGCTCCTCACTAAAGCTCCCGCCAATTCTGGGGGGAACCGGACTTTCCTTTTCCACTCCTCTCTTGTCCCCTCCAATTTTGGGGGAAACCTGATTTTTCTCTACCTGAAAGTTGGCGGGAATCGGACTTTCCTCCCCCTCCTCTGTGTTCTCCCCCCCAAAGTTGGGGGGGTTGGGGAGGGCAAAACCCTTGTAGTTAGGGTTAATGGCAGATTCCTCTTCGTTAGAAATGTAAAAATGCTCCACAGCTAGCTGAACTTTCCGTTGCCCACCCTGAATCTCAGGAGTAATCACTGGCGTTTCGGTTCCTGATTGCAACCATTTCTCGGCAAGGGAGTAATCACCCAGAGTTGCTGACAAGCCAATGCGACGCGGTGGCTTTTGCATACATCGGGCTAGGCGTGCCAACTGACAGAGAATCTGGCAACCGCGTTCAGAACCCATAAAGGCGTGGATTTCGTCGATAATCACAAACCGTAAATCCCCAAACAGGCGAACCAGTTCAGCGTTTTTGTTGATTAATAGGCTTTCCAACGATTCTGGGGTAATTTGCAGTACGCCTTTGGGATTTTTCAGTACCTGTTGCTTGCGACTTTGGGAGACATCACCGTGCCAAGGGTAAACTGGGATATCGGCTTGTTTGAGTAAGTCGTTGAGGCGTTCAAATTGGTCGTTGATTAGTGCTTTGATAGGGCCAATGTAGAGTACCCCAATTGTTGCAGATGGGTTTTGATGAAGCAGCGTCAAAACTGGCACAAAGGCAGCTTCCGTCTTGCCAGAGGCGGTGCCAGCAGCAATTAACAAGTGAGCATCCGTATCAAAAATTACCCGGCAAGCTTCAACTTGAACTTGCCTCAATTCAGTCCAGCCCTGGGTGTAGATATAGTCCTGAATAAAGGGGGCAAGTCTGTCAAAAGAATCCATCGTTTTTAGGGCACGGCATTACCAATATTGTGCTTCAGCCAAGATGTTACTGAAGCCTTAACCCTTAAAGTCGCGAGGCGTTCTAGTCAGACTCGCAACTACTGTTGCTAATTCGGCTGGCTCCACAGGCTTGGGTATGTGCATCTGAAATCCGGATGCGATCGCTCGCGTTCGATCCTCAGCCCTAGCATATGCCGTTAGCGCTACAGCCGGAATCTTTCCCCCTTGCTCTGTTGAGAGTGCCCGTACCTTACGGATTAAGCTGTAGCCATCTTCCTCTGGCATCCCGATGTCGCTGATCAAGACATCGGCTTTCATCTGTGAGACGGCTTCAATCGCCTCACTTGCCGAGGCAACAGCAATTACTTGCGCTCCACACTGTTCTAGTAGAGTGATGATATACTCCCGCGAATCAGGCTCATCGTCAACAACGATCGCTCGTATCCCCTGAAGCGATGGAGGGCTGTCGAATGGCACTCCACCCTCAATCGTTGGGTGTACTCGCTCCGGCTTGTTGACATCTACGCGGACAGGCATGACCGGCAGATTGACCGTAAAGCTTGCTCCCTGCCCCTCACCCTGACTATCTGCACGAACAGTTCCACCGTGTAACTCTACCAAGTGACGCACGATCGCTAAACCCAGTCCCAGCCCACTGTATGACCGGGTGATCGAACTATCAGCTTGCCGGAACCGCTCGAAAACATAGGGGACAAAGTCAGGGTTGATGCCTTGACCTGTATCCGTTACCGTAATCTCAACATGAGAGTTAACTCGTTCCAGTCGCACCTGAACACGCCCTCCCTTAGGGGTGAACTTGATGGCATTAGATACCAAATTCCAGACGACTTGCTGCAAGCGATCGGAGTCGCCTGCAACCGGGCCTGCCGCCGGCTCGAGTACGGTTTGGAGTTGAATCGCTTTAGCTTCAGCTGCTGGACGCACCGTATCCATCGCTGCCTCAATCACCGAAGCAAGTTCAACGGAGCGAACATTCAAGCGGAGCTTGCCCTGAATAATCCGGGAAACATCAAGTAAATCTTCAACCAATTGTGCTTGTGACCGGGCACTACGCTCAATCGTCTCCATTGCGCGAGTCGTCGTCACTTCGTCAAACTTACGACTATTGAGTAACCGAATCCATCCCAGCATAGCGTTCAAGGGGGAGCGAAGTTCGTGGGACAAAGTCGCCAAGAACTCGTCCTTCATGCGGTTCGCTGCTTCCGCTTGGGCGCGTGCTTCCTGTTCACGAGCAAGTAGCTGGGCGCGTTCATCTTCCGCTTGCTTACGTTCGGTGAAGTCGCGCATGATTTTAGAAAAGCCTCGTAGCTGTCCCGTCTCATCTCGTAAAGGTGTAGTGATGCCACTGGCCCAGAAACGAGCACCGTCCTTACGAATATGCCAGCGTTCATCCTCAGCCCGACCTTCCGTCACTGCCTTTTCCAGTTCTTGCCTATCTTCACCGCACTCAAGGTCTTCAGGCGTAAAGATGATTGAGGCAGGTTTTCCCAAGATTTCTGCTTCCTGATAGCCTAAAATGCGTTCTGCCCCTGTACTCCAGCGCATAACACGCCCTTGAGTATCAAGGAAGAAAATTGCGTAGTCTTCCACATTTTCCAACAACAAGCGGAAGCGCTCTTCACTTGCCCGTAGCGCTTCTGCCGCCCCTTTGCGCTGTGTGATGTCAGCCATAATGTAGACGGCACCCGTGAAAACTCCCTCTCCATCGAAGACTGGATCTGTCGTTACAGAAAACCATCGATCACCGAACCGCAGTTCCCGGCACTCCCGTTGACGAGTTTCCTGGATACGAGTGAAGGGAGTTATTTCCGTAACCTCCAGCATCGCTTGCATCAGATCCTGATATAGGCATCCTTGAATTTCGCTAAACGGCTTTCTCAACAACTCCGTCATCGCGCTGTTACAGCGCAGGACTCTTCCTTCCCAGTTCAGGAGACAAACCCCATCATTCATGGCATCAAATGTGGTTTGCCACTCACTCGCACTCAGCCGCGCCGACTCTTCAGCCTGTCGCATCCGCAGTAGCGCTTTGACCGTCGCGACCAACTCGATCGCCTCCACAGGCTGAGCCAGGTAACCATCTGCCCCACTCTCTAATCCCTGTGCCTTGTATTTACTTTCAACAAAACTCGCGGATAGAAGGAGGATAGGGATAGAGGCCGTACCTGGAATGGCTTTGAGCCGCTGGCTAAGTTCGAAGCCATTGATGTCGGGAAGCTTCACGTCCAGGATAATCAAATCGGGCCTAGCTTCAGCTACCGCTTGCAGCCCTGTTTCACCCGTGGCAGCCTCCACAACATTAAACCCGGCATTTCGCAGCATACGGTTAACGACATAACGGTTGGCTTCGTTATCGTCTACGTGTAAGACAGTGATTAGTGGACGCTCAGGCATGACCAAAATAGGGTGAACTATGAAGTACGAGGGATGAACATCAAGAATATCGGTACAAGCCCCTAAATTTATTTATGAAGAAAAACCAACATTCAATTGGAGAGCCGGAGCTTTAGTGAGGGCGTATAGCCACGAACAATTGTTACGTCAAACGATTTTGGATTTTGGATTTACGATTTTGGATTAACCCCGCGCCACTTGCGGTACGGGGCTTGAGGATTTTAGATTTACGATTTTAGATTTATTCCGCCCACAAGGGGCAGGGCATGAACCCAAAAATTCTTTTAATCCAAAATCCAAAATCCAAAATCTAAAATTACTAGTCAAGAGTTTCAAGTTCCGGTTTCTAATGATGGGGTTGTTTCATACTTCATCCTTCACTCTTCAACCTTCAGTTGACCCTTCCCGCAAGCCTCTAGGGTAAGCCCAGCTTTTACAAGTGCTTCCCGCAGTTTGGTACTCGCCACTTCTTGGGATGGACTCTCTTTAGAGAGTATCGCAACCGTGTGGTCAGTAAGATACCTTTGCTCTTCTTCCTCAAGCAGCTTTGAGGTATTAATGATGACGGGAATATGGCGAGTAGCTGGGTTGCTTTTGAGCTGGTCTAGAACCTCGATGCCACCCATTCCAGGCATGACCAGATCGAGAACGATGCAAGAGGGTTTTTCGACCTGTGCCAAGCGGATGCCCTCCCGTGCATCGGTGGCTTCAATGATGTTGAAGTGAGTATCGACCAAGAGTTGCTTAGACAAATACTGGGCTACCAAGTCATCGTCAATTAGTAAGAGCTTTTGCTGGATATCTTGCTTCACCAGCGTATTGAGTTTGTTCAAGAGGGACAATCTATCTACAGGCTTAATCAAGAACCCATCGGCTCCTAAAGCGATCGCTTGCTTCTCGTTATCAATGACAGTGACGACCAGAATAGGAGTATTTTGTGTGGCTGGATTAGCCTTCAGTTCCGAAAGGAAAGCCCAGGTGTTCTGCCCTTCGAGCAAAACATCTAGGATAATGGCGATCGGCTCAAACCCATCAAGTGCCTGTTTTGCCTCATTGAGCGATCGCGCTGGGACAATCTGATAACTCGATTCCTCGAAGTACTTTTCGTAAGTGAAAAGCATTTGGGCGTTGTCTTCTACCACCAGTACGGGAGCGCGAACTGGGTCTAGCTCCAACCTAACTGGCGGTATCGGTATCTCTGTCGAGGCATGAGGGTAAACGATGGGGATAGTTGCATAAAATATCGAGCCAACTCCTAAGGTACTGGTGACACGGACGCTTCCTCCCAATAACTCAGCTAGCTTGCGTGAAAGCGGCAGCCCTAGCCCTGTCCCTTTCACCTTTTTTTGAAGAGAAGACTCGATCTGGATAAAGTCCTCAAAAATCCGCTCCCGATCCTCCGGTGCAATCCCAATCCCGGTGTCGGCTATACAGAAGGTAATTGTGTCGCCATTCCTGGCAGCGGCAATCCGAACCTCACCCTTTTCGGTGAATTTTAAGGCATTGGAGATAAAGTTCCTGAGAATCTGGGCAACTTTACCCTCATCGGTATAGAGGGTTGGAACGCCAATCGGTTCTTCAAAGACTAGAGAAATCGAGGAGTTATGGGCCAGGAGAGGGCGCAGCATACCTCGCAACGTCCCAAATAGTTCGCACACTTCAAACTGATTCGGACGAACCTCAACTTTTCCCGCCTCAACCTTTGCCAAATCTAAAAGGTCGTTGACTAACTCCGAAAGACCTTCAGCGGATTGGCGGATGAACGTTACCTGCTTTTCTTGCTCTGCTGTTAATTCACCATCCATCCGATCCAGCAGAAGCCGAGAGAGAGAGATAATCGAGTTAAGTGGTGTGCGAAACTCATGGCTCATGTTCGAGAGAAATCGAGTCTTGAGTTCATTTGCCTTTTGTAAGGAAGTGGCTTTTTCATCTAATTCGGCATACAAGGCAACGACGCCACGATTTGTGTCTTCTAGTTCCCGGTTTAGCTGAGTTAACTGCTCCTCACGCTTTTGTAGCTCCTCTAAAGCGCGAAGCAGTTCTTGGTTTTGCTGCTGAATTTCCTCAAACGGATTTTTAGGCGATCGCATCACCAACTCATCCGCAATTTGTCCTAAGCGTTCGGCTGTCACCTTTGGAGTCCGCTTCGGCAAGGTTTTTCCCATTACCACCGTCGTGCCCTGCTCTGGCGTTGACTTGATGTGAAACTGATCCATCAGCCGCTGACTGCCAAAGATACCTACCCCCATTCCGGTTGTCGATTTATACTTTCCATCCAGAATGTTGTTCAGATTGGGGATACCTGAACCCTTGTCAGAAACGCAAATTAGGAAGCTAGCGGGTGATTCACCTTCCACCCGAAATTCAACTTTCCCGCCTTTAGCATATTGGAAGGCATTGCGAGCGATTTCCGAGACAGCCGTGGCAATCCGTGTCTGATCTTGGGAATCAAACCCTAAAGCTTGAGCAATCTGTCGTGTCCGCTGTCGGGTTAACACAACATCTTGTTCATAGCGGATTTCGACAGTAAGAATGGTTGTCATTAGTCATTAGTCAGTCGTCAGTGGTCAGTTGTCATTAGTCTCTAGCCTCTGGCGACCAACACGGTAACATCGTCACGCCCTCGGTTAAAGTCTCGGTACAGCACTCCCGCGATTAGGCTGGGATGTCGGGTAATAAGTCCGGCGTAGCGATCTAAGCGCCACTGGGTTGCTAATCCATCAGAGTGCATGATCAAGAGACTCCCTTGAGACCACGGGTAGGTAAACTCTTTGATTTTGCGAACCTCATGCCCAACAGTACCGTTGTAGGAAACCATGTTACAGCTTCCGTCGGGGGAGAGAATCGTACCAGAAATGTTGCCGATTCCTGCAAATAGAACGGTTTGGGATTCAAAGTCTATTGCTGCGATCGCTACAGCCGCTCCCCGCGTACTCCGTAGTGCTGCGTGAGCCGCTTCCAGAATTTCTTGTGGGCTACAACGGACATTCTCCCGAAATACCCTCACGGCTTCTAAAGATGCCTTAGCAGCTTGAGGCCCATGACCTAATCCATCAGCGACCAAGAGCAGGCTGTGATTGTCAGTGCGATCGCTTGCCCAGGTATCGCCCGAAACCTCCTCGCCCCTTATCGGTAGACACACCGCGCCCAGCTTCAGGTTCTCCTGTGGCTGATTTACGGGTAAGCGGCTAGCCCAGAGGTGGGATAAAATCGCCGTTCCCACCGTAGGAACCGAATAAATATCGAAAAAAGCCGAGAGGCGCGTCACTGCCCCCAACCCATTTCCAGGAGTCCCAGCTGTAGAAAACCCGTCCCGCAAGCACTCACTGAGATTATCAATCCCAGGCCCTTTATCCAAGGCTAAGATTTCCACGCCCGCAATGCCGTTGTTTTCTAAAGCCTGTAGGAGGATTACTCCGTCTTGTGCATGCCGAACCAGGTTATTGGCGACTTCGGTTACCACAAGACCGACCTTCCCTCGCTCCGTTTCGTTAAAGCCGAGACGGCTGGCGAAGGCAAGAGCCATTCGTCGCGCTTCACCCGCCTGACTCGGTTCTAATATGGGTAGGGCAATAGAGTTATTCATGGTTTGGTTACTGTGTTGAGGGGGTGAGGAGGTGAGGAAGTGAGGGGGGGAGGAGGTGAGGGGGTGAGGAGGTGAGGAGGTGAAATCCCACGCTTTGTTGTAGAGGCTTGAAATAAGGTAAGGATGTCAAAGCTACATATCCAGACTGATTAGAGAATTCTCCCCCTCACCCCATCTCCCGCTCTCCCTCTCTCCCGCTCTTCAACTTCAACCGCCAGGAGTCCCCCGTCATAGCCGCAGGCTTGGCGGTGGGAGGAATGGCGGTCAGGATGCCGCTTTTGCCACGAGTAATTTGGTAGAGCGCTTAAGCAATCTGACTTTGTTAAGGCTGAATTGCCCAATTCTTCTCCATTTGATGTCATAAACCGATACGTTTTTAGACTTTGCCGTTTCCGTGTAACCACCAATCCAACCTCTATAAACTTGTCCAGCTTTTTCAGCTTGGACAAAGTCACCAGTTCGGAATCCAAAAGGTGTAATTGTTCCACCTTTACGCTTGCGATATTGAGTGAGGTTGGGTTTGTGACTCTCAGGGTTCTCGAAGTGAAGCTGACGCCTGTAAATATTAGGTTTGGCTATCACTCTAAACGGTGCTGATGTAACAGAGATTTCGCCTAGCCAATTACCACCACGAGCGTTGTTAGATTGCCATTCCTGCCATTTGATGAAATGGCTAGCGGCTAGCGCAACACCGTCATTGCTGTGTGTTTCTGCACAAGCTTTTGACTTGTCGGTTTTGTTTTTGGCAAGTTTCAGCCATTGTCTGAGATTAGAAGTTTGCCAACCTAGTTGAGTTGATGTTGGAGCAATTTGTTCTAACCCCTCCAGCATGACGCGCTGCCCTACCATTGCAGGGCTAAAACATGAGTCTCCACGCGCTTTGATGTACTCATAGACGATGTCAGAGACGGGGA
The DNA here is from genome assembly GCA_036703325.1 of Coleofasciculaceae cyanobacterium. GTDB lineage: Bacteria > Cyanobacteriota > Cyanobacteriia > Cyanobacteriales > Coleofasciculaceae > DATNPI01. Next base: position 15,898 of record DATNPI010000744.1, read on the forward strand.
ATAATCGACAGATTTCTTGAGCTATCCTAAGCTCTAGCTGACGATTAGCCCTGATACTAGGGGGTAGCTTTTTGGCTACTCGATTATCAAAACGTTTAGCCCGATGGCAGCGTTGGTCGTAAGGTAACTTCCGATTGATTCGGCGTCCTCTTCTTGCCCTCCTCAGTATTCGTCTCGCTGTCATCTTTTTAGTGACATTTGGGAACGGTAAAATTAGGTGAAGCTTGAGCAGAGTGGCTTTGCTACTTTGAACTCCAACACCTGAAAACAGCTTGCCAGGGTCAATCCCGATGACCACATCTTGAGTTTGGTATCCAGATGGTTCATCTATTAACTGGATGGCAAAAATATTGAGGTCGTTGGGATAAATCTTAGCTTTTCCCTCCTTTAACCAGCGTCTGGCTCTTGAAGGCTTTGTGGGCATTAGTGAACGCCCATCTGATGAAATTACTGGTACACGTTGCATGGAGATAATCCAATAAATGTAACTAGCCCCTTACCGCCAATTCTGTAAAGATGTCCTGTCTTAGAGCGACCCGAATCAGGGGTCTTACAGAGGCATCATCTAGGGGAATAATGATGCGTGTGTGCCATACAGAATCTTGTTGCGGTAGACACCTATTACTGGAAAGCTGACTCTTTCCAAGCTCCCGTTATAGCCGTAGGCTTAACGGGAGAAGGTGACTTTGCTTACTTCCACTTAGTAATAGTGATGCAGGTGCCTTTTCCCACCTGGGAAACGATATTAAATTCATTGACGAGTCGCTTGGTACCACTTAAGCCCATTCCCAGTCCGCCTCCGGTTGTGTAGCCATCTTTTAACGCCAGCTCAATATCCGGAATACCTGGTCCCTGGTCTTCAAAAGTTAGCCGCAGACCGCGACGAATTCCTTCCTGGAGTCCTTCCAGTTTTACAGTCCCCCCGCCCCCATAATCCAGGGTGTTGCGGGCTAACTCGCTGGCCGCCGTCACGATTTTGGTCTGGTCTACCAAACTGAACCCCAGTTCTACCGCCAACTGACGCACGGCTTGTCGAACCAAAACAACGTCAGAGGCGGCTTGGATACTCATAGTTTCAAGTCTCGGCATACCCATCCGCACTCCCCCTTGGAACCGCGTTTAGCGATGCCCGCAGGAGTGCCATGCCCTTCTCAACGTTTAAGGCTGTGCGAACACCTGTCAGGGAAAGGCCCAGCTCTACCAATGTAATGGCTACCGCTGGCTGCATTCCTACGACTACAGTCTGAGCATCAAGCACTCGTGACATTTTGGCAATGTTTCCCAGGATTCGTCCAATAAAGGAATCGACCATATCTAGGGATGAAATATCAATTAGTACACCACGGGCGCTTGTCTGGGTAATCCGATTGGTCAAGTCATCCTGCAACGTCATTGCAAGGCGATCGTGCATATCGACCTGAATCGTTACTAATAAAAATTCGCCCATCTGGAGTATGGGGATACGTTCCATTACTCTCTTAACCCCCTAAAATCGCGCTTGCGAACGGCTGATGGTGCATCCGGTGCGTTGTAAAGCCAGAGCAAAGGCATCAGCTAAGGTAGCCTTTGTAATGACATCGGCTAGATCCACTCCCAGGTAGACAATCGTTTGAGCAATCTGGGGGCGAATACCGCTAATGATGCAATCAGCACCCATCAGACGAGCGGCAGTTACAGTCTTCAGCAAGTGTTGAGCAGTCAGGGTATCTACAGTTGGCACTCCTGTAATGTCAATAATGGCAACTTCCGAACCCGTCTCTACAATCTTCTGTAACAGGGATTCCATCATGACTTGGGTGCGGGCACTATCCAGCGTACCAATAATAGGCAAGGCTAAGATGCCTTCCCACAGCTTCGCAACCGGCGTCGAAAGTTCCAGCAACTCCTCTTGCTGGCGGCTAATCACCTCTTCGCGGGCTTTCTGATAGCTCTCAGTTGCCCAAAGTCCTAGCTTGTCGAGTAGAGTAGTCCCTAACCAAATCTCTTCAGTGAGGGCTGTAACATCTTGTAAGAGTGCTTGGCGTAGGCGGGTAAATAGAGGTTGCTTAAACGAGAAAACAAAGGTTGCTGTTTCTGTGGGAGTGAAGCCCTTTTGACTCCTGAGGCGGGCAACACTGGTGAGCATTTCTCGCACATCAGTCCACTCCGGCGCTAGAATGTCCGTCAAGTTACCCGACTGTACCGTCTTACTGAATAAGTCAAGAAATTCTCTACACTCCTCCCGCAGTTCCGTCTCTCTGATTAGATCTTTGCGGATACCAGCGGACTGTTGCTCAGAGAGCCAGTCCTTCAATAGTTCGGTCTCGTGGTTTTTGAGGATTTCCGGGATTATGCTTTGGCTACCCAAGCTCATCTCAATAGTTCCCTCTGTCAGTTTGGATCAAGTGAGTTAGTGTCAATGTGGAGTGTTCAGGCTTTTAGGGGAACGAGCATCAACCATTACAAGAAATCCGTACCGTTGGTTGAAGCAAACGCGGCGCAACTCTTGTTTAGTCTTAGGTAGTTTCCTAAAGGCTAATTATCTTAGTTTTTAGGGGATAGCGTGCGACAGATAAGTTATGTATCACGATACCTTACTGTCAACCTACCATACTGATGAGCCACGCCACAACGGCTAAACCGCCTGAGTCTCACAGTGTTTAGCTAGAAGCTTTTATCCTAGCTTGCATTTGGTTAAGCTTTTGGACATCAAATAAATCAATATACTGTTAGTTTTTTTGTTGTGAGTACTAAGTACGAAATTATCCGGGCGTGGCATAGTAGCGAACGAAATGTGAATAGTTAGGGGAAGCGCCTAACCATCACGCCTACAGCCTGAGGTGCTGTAGTTCATTTCCCGCAAGTAGGCTGATAGTCAAACTGCCAAAGCTTAACAAAAACAATGGATAACAACATCATTAAACCCTTCGCATTTGCAGCCGTTGATGCCTCCCATCTTTTGCCTGCTGCTGCTGCAAACTTAAACTTTAGCTATACCTCAAAAAAACGAGACAGAAACTTTAGGTTTTTGTTTTCCACGGAATGGGGTTCCTTTGTTTTCGTTTGTTCCGGGCATCGCCTTAGCATCACATTTGAGGAGATAGGCTAATTTTTTACGGCGGAGTGTGGGTTACAGGAGTTATAACGTGAATTCAGCAAATTCATTTTTTTCATCGACATCAGAATTTTTTCCAGCACGAGTGGGCTGAAAATTGGAGCCATGAATTAATTCTTTGAACGTGATTTGCGTGTTTTGCTGAAGGATATTCAAGACGCTGATCAAGTCGCGTACAACTTCACGGGGTGTTGATAGTTTTTCTGCACCCAAACGATTAACGATTTCTTGCTTAAATTCCTCTAATTCACGAGCTGAAAGAGCTTTTTTGGAATTGTAATGAATAGCATGAACCTCTGCTAAACGTTGCAGAAGCTTGGAGAGTTCTTCCGGAGTTAATGGTTCCAACTGAATGACGGGCGCGGCAGTATCTTGAAGCCCGTCCTTGAGGAAACGGCTCTTTGCTAATCGAGTTCGCCAAGCTTCATCGCTGTGCAGTCCTCGGCGTGAGTCTTCCAAAAACTGAGGCGTTCCCCCCACGAGGATACCCAGGTGTTCTGCCTTGCCCTGCATGGCATCGTTAAACATTGCTAGAAGCTTGTCATAGTTACTTTGACGGGAAGCGGCGTGGGTAATTTTGTACAAATGGACAGCTTCATCTAGCAGAATTAGAAGCCCTTTGTAACCGATGTCAGATACGAATTTTGCGAATAGTTTTATGTAGTCATACCAGGTGTCATCATCAATAATTACGCGAACTCCTAATGCTGACTTTGCCTCCGTTTTAGTGGCAAATTCTCCCCGCAGCCAACGCAGTGCGGCATCTTTCTTGTCGCTGTTGTCCTCGCGGTAGCCACGCCAATAGGCAATGATGACATTGGCAAAGTCAAATCCATGTACCAAGCCTTCCAGGTTATCAACAACTTCCCGGATTTTGATTTCAACTTGGTCATCAAAGCCTTCGTCATTAAGACGCTTTCCGGTATCTTGTGCAACTTGGCTGAGGATAGTGCTAATCCATTTTTCCAGAATGAGTGCGATCGCTCCTCCACTAGGATTAGTTCTTGTGGCAATATTCCCCATTAATTCCCGATAGGTTGCCACACCTTGATTGTTGCCTCCTGCTAGTCGGCGTTCTGGCGATAAATCAGCATCAGCAACCACAAAACCTTTCTCCATCGCCTGGTTACGAATCAGTTGAAGCATAAAGCTTTTCCCTGAACCATAACGCCCCACCACAAAGCGAAATGCTGCACCGCCTTCGGCAATGTTTTCTAAGTCTTGCGAGAGGGCGGTGATTTCCTTTTCACGTCCAACAGCTATATTTTCTAAACCAACTCTTGGCACAACACCCGCAGCAAGGGCATTAATCAAGGCAGTTGTTACTCGTTTCGGAATTTTTTGCATTACCATCGTGATCAGCTGATTATTATTTTTGGTAGAGGCAAACTTTCTCTATGTGACAGCTCCTACACTGTACTCGAAGAGTACAGTGTAGGCTTCCAAGACAATCCGGCTATCGCTCGCGGAGACTCTTGGCTTTAAGAACGGACTGCCCTACCGCTCTGTTTTTGATGTTGATAGCTGCGTTGTGGTCACGGTCTAGACTGCACCCACAGTGCGGACAATCATGCCAACGAATATGCAGCTTTTTTGGTACTTTCTCGCCACAATTGGAGCAATCTTGTGAGGTGTTGTGGGCGCTTACTGGGACAACCAACAAACCAGCATTTTCGGCTTTGTTTGTCAGTATCGACAGGAAGCTTGACCACCCAGCATCCAACACAGATTTAGCCAATCGTGTACGAGCAAGTCCTTTAACGTTTAAATCCTCATGAGCGATTACGTCATGTTTTGACAACAGCCAGTTAGCTGTCTTGAAGTGGAAATCTTTCCGTGTGTCTGCAACTTTCTTGTGTTGCTTCCCAAGTTGTTTGACCGCTTTTTGCCTACGATTGCTTCCTTTTTTGCGGCGTGATACCCGTTTCTGGGTAACCCGTAAACGTTTTTGAGCCTTGCGGTAATGCTGAGGGATAGAAACCGTTTCGCCTTCAGAAGTAGTCAGGAATTCTTTTAAACCAACATCAATACCAGTAATTTTGTCTGGACTGAAGTCTGGTTTAATTTCCGGTACGGTTTTGTCTTCTAGGGAGAGTGTCAGGTAGAAGCCGTCAGCTTTTTTAGTGACAGACGCGGTTTTGATTTTAAACCCATCTGGAATAGGGCGATGCAGAACAACCTTAACCTTGCCGAACATTGGCAAGTTAATCAGATTACCCTGCAAGCACCCTTCCTTCATCTGAGGATAGGTAAATGTCCTATAACGATTCCGAACCTTAAACCTTGGTTTGCCACTCCGCTTACCGTTGCTATCTCCCTTAAGGAACCTGTC
>DATNPI010000394.1:0-1897 GCA_036703325.1 Coleofasciculaceae cyanobacterium
GTTTTTCTTTTTTACTTGCCATTCCCGCAATTACCTTAACGGGTTTAGTGGAATTAGCCGATGTCTTCCAACAAGGGTTAGAAGCAACTCAACTGGTTTCGCTGATGGCAGGGTTCATCTCATCGGCTATTTTGTCCTATGTGGCAATTGACTGGCTTTTGCGTTACCTGCAAACCCAAAGTACCTGGATATTTGTCTGGTATCGGTTAGCGTTTGGAGCGGCAATTTTGAGCGCGATCGCAGCCGGAGTGTTGAGGAATACCTGAGGGCGATCACTAACCAAGAGTACCAGCCACAATCTAGCTAGACTGGCATTAGGGCTGTTACTCGGTACGGTTCCCTATGAGTGAGACTTCGATTCGTCCTGCTTTAATTACCAAGGTTCTCCCCGACTCGATTGCCGCTGAAATTGGGTTCGAACCAGGGGACGCGATTATTGCCATCAACGGCACACGTCCCCGCGACCTCATCGACTATCAGTTTTTATGTGCTGATGAAGTGCTGGAACTGGAAGTCCTCGATGCGGCGGGTAAGAGTCACTTGGTAGAAATTGAGAAAGACTACGATGACGATTTAGGGCTGGAATTTGAGACAGCCTTGTTTGATGGCTTGATTCAGTGCAATAATCGTTGCCCTTTTTGCTTCATTGACCAGCAGCCACCCGGTAAGCGGCAGAGTTTGTACCTGAAAGACGATGACTATCGCCTCAGCTTTCTCTATGGTTCTTACTTAACCCTAACCAATCTCACCCAGAAAGAGTGGGACAGGATAGAACAGATGCGGTTATCCCCCCTCTATGTATCTGTTCATGCCACTGAACCGGATATTCGCACACGCTTGCTGAAAAATCATCGGGCTGGGCAGATTCTAGAGCAGTTGAAGTGGTTCCAGGAGCGACGCCTGCAAATTCATGCTCAGGTGGTTGTTTGTCCTGAGATCAATGATGGCATTCACTTGGAACGCACCCTGCTGGATTTGGCGCAATTCTACGCAGGTGACGTGCCAGCGGTTGCTTCAGTGGCTGTGGTGCCTGTGGGGTTAACGCGCTTTCGACCAAAAGAAGACGAACTGACGCCAGTAAGTCGCGAGAAGGCAGTGGAGGTGATACGCCAAGTTCAGATGCTTCAGAACAAGTTTCGCCACCAATTGGGGTCTACTTTCGCTTGGTTAGCGGACGAGTGGTTTTTGATTGCTGGAGAAGAGTTACCGCCGGAATCTCATTATGAAGACTACCCTCAAATTGGCAACGGTGTCGGTTCCACTCGCCAGTTCCTCAAACAGTTTGAGGGCATCGCCTCTGAGAAACTGCCACGACGAGTGGAGATACCGCGATGCTTGACTTGGGTAGTCGGCAATGCTGTTGAAAAAGCTTTTGAGCCTCTCGTGCAAAAGTTAAATGCAGTAGAAGGACTGGAAGTGAGGTTGGTAGCGCTCTCCAGTGATTACTGGGGACAGGAGATTACTGTTACTGGCTTACTCACTGGACAAGATTTGCTGGAGGGTTTGAAGGGAAAAGATTTAGGCGATGCTATCCTCCTACCTTCGCTGATGCTGAAACAGGGCGATACCTGCTTTCTGGATGACATGAGGGTGGAAGAACTTGCTCGTCAGCTAGGGATTCCGATGTTGCCTGTCAACGGCATTGAGGAACTGATTGACGCTTGCCTCAACGGAACGTTTAGCAATTAGTCGCCAGATGATTTCGCTCTATCTATTACAGGACTTAGGCAGCAACTCTACATAGAATGCGCTTTGTAACCCACATTCCGCACCCTCAACTGTCACACGGGTGCTTTTGGTGTCCTTGGTGGTAGTAAGCTTGCTCAACCTAGGTGAGACTAAGCAGTAATACTTAAGTTGAATTGGCTGTCTGTATCAGAATGAACTCAACTTGTCA
>DATNPI010000757.1:0-3511 GCA_036703325.1 Coleofasciculaceae cyanobacterium
AAAAATTATAGAAAAAGGAAATTATAAATTGTTGTCAGCAGTTTACAGCAATGCAAACAAAAAACTAATATTTGAATGTCCAAAAGGTCATGTATTTGATGCAACTTTTGGTAGCTTTAAGCAAGGACATAGATGCCCTAACTGCGCTATTGAAAGCAGATCTGGGAGTAACAATCCTAATTGGAACCCTGACTTGACAGAAGAAGAAAGGATAATTGGCAGGCAGTTTGAAGGATATCGCTTGTGGCGAAAAATTGTTTACGAAAGATCTCACTACACCTGCCAATGCTGCGGCATGAAATCAAGAAAGCTCCACGCTCACCATCTGGAGTCATACAAAAATAACCCGGATCTCAGGCTAGATATCAACAACGGTGTTGCTCTGTGTATTTCATGTCATCAAGGTTTTCACGCAAAATATGGCAACAAAAACAATAAGAGAAAGCAGTTTGAAGAATTTGTAGCTTATACGACAAAAACTCCTACTTAATCAATGACAAAGCTCTATTTACATAATTAATGAATGTATCCCATCCATTTAGTCCGCCATTAACTAGTCTTCTAACTTTTTGCCAGTCACTATTTTTTGCCGCAATATGCACTCCCCGGTCAGCAAAATAGCAAGCCAAAATTTTTGCTGAAATCTCAGGGTCTAGAGCCAGTTCTGGGTTATCTTCAAGGGCACTACCCAATCCCAGCTTCTGACTATACTCGCGATAAACTGCTCGACCTGTGGCTTGTATAAAGCCGCGTCCGTGAAAACGAACGCCATCTCCAGGCTCAGTGTTGCCCAAGTCTTCGCGGCCCTCGTACTCTCTTGTGAAGTAGCTCTCACCGCCATATTCGTTAATGGGACAAAATCCACCAGTTTCTACGCCGATGGTAGCGATCGCTGCAACCAGCGTAGGCTTGTCTAGAATACCCTTTTCTTGCAGAGCTGCCAGCACCCCAGGCAGATAAGTCTGGGTATCTTCGAGGGGACACTGGAGGATATCAGCTACTACCTCAGGCGTTGCCAGTGGTGGGGGCGGGGGCGTTACTAACTTGGGGAGGGTGCTTGTCGGGGCGATTCCTCCTTGGCTACCAGTTGCTCCAAATTGATTGCCTCGGATTTGGTCGGGAGTGACAAACTCATCTTCCTCATCTCCAACGGACTGGGAAAAGTTAGAAGCAGGCGTTACTGGATTACTAATAGTCCTTGTCGGGGGAAGCCCCCACGGATTGCCGGGTTGTCCAAAGCTAGGGTTTCGAATTTGGTCAGGAGTGACAAACTCATCTTCATCCTCTTCATTAGCAACCGCTTGAGCCGAGTTGGGAGCGAACCCTCCCTGATTAGCCATTCCCCCAAATTGATTGCCTCGGATTTGGTCAGGAGTGACAAACTCATCCTCATCCTCTTCATACAAACCTTCTCGGGTAGATGGCTGATTACCTTGGAGAGTGGAACCATCGCGGAATTCAACAACACTGGGAGCAGGCCGCTGTTGCAATTGCTCCCTCAGCTGCATATTGGCAAGCGCCAGGTTTTGAGCGACTGTAGCTTGCTCCCTCGCTTTTGTCTGTGCATCCGCCTGCGTACTCTGGCTGACATACCCTTCTACATCTTTCTGGATGATGGTTTCTACATTGGCAGCAAAAGTAGCATAGGCATCGGCGTGACTTTTAGCGCTGCTATAAGGCCCACTCAGCTGAAAGAATTGCCAGCCCTCAATCTTCATTCCCTCCGCCGTGTTGCGATAGCGACGAAAGTTCTCGCCATAATGAAACAGCTCTTCTACAGCAGCGCTAATTGCAACAGCCTGACTCAATCCAAAAGCCGTCCAACCAAAGAACTCTCTTAATTTCAGATCCCTGACATTTGCGCTGTTTACACTCACTAAGGCAGGAACGATGACGCCTCCGATGATCGTGATCAGTCGCAGAGTATAGTGTCGGTTACGAGACTTAACGGCTCGACCTTCTAACCATAGGACTTGATCCAGCCAACGGCTTTTCATAAACCGCTTTTGCAAATCCTCTAGATCAATCGTCTCGATTAGATCACACATCTCTTGCTTGATAGGCTCACGATACGTACTTTTTTTTGCCATTGTTTGCTCCCTGGTTTTAGTAAGCTGCCTATAAGTTTCAGGCTGGATTTGGGCAAGCAATAGGGTTGGAGCCTCTAAACCCGTGCGAGTTAGAGGTGCAGTATCCTAGAGAGCATCATTGTAATTACCGTGGCTAACCGTGCGGGGTTCTTTATCAGGTCAACGCTCTGCACCTGTCCCGATGCCGCCAGTTGTTTTGCTCTCCTATCGGTTGCTTCCCCGCGTAGCGCGGCGGCAAGTTTATCAGCGGTTCGCCCACTACCATCCAGGGCGACCACTGGTCGGTCTGCTTGTACACTGTACGATACATCTTGAAAAGTAATTTCGCCGCCGTTTACCACGAGTGTAACTGACGGGAATCCTTCAGACAGCACGCTGGCAAGGCGGGCTAACCAAGGTGATTCATCTCCCCAATTGGAGCCAGGAACTAGCACAAAGTGAGTGTGGTGCGACTCTAGGGGTGCAGCATCTGAGTTGGGGGGTGGAGCATTAGGGAGAATCACTGTACCGAGTGCGGCTACGCCAATCAAAGGGAATGTAGCACCAATCTCAGTACGGGCTTTGCCAATAAACCGCATAATGCCGGCATCAGTGCCGCCATCCACGACAGCAACTCCTAGTTCTTGAGCGATTGGGGCAATCTCTTCTACAAACAACCGTTGCAGACGAGTCATGTCAGCCTCGCTGATGCCACTAGCTCCGCCTACCAGTACTAAAGTAGGGCGCGTACCGTAAAGACCAATGTTGTGCAAAGCTTCGGGCAATTCAGCGAAATTATTCACTTGAATAACAGCTGCTGTACGTGTATTGGCAAAAGTATATCTACAGGGTCTTTCCATTTAACGGAAACTACGATACAGAGTATGAACACAAGTTTAACTGTGTAGAGAATGCAATTCTCGTGATGTTTTGCTAAAGAAGAACGGCTAAATGCTGAATTGTGCCTCGGCATTTGCCTAGACCAGGTCGGCAGAAGTTTTCCATCAGTTCCAATGCCAATCAGGGAGAGGGGGAGATAGGGAAATAGGCAGAGGGGGGGAGATAGGGAGAAAATCAACAAAAAGTGCTTCCTCTGCTTCCCCTGCTATCTCCTCTCCAACAGGGAATGAAACGACCCTGCCCAGAATTGAGGGGTTATATCACTTCCGTTTACATAGTCATTATTAAATTTTTTCCCCTTCTCCCTCTCTCCCCCTCTCCCACTCAGACTTAACGATGTTGTCAATCATGTGACCGCAGAAGAGGAGAACTTGCGACGGTTCATAGTCAGTCTGGTGTGCAACCGCTTCCTCAAATCTGTCAAGTTCTGTCTGGAGGATGCTGATGCCAACTTGAACGTACTCAGGGCGGAAACTCAGTAAATCCAATAACTCCAGTTGGTCGAGTACGACTTTTAAAGCAAATTTGCTTTTCCCTGCCAA
>DATNPI010000075.1:0-6325 GCA_036703325.1 Coleofasciculaceae cyanobacterium
CGTTTTGCCTCAGAGAAGTGGAGCATAGCTGCAAACTCAGCTCATTTTAGGCTTCGCTTAGACACCTCTGCCCACGCTGCTGCGGCTGGTTTTTGGTATCTCCATAAAGGATTGCCACATGAGGCAGCTGAAGCGTTCGCTGTAAAGCAAGTGCATTCCGTACCTTATGGTGAGGAAATGTTTACCTTAGCCAACACCATAGCAGTCTTTTACGATGCCGATGAGCTAGCTACTATCGCTATACTTCCTCTACCTAATTTACCCAAAGTTTCCCTACGTCCAGATACTTGGAAAGCAGTTGCTTCTTTGTGTCAGGTAGTTGAGGAAGTCCAGATTGTTCAACGCAGCGTATCTCGCGCTGCCCAATCTTTCGCTCTTAACCGTGCGCTAGGGAAGTTGACAGACCTCCTAGACAAAGACCAGTTGCTGCCTGAAGCAGAGCGAGAATTAATCAGGGATATCGCTCAAGCTTGGAAAGAAGCTTTACTGCGGGTTGCTAGTAAGGTAGGAGAAATTTCCATCACCGAGCAAGTGCGTAATCCCTATGTGGTTGGCGACCCAGTTGAGGGGAATCTCTTTGTCGGGCGAGAAGACATACTCAGACAGCTAGAAGAATTCTGGGTTATGGGTCATCACCTGCAATCTGTCGTTCTGTACGGTCATCGACGCATGGGAAAAACCTCCATCCTCCGTAACGCCGCTAATTGTCTGGGGTCAGAGGTAAAAGTAGCCTATATCAACCTACTAAACATGGGAGCTACTTCTCAAGGAGTCGGGGAAGTGCTGATGGCGATTACTGATGCAATTTCCGATGCGACAGGCTGCACACCTCCACCTGATGCAGAATTGCTGAACATTCCCTACCGTACCTTTGAACGATATTTGAAACAGGTCGGAGCACATCTTAGCGGTGGGTTAATTGTCGCCCTAGACGAGTTCGAGAAAATCGAGGAACTGATAGAAGCTCAGAAAATTCCCAAAGACTTCATGGGGTATCTGCGGGGGCTGGTGCAAATGAGTTCCAAAGTGGCATTCGCCTTTGCAGGTTTGCACACCTTGGAAGAGATGACAGCCGATTACTTCCAACCCTTCTTCGCCAGCGTCATCCCCATCCACGTTGGCTTCCTGCAACCTGGGGCTACCCGCCAGATTCTCGCCAACCCCGATGAAGAGTTCCCCCTCGACTACACCCCCGAAGCCCTAGACCAAATCTACGCCCTCACAGCAGGTCAACCCTATTTAGTTCAGCTCGTAGGATTCCAACTTGTTCGCCGCTACAATGACTATGTTTTCGAGCAAGGACGCCCCCGCGACCCAGTCTTCACCGTAGAGGACGTGGAAACCGTCATAAACGACCCTGAATTATTCAAGCGAGGGCGCTACTACTTCGATGGCGTTTGGGGACAGGCAGCACGAGGGGCTTCTGGGCAGCAGGCGATACTAAAAGCATTGGCACCCCACCCAGAGGGGTTAAGCATTGACGCCTTAGCTCAGGTTACGGCTATGGAGGAGGAAACTTTGCAGGAAGCCCTCAAGACTCTGAAGCGCCACGATGTAGTTCAAGAGAGAGAGGGTGGCTGGCAGATTATTGTGGAACTCTTCCGTCGCTGGGTTTTGCAAAGTTAGCGCATCTTTAATAAGCTATTACACATTTAACTTGCATATTTACCGGATAGTTTTTTGTCAGTAGTCAGTAGTCAATAGTCAGTTGTAACTGAGATCTTGCAACATTTTCAAGCCTGCTGTAGGGGCGGGTTTCACCTAAAGCCCACATACTCAACAGCAAAGAGATGTAAACCCGCCCTCACCTATCGACCAATACATCGGTTGGGGCGGGTTTACAAGAATTGTCTATTGGTAGCCACATTGAAAGTCAAACCCGTCCCTACAAACCTTCACCGACAGTTTAATGAGAATGGTGCAAGATGTCAGTTGTAACGGAGGACGGACAACTGACAGAAGACAGAACACCCTTTTACAGCATTGTGTAAAGCAGATTGCCCCTGGCCACCACTTATTACCTCTATACAAAAATCTATCTAAAAGTAGATGGCTGTTTACTCATCACATAAACCTCCGATAGAGATAAAAGTTACTCGATTTTAGAACCATAAAGAGTAACGAACTCTTATTAGGAGAAAATCCATGAGACACAGAATTCTTACAGCCCTGGGAGTTCTGGCGGCTATCACAGGGTTAGCTAGCTCAGTTCATGCAGAGCCAACTGTAGCATCAAACTCCAGAACTGGGGGATTTAGCTTATCTGGTGAATCTCTTGTTGGTATTAATAATAGAACAATAGGAGCTGACTTTAATAGATTCTTTTTAGAAAATAATTCAGTCCTTACACTCAGCAATGCTTCAACTACTACAGTCAATAGTGCTGGAACTGATAACAATTTGATCGGGCAACAGACAGGAATATTGCAGGTAAGTGATAGTGTGCAAGTCATTACCAACGACTCGCTTTCTTCTCCAATTACTCTTTATCCTGGGCGACAGAATCAGCCGTTTAACAATGTTGAAAGAGTGCAAGTGCAGCTTGGGGTGGAGTAATAAGCTGTTGTGCATTTAACTATGACTTACGCACTAGCCCCCAATCTCCCAACGAGAGGGAGGAGAAAATTCTTGTTCCCTCCAGAATTGGGGGGTTAGGGCGCTTTTCGCTTAGATAGTGCGGTAAGTTACGTTAAAGTAGGCAATCAAGATGCGCGATCGCATCCTGTAGTCAACCTGAGTATTAACACTATTTCAGGTAATTGACTACAAAAAGCCTTCCATTTCCAACGATTCAATCATCTGAAGACCACGAGGGTCGCCCACTCTCAACAGTGCGGCTTTTGCGTCTTCCCGAACCCCCATATCTTCATCTTCTGCAAACGCTTCAATCAACCCATCAATGACGCCTCCATAGACTGCATTAGAAGGAAGTTCCCGGCACAGCTGTCCTAATGACCAAGCACAATTACTCCGCACGGCTGCCACAGGGTCTTGTATTAAAGCAGAAATTAGCGGTGGAATCGATGCGACAATGTCTTCATACTCCAACTCCGCCATTTGCGCCAGAGCACTAGCCGCCCACAAACGCACTGCTGAGATATCACTTTTCAGGGCGTCAGTCAGAGAAGGCAAGGCGCGGCGATCGCGGCAGTTCCCCAAAGCCCAGACAACTCCTTTACGCACATAACCATTCCAATCGTGATTGAACTGCTCAATCAACGGTTCCACTGCCCTTGAACTAGGATTGCGTCCCAAGGCATAGGCAGCACTCACCCGCACTAACGGGCACACATCTTTCAACAAGTGAATCAGATGAGGAATCGCCCGCTCATCTTGAAGTTCACAAAATGCACGCGCCGCCAGCATCCGTTGCGGCGTCTCCGGGGCCGTTAACAGTGCCAGCATCGCTTCTGGATTAGGCTTTTGAGCTTCTGACTCGGCATCAACTGGCTCTAAGTCATCTAGAGGACTTTCTAGATCAGCTACCGCATCGAGTACACTCAGATCGTCATCATCATACATACTTGATAAAGTATCGTATTCAATCCATTTACACCAGTCTCTTCCCGCGACACTTAATAATTTTTTCCCTAATCTCGTTGACTGGGGATTTTGGATTTTAGATTTTGGACTTCGGCGTGAGCGCTCAGTCGAACGATTTTGGATTTTGGATTAGACGCCATGCGCTGTCGCCCGTAACAAAGGATGAAAATTTCTTTTCTCCCCCTCTCCCCCTCTATTTTCAAATTAGGGTTGTATCGGTTGACTGGCGACATCATTCATTCTAGGGACTGAGGGTGGAGAGATTTAACCATCCAGAGGGATTGAGTTTGGTAACCTAGGCGATGGTAAAGATTCAGAGCTGGTTTGTTGGATTGAAAGACTTGCAGCCCAATTTGGCGATCGCCTCTTGCCCTTGCCCAGTCTTCAGCATGACGCATCAGTGCCGAACCAACGCCTCGACGCCGATGTTCTGGCATTACATAAAGCAAAAAAATATGAGCATGGCGATCGCCTTGTAACTGATCGATCGCATTCCCCATCCACAGACAAGCTACCGGCTGACTCAGCGGAGGTGGGACAATTGGTGAGCCTCCATTAACTGTTGCATCAGCTGATTCCACCCACCATAAAGGCGTTTCTCTAGAAAAGTACCGCCTAACTGTTTCTGGCAGATGAGAAAAATCACCCTGCCCTGGGAAAAGCTCTTGGTAACTCAGCTGTAGGAACTTCACCAAGGTAGCTCGTTCTCGCCCTGACCCAAGGCGCAGCTGATAGTCCGCTAATAGTTGATTAGTCACCAGTACTGGCAGAACTTTACTTGACGATCGACCCAGCAGAGGTCGGTAATGTTGGCTCATCCATCGCTGGCAACCCAGCAGCGGCATTTCCTGTCGGTGACTGCACACTAGCAGAATCAACGTCCTCAATCGGTGCAGGGGCTGCCATATCTGACGGCAAGAATATCCGAGAACTGACGGCTACTAAAGCCACCAAAAAGACCAATACTATTAGGAATGGGGCAACAACCTGACGAAAGAAAGCCATAGTTATAGACAGACGCGGTAGTTTGCTGAAAAGGCCAATGAAGATTTGTTAATCTCTCTTTCTCTATCCTACCGTCGATCAAAGTGGTCAGCTCTCGTCATCCAGTCCCGCTCTATGACAGAGGCAAAGCTTTAGACTTATTGAGCTGACGCAACCATATCCCGCCCACTACAGCAGCAATTAGTGACACCCACCCAGTTATCGACTGGAGCAGCAAAAAGCCACCAATAGCAAACATTGCTCCAAACATTAACAAGATAGAAGCTAAAACCCGTTGGATGTCCTTTCCTAAATCTTGAGCGGGTGCTAAGTCGGTGCGATCGCGCTGACGCCTCCAACCCGGCCCACCAGGTCGTGCCTGTCGGTAGAATTTGTCCAAGGTATCATCAGACTCCGGTGGAGTTAGAAACAACACGCTTATCCACAAGACGCCGACACTCACCGTGATGAACATCAGACGCCAGCCAAAGTCAGAAATCTGCAAGGCAGGCACAACACTGGTCGTCAAACCTACGACAAAGCCGCCGAGAATCGCTGTCAGTTCAGCGGCGGCATTAATCCGCCACCAGAACCAACGCAAAATCAACACCAACCCCGACCCCGTACCAATAGCAATCACTAGCCGAAACACTGTAGCGACATCTTTGGCATAGAACGCGGCCACAGCACCCAAAGCAGTGACTAAGACAGAGGCGAGGCGTCCAACAAAAACTAGTTCAGCCTGTGTAGCATCTGGCTTAATAAAACGCAGATAGAGGTCGTTAGTTACGAAAGACGCACCCCAGTTAATCGAGGTGGAGACTGTACTCATAAAAGCAGCTAGCAGAGAGGCTACCACCAGCCCCAACATCATCGGCGGTAGAAAATCGAGCATCAGTTTTGGATAGCCCAACTCCCGGTCTTGTAAATCGGGATAGACTACAATCGCCACCAGCGCCACGATAATCCAGGGCCAGGTTCGCACAATATAGTTCAGAACATTGAACAACCAAGCTGATTTCTCCGCCTCCTGTTCATCTTTGGCAGCAATCAGGCGCTGAATGAATTCACCACCGCCATCACTGCGACGCCATGACCACCACTGAACAAAAATGTAGGCAAAAAAGGTACTGGCCGTGATGCCTGCTGCCTCACTCCAACGAATGCCACTAGTCCCAGTAGTGAGGGGTATAAATGACAAGACATCCTGTTTTGTTGCCTGCTGAACTGCTGGAACCAAGGCATGAATGCCACCAACGGAGTTAACGGCAAAGAAGGCTACTACGATCGCTCCCAGTAATGCCAAAACAAACTGGAAGAAATCCGTAGTCACGACGCCCCATAGGCCAGCAAAGCCAGCGTAGATTAACACCAGAATACTGACACCCAAGACACTCAAGAATTTCAGATTCTCTCCGGGTTGAATGCCAAGGTTCTGCCAAATTTCCAGGGCGTCCACCACTTTGACCATCGCCAACATGGCATAGCCGATGCCGATGCAGTTGATAGGCACGGCAAAGAGAAATGCTTTGACTGCGCGCAGCACGGCTGCCATCCTGCCACCATAGCGAAGCTCTGTCAGTTCTGCATCGGTCACGAGTTCTGAGCGTCGCCACATCCGGGCAAAGATGTAGACCATGATCAAATGGGAGATGCCAAAACTCCACCACTCCCAGTTACCAGCAATCCCTCGGTTACCAACAATACCAGCAATGTAGAGCGGGGTATCTATAGAAAAGGTGGTTGCAGCCATACTGGTGCCGGCTAGCCACCACGGGAGCGATCGCCCTGACACAAA
>DATNPI010000410.1:0-4270 GCA_036703325.1 Coleofasciculaceae cyanobacterium
TCAACCCAAGACCTCAAGCAAAAAATTATTGACTTTATTGTTTACTACAATCGCACGTTTGCTAAACCATTTCAATGGAAGTTTGAGGGTTTCCCAGATGCGGGCTAGGCTGGTGGGTTATTTCTGCCGAGCTGGTCTAGGGTGGGGATGACCAGGCATACAGCGAACTAAGCTGCTGTGCATTCAATTTGCACCCATCTACACTTAGGTTTTCTGTCTTCTGCCAGTTGTCCGAAGAAAGCAAAAGCAACTGACCACTGACTAGTGACAAAAAGCTAGCAGGTATGAACTCAAATAAAAATCGCTGTAATCAATTCCGTTAATATCTATCGATTTTATGCATAAAAGCTACTCAAAGAATGATTTGAAAGACATGGATTTCAATGAAATAGTTATAAAAAGGGCTAATGCCAGAAATCAAGTCGTCTGAAATTAAAGGCATTTGACCGTAAGGAAATTACTCCCCAGAGCAGTATATGCCTTTACCCAATATCTCTAAGCCTAACCACGGCGATTTTCGCGATCGCTTCTTCCGACTAGCGCTTGTCAATATCCTCTCCAATCTCATGGTTCCCCTCGCGGGTTTAGTTGATGTGGCGTTTCTGGGACATCTGACAGAAATTCGTCACTTAGCCGGAGTCGCTTTAGCCACTGTTCTGTTCAACTACATCTACTGGACTTTCGGCTTCTTACGCATGGGTACTACGGGGACAACCGCTCAAGCGGTGGGACGTGCTGACCAAGAGGCGGTGCTACTCACTCTCTTGCGTAACGCTGTACTCGCCATAGGCCTAGGGTTGATCATCCTAGTGTTGCAGTACCCGCTACGAGAGCTTGGGTTTGCTCTGTTGAGTGCGACACAAGAAGTCAAGTCTTCAGGGATTGCCTATTACAAAGCCCTGATTTGGGGAGCACCTGCCACTCTGCTCAACTTTGTATTGATTGGTTGGTTTCTGGGGCGTGAAAAGGGTGGAAGGGTTTTGCTGTTGTCGGTAGTCGGTAATGGAGCAAATGTAGTACTGGATTACCTGTTCATTGTTCGCTGGGGGTGGGAAAGCGCTGGGGCGGGTTTTGCCACAGCGGCTAGTCAGTACCTGATGTTGCTCATTGGGGTAGTTCTTGTCTGTCGAGAACACTGGCTTGGTAAGGTGAAAGCGATCGCCCCACACATCCTCGACCCATCAGCCTTAAAAGCTACCTTTGCTCTCAATGGAGACATCTTAGTGCGTACCTTTGCCCTTGTCTCTACCTTCGCAGTGTTCACCAACTTGAGTTCGGGTTTGGGAACCGTTGTACTGGCGACCAACACGTTACTCTTACAGGTGGTAACTTTGGCAGCTTACTTTATTGATGGGTTGGCTTTCGCAACCGAGAGCTTTGCGGGAATCTTTCGAGGCAAAGGAGCAAACGAGCAGTTACTTCCCTTAGTGCGTATCTCTGGGGGAATTAGTTTAATCTTGGGACTCATCTTCGCACTTGTCTTTAACCTATTTCCGGTTCCTCTGTTTGGGCTTTTGACTAACCACAAAGAGGTGATTGACCCAATTAGTAATTACGTGGGGTGGTTACTGCCTATCCTCAGCTTCGGCTCAATTGCTTATATGTTGGATGGATACTTCCTGGGTTTAACAGAAGGTCATATCCTCCGAAAAGCAACATTAACTGCTGCAATAGTTGGATTTGTCCCAGTGGCAATAGTTGCTTGGTGGTCCCAGAGTAGTCAGCTCTTGTGGCTAGCGCTGTGTCTGTTTATGGTGGCGAGAGTTGTTACTTTGGGAGTGAAAGTACCAAAAACATTTGAGAAAATCTAAAACGATCATTTAGAGAAAGCTAGTTAGCTTTGTAATTCCCGCGTTGCCGAATCCCAAATCCCCGTAAGAGAACAGAAACACCTGATTAACTCCTGGTCGTAGAGACGTTCCGGCGGTACGTCTCTACAAGGTTGTGCGGATTGCTGAAAAAGGGCGTATCAAAACCGGATTGGGTATGATTGGCTCTTCAAGCAGCTTTCCAGAACGGATAATCTGTGTACCCCTTCTCGGCACCACCATAAAACGTTGTTGGATCTGCCTGATTCAGAGGTGCATTCAAAGCAAATCGCTGTGGCAAATCTGGATTCGCCAAAAACAGAGTGCCAAATGAAACCAAATCCGCTTCTCCCTTTGCCAACACACCGTTGCCTCGATCGCGGTTATAACCGCCATTGACCATCAATGTACCGGTAAACTGATCTCGTAGAGCACTGGTCGGCACCTCTGTCCCACCATGCCTTAGGTCTGCCTCTGCCACCTCAACAATATGCAGATAAGCCAACCCAAAGCGATTTAGTGCCTCGGCCGCGTAACCGAACGTTGCCAAAGGATTAGAATCGTGCATATCATTAAACGTCCCACTGGGGGAAAGGCGTACTCCAACTCGATCGCCGCCCCATACTCCAGCCACAGCAGAAGTGACTTCTAGCAGCAGTCGAGCGCGATTTTCAATCGAACCGCCATACTCGTCCGTGCGCTGATTAGTACCATCCCGAAGAAACTGATCCAACAAATATCCATTGGCTCCATGAATCTCCACACCATCAAAACCAGCTTGGAGCGCATTTTCTGCCCCGCGACGGTACTGTTCGACAATCTCTGGAATCTCAGAAGTTTCCAAAGCACGAGGGGTGACAAAGGGTTTCATTCCCTCATAGGTTGCAGCCTCGCCTTTGGGTGCGATCGCAGAAGGAGCAACAGGTAACGCCCCATCGGGTTGCAAATCGGGGTGGGAAATCCGTCCCACATGCCACAATTGCAGGAAAATTCTCCCTCCTTGCTGATGCACAGTATCTGTCACCAACTTCCAACCTTCCACCTGTTCCGCTGAATGAATCCCTGGCGTCATGGGATAACCCTGACCTTGAGGAGAAACTTGGGTCGCTTCCGCGATGACGAGTCCTGCTGAAGCACGTTGGGCGTAATAGGTGGCGTTGAGCGGACCCGGAACATTGCCTTTACCTGCACGATTGCGAGTTAAAGGAGCCATGACTATGCGGTTTGGCAGTTCGAGATTACCGAGCTTATAGGGAGAAAGTAAATTGATATCTGTCATAGGTTAAATGTCTAAAGGTGAAAAGTCTCAGGTTGTCTTAGAGAAGGAAAGCCAAAGGTGGCGAATTGAGAAAATCACCTAGCGCTGCACAGTTGTCGCCGACTGGTTAAATAGCAATGATCGCGACTGTTCAATATCGAGCGCCTGATTTTTGAAGGCTTCTGCCTTCTCATAGGCACGAATCGTTGCCGGACGCGCCTGAATTGTCTCAAACCAGCGCTTCAAGTTAGGAAAATCCTCTAGCTTCTGACCTTGACGTTCGTGCGGCACGATCCAGGGATAGGCGGCAATATCAGCGATTGAATAGTCGCCAGCTACAAACTCTCTATCTGCCAATCGCTTATTGAGTACAGCATACAAACGCCCCGTTTCATTGACATAGCGGTCAATGGCATAGGGGAGCTTCTCTGGAGCATATTGGCTGAAGTGGTGATTTTGCCCTGCCATTGGTCCAAGACCCGCCATCTGCCAAAATAACCACTCGGTGGCTTCAACGCGATCGCGTAAATCACTTGGAATCAGCTTCCCAGTTTTGTCTGCCAGGTAAAGCAAGATTGCACCCGACTCAAAGATTGAAATCGGCTCTCCACCATCAACGGGTTCACGGTCAATAATGGCAGGAATGCGATTGTTGGGGGCAATTTTGAGAAAGTCAGGCTTAAACTGATCGCCCGTACCAATATTAACGGGAACGATCGTGTAAGGCAGTCCGACTTCCTCCAGAAACATTGTAATTTTATGACCGTTTGGCGTTGTCCAATAGTAAAGTTCAATCATGAGTTGTTTCTCCTAATTTAGCGATCGTTGTGTTTAATAAATTCCCCGACTGACTTGAAAATGAGGGGGAGCAAAAGATTTTCATGTGTGCTGGTGTACGTCGTTTATGCTCGACTACTTACCAGGGGATGATCTCTCGATCTCGCAAGAACTTGCCTGTTAAGTCGGCAGGTGCTTCCGTCGCCAGCCATGTCACAGTGTCAGCTCCTTGTTGAACAGAGCGTGAAGCATTGGAGCCACCCATGTCGGTACGTACCCAGCCCGGACAAATAGAATTTACAGCAATGTGTTTGTCCTTGAGTGCCGCCGCCATCATTCCTGTGACCGCATTTAGTGCCGTTTTCGACAGGGAATAGGCAGGTGCCCAATCGCCCATATCCGCTAGTTGACCACCGCCACTGGAGAC
>DATNPI010000146.1:0-6165 GCA_036703325.1 Coleofasciculaceae cyanobacterium
AGTTCTTCGACTGTGAATGTTTCCTAAGCTCAACGATGAAAAGGCAAGCCTCTACAGCTGCCCCAAAGTATTTCATAGCATTGAACTTGTAAATCCGGGCTGCATGAATTGGGTAATAGTGCTTCCAAGCATGAATGAGTACCTTGCGAGCAACAGAGGTTTTACAAAGCATCGCTATAGTTCCATGCCGCTCCCTAAACCATTCAAGGTGTTGGAGAAGCATCCATTCTGAGATATCAAAGTTGCTCTTGCCTGTAAGCGCATCCAATCCATTCAACCTTTGAAAATTCGACTTCTCTGGAAGATTAGAACTTTGAAGCCCTCCTAGCGTTGCATTAGTTACCCAAGGTGGATTACCAATCACCAAAATTGGCTCAGGTAGTTTATCTAAGATTTCAGACCAGTCAACCTTGAAGAAGTCAGCGTGTAGAGTTTTGACAGGAGCATTCGCCCCTTTAACGGCAAGTTGTTGATATAGCTTGTCTATGTGAGCTTCATTTATCTCAACACCAACAAACTGTTGGGCTTCAGGGAAAGATTCAATCGCGGCAAGAAGGAATGAACCGCGCCCACAAGTTGGTTCTAAGACGGCTTGAGGTTCAATGTTGAGTTGTTTTAAAATCTGAGTCGCTTGGTGAGCCAAGTCATCTGGGGTTTGAAAATCGCCAAACTCACAAACATGACTACTCTTTAGCGATACCATACCTCATCACCTCACCCGGTAAACGCCATCCACATTACCAGGGGTTTGGATATCATACTCTTCTGGATTGAGTCCCTGATTTTACTCTCCCCAAGCAACAAAAGACGAATCAATCGCTAGCATAGCGCCAGTTATAGCGATTCCATTCACAAATACCTTGAATTTCGTACTCGGTGCCGTTGTCGAAGCGAATGACACCATTGTGGTATGAACCGTCGCTGTCTGTCCTGTGAGAAAGCCTCACAACCGTGCAAGGAAACCACTCGCGGCTACAGGGGCCATTTTCTTGCACCCACTCCCATAGCCCATTGGAGACTTCGATGCGATCGCCTACCTTCAGCTTTAAATCATTCGACGAGATTTCAGCTTCTAAATACTGTCTCAGATGCACTGCCTTAACGCGATTAAGCCATTGAGGACCATACTGATCGCGAATAAACTGTACAGTTCCAGAGTCGCGATTATGCAGCCAATCGTTGAGTAATTTGATTTTCCAAGGATGATCTAGTTTTTCCTGTTCCTTAACAAACTCCAATAGCGCTTGACGCTGTTGGGTTGTCAATTCGTCTAGAGGATTTGTTGTCTCGCTATCGCGATCGCCATTTGCCGATGAGATTGATGATTCGTGAGTCAGTGACTCAGCAACCACTTGCAGCAAAATTTCTTTCTGCTGGTCAGTGAGTGGGCATAAAACCACCTCACATTGAATAAAGGCTGCTTGCAGAATAGATTCGATCTCGGCTGGGGTCATGGCACGTCAAGTCAACGGACTAGATCACGGCTAGAGGCATCCAGGGTAATCACCAAGTAATACTCAGGACTTGGAATCGCCAATTCGCGTTAAGCTGAGGGTTAGAGTTATGGGTAAACATTCGTTACTGGTGCGATTTATGCGATT
Source organism: Coleofasciculaceae cyanobacterium (assembly GCA_036703325.1). Classification (GTDB taxonomy): domain Bacteria; phylum Cyanobacteriota; class Cyanobacteriia; order Cyanobacteriales; family Coleofasciculaceae; genus DATNPI01. Next base: position 1,602 of record DATNPI010000146.1, read on the forward strand.
TCGAGGTTGGTTGGCTACCGTTGCTGTTTCTTGTCTTTTCTGGATTATCAGTTGGGTGTTTACCCCCTCGGCTTTGGCATTAACCCCGATCCAACTGTCTGACCTTTCTTACCATGAATGTCCTCCGGAGTTAGCACAAGGAACTGTGACACCCGGTGGAACCACCGGCGAGGCTAAGTGCTTCCTGGTCACCGGCAAAGCCGAGAACAAGTCTGGCAAAATGGTTGTCAATGCTGACATTTTTGGTCGCATCTACGATGCCAATAATGAGCCGATTCTACAGAATCGTACCCGGTTAGGTTCGATTGAAGAAGTGCCACCGGGCGTCAGTGATTTTGAACTGAGAATTTCTGTTTCGGCTAATCAACCAACGCCCTTGCAGCTCAAGCAATTCAAAGCCTCAGGTTTTACGGGCAAAGTTCGCCGATGAAGTATTAGGGTGATTTTTCCCGGCTTTTGACCCAGTAATAGTTCCATAGACCTTAAATTTTCTCTCATCCTCAGCATTTCTGTTAAGAGATGCTCACAAACAGTTGAGCTACGACTTGCAGGACTATAATTGCCAGGATGGGAGATATATCCAAACCTCCGAGCGGTGGAATGAATGAACGGAAAACGTTGAGGTAGGGGTCAGTAATGGGGCTTAAGAAAGAAGCTACCTGGTTCATCCAGTTGACTGTGGGAAACCACGTTAAGAGAATCCGGACAAATATTAGAAGTAGATAGATGTTGAGAAAGTTAGCGAGACTGTTGGTCAGCAGTTCTGTAGCACTCATGGATTGAAAAGCTTCCTTGATAATTTTTGATGACAGGTTAAGCCTTGAATTGGCACTCCCTCCGGTCTGTCTCAGAGGGATTCTTGGCTAAACGAGCAGACTGGCGATGACGCAGTTATCCACCTCACAGCAGCAGTCCGCCTCTCCCCAAGCGTATAAGTTCCCGTGTGCCCCACGGTACTATTTTGCGCAATCATCCCATGATAGAAAGCGTTTAGGGAAGATACGCCTTCTTTACGTTGGGCTTTCTCGCATGGTTTCTGTTAGTTTAACGGATATCATCGCGTTCCGGATTTCCCAAGCTATGTTAACAATGTTAGACAACAGCAAGGAAGACGAGTGAGTTTCACGTTTCATCAATCGAGCGATCGCTCCTGGTCTAGTTTCTCTGCGTTTCCATTTACGGTACCCAGCTGCTGACGAACATCGTCAATTGCTGTATTCAGCTGGGCGATTTTATCCTCTAAGCTGCGACGAGCCACTTCAATGCTGTCTTCTGTCTTGAGCTGACGCCTTCTGCCTTTAATTGCCTTAGCTTCCGCTCGGCTGGAATTAAGCAAAGACGGCTCAGGCTCTTCTTTGTTGTCATTGTCGCGTTGAGCAGTAACCAGCGCTCCGATTAGTCCACCAACCAATCCGCCAACTACGGCTCCAGCCAGAAATCCGCTTGTAAAACCATCGCGCTGACTCATCTTTACTCTTGTGCCCTTGATTGTTTAAACGCAACTTTCCTCAAGATTAGCGGTTAGCCGTCCCTCCTGCCTACTAAGGGGAGAAGCGGCGAGTGTGGAACGCCAGAGGGAGAACTTTTTGCTTCATACGCTAACTTTAACAGGACTTACGACTTCATTTGTGGCTAGGTAAGAGGCGAAAAACCCGTAAGTAAAGTAAGTGGAAATACTTATCACCAGTTAAGGAAGCCCAGGCTATACCGGGTAGCGGTTAGCTTCGGGAGGATGTCATGTGCCAAAGCTGCGATCGCCTGCATCCCCCAATCCTGGCACAATATATCCCTGACTATTGAGTCCCTCGTCAATCATTGCCGTATAGATGGTCAAACTCGGATAAGCAGCACCCAGCTTTTGTAACGCTGGGGGAGCGGCAACCACACTAATAATCCGTGTTAAGGCAGGATCGACACCACGCTTAGTCAGTTCTGCCATTGTCAGCATAATCGACCCGCCAGTGGCCAGCATTGGGTCAGTGATAAGAACTTGTGTCTTGGGGTCGAGCTGATCAGGCAATTTATTTAAGTAACAGTTGGCTTCCAATGTTTCCTCATCCCGTACCACGCCAAGATGGTAAATCGATGCCAAAGGCAGCAAGGTCTGAGCTCCCTCTAATAATGCCAGTCCCGCCCGCAGAATTGGCACCACCACCAAAGGCACCTCTGGATTTACCATCGTCGCTGGACAGGGAGCCAAGGGCGTCTGCACCATGAGATTCATGGTTGGCAACCAGTCGCGAATCGCTTCGTAGGTCAGCCAGCGTCCCAACTCTATCATCGCGATCTTGAAAAGCGACGAAGGCGTGGCAGCATCACGGGCAACGCCTAGCCAGTGCTTAATCAGTGGGTGAGGGGGTACATGGACACGCAGTTGGAGAGTCATAAGAGGCTAAGCCTAAGGCAGGTCAGCTTAAAGTCCTGAACAATCATAGCTGAGTTCGATCCAAGAAACCGGAAAAAGAAGTTATTGAGAATTATTTCTATTAGTGTTGACATTAATTTTCAACAAAGCTATATTAGCTTTCAGTGTTCTTCTCTCAATAAGGATCGGCAGGTGGGACCGATAAGCCATAGCACACTAGATACTTACCGAAAGTACGAATGTACTGTGTCTTCTGAAGTATTAGTAGGCGAAGTTGACTATCGGCTCCCATTTTTTCTTAGTGGGAACACATGACTTAAAATGCGATCGCCTCAGCTATCAAATGCCGAGTTGCTAAAGATTCTCAATGATGTGCTAGCCAAGCCAAATCCTGATTAGGTAACTCCAGTGAACTAATTTTGAATCCGTCTCAGGGCTATTGAATCCCATCGACTGACCGCGATTCATCCCACGCTGCCCTTCGTGTCAGACGTGGGGCTGCTCGCGATTTCAGCTAAAAAAAGGCTCCTGATTGTACACAGGAGCCTTTTAATTATTTAAGTTTTAATTCTGAACTGAATCAATCCAGCAATCTAGTCGAGATCAGGCATAGCCAAAACTGGCTCAGTAGAACGGTCGATGCCTTTTTCAAATCCAGCCGCAGCCGCACGAGCGCGACCAGCATGCCAGAGGTGACCGACTAGGAAGAAGAAGCCCATGACAAAGTGGAAACAGGCTAACCAAGAACGTGGAGATACATAGTTGAAGGAGTTAATCTCCGTAGCAACGCCACCAACCGAGTTCAGAGAACCCAAAGGAGCATGAGTCATGTACTCAGCAGCGCGACGAGCTTGCCAAGGTTGAATGTCATTGTTGATCTTGTTGAGGTCAAGACCATTGGGACCACGCAGAGGCTCTAACCAGGGACCTTGGAAATCCCAGAAGCGCATTGTTTCACCACCGAAGATGATTTCACCAGTCGGAGAGCGCATCAGGTACTTACCTAGACCCGTTGGGCCTTGAGCAGAACCAACGTTGGCACCCAAGCGTTGGTCACGAATCAAGAAGGTCAGCGCTTGGGCTTGAGAAGCCTCAGGACCAGTCGGACCGTAGAATTCGCTGGGGTAAGCGGTGTTGTTGAACCAGACATAGCAAGCGGCAATAAAGCCCATCATGGACAACGCACCTAGGCTGTAGGAGAGGTAAGCTTCTCCAGACCAGATGAAGGCGCGACGAGCCCAAGCGAAAGGCTTGGTGAGGACATGATAGATGCCGCCGAAAATGCAGACCAGACCGACCCAGATATGACCGCCGATGATATCTTCCATGTTATTGACGCTGATAATCCAGCCTTCACCACCGAAGGGAGCCTTCAGCAGATAACCGAAGATAATAGCTGGGTTCAGCGTTGGGTTGGAAATAAGGCGGACATCACCACCACCCGGTGCCCAAGTGTCGTACACGCCACCCACGAACATCGCTTTGATCACCAGCAGGAAAGCACCAATCCCTAACACAATTAGGTGGAATCCCAAGATGGTGGTCATCTTGTTCTTGTCTTTCCAGTCGTAACCAAAGAAGCCAGAGTATTCTTCTAAGGTTTCAGGACCGCGAACAGCGTGGTATATACCGCCAAGTCCTAGTACAGCGGATGAAATCAGGTGCAGCACACCAACCACAAAGTAGGGGAAGATGTCGATGACTTCACCACCGGGACCAACGCCCCAGCCAAGAGTGGCAAGGTGAGGCAGTAAGATTAAGCCCTGTTCGTACATGGGCTTTTCGGGCACGAAGTGAGCTACCTCAAACAGAGTCATTGCTCCAGCCCAGAAGACAATCAGTCCAGAATGGGCAACGTGAGCACCCAGTAACTTACCGGAGAGGTTGATCAGACGGGCGTTACCAGCCCACCAGGCAAAACCTGATGATTCTTGGTCACGATTCCCTGCAACCATTGAATTACTAGAGAGTGTTACCACAGGGTATTACCTTTTCAAAATGACGAATGATTTAAGGTGATGAATGCTGAAGATTTAGAGTTCAGCATTCACCGTCAAAATGTTTTACAGAGCGTTACCGCGAGGCAGAACTTCCTCAGGGAACTCAAAGTGTTCGTGAGGCTGGTCTTGAGGAGCCATCCAAGCCCGGATACCCTCATTTAACAGAATGTTCTTGGTGTAGAACGTTTCAAACTCTGGG
>DATNPI010000157.1:0-2719 GCA_036703325.1 Coleofasciculaceae cyanobacterium
AGAACACTGGGTTAAAGCCATGAGCCACAACAATTTAGCTATCCTTAGATAACCTTGTAAATTACTGTTTCATGACAGTGAAACAGTCAGGGGGGAGAAAATTCTGGTTCCCCCTAGAATGGGGGGTTAGGGGGCTTTTCGGCAGATAGTGCCTAAGTCCTGTAAATATTTCAGGGAGGTGGAAGGGTACGATTCTAGTAATTTTCTAGAAACTTTAGGGCGATGTACACCGGGATGTGCTAGCATCCTTCGCTAATAATCGCGGCACAAAATCAGGAGACGAAATAAGCGTGAAAATCAAACAGCTCATTATCGAGGCTCTCAGCCTTCCCCTTACCGCTATCTCCTACCACGTTAGCCAGCAATTAGCAACGCTCTATCCTAATAAGGCACTTGTTGAGGGTAGCGACTGCTCCTTCAATCTGGAGGCATACGCACGGGCGCACAAATGCACCATCCAACAGGAAACCTCCATTCACAACCAGATCTTAACCAGTTGGGATGGGCTGGACAACGAAATCCGCAAGGGTGCTGACAACGCCTGCTTTGAGGTGGTATGGCACGGTCACACTCTCGACGTACTTATAATGAGTTGGATGGAAGGGTTTTCTAGGACTCAGTATTACTGGATTCTGGCTGACAGCAAAAGAATTGCCGAGGACTTCTTTGCAGATGTCTGTGAGTGGAACGCCCAGATTCGGGCAGAGGTTATGGTCTTTGAAGAGGGTCACTGGGCAAAAAATCAAGAGCTTTTTCAGGCAATCAAGGGTGCAACCTTTGACAACCTCGTCTTGCGCGGCACTCTCAAACAAGACATTCAAGACGACTTAGCAAACTTTTTGGCATCGCGTCACACTTACGAAGCCTATGGTGTTCCCTGGAAGCGAGGCATTTTGTTCATCGGCTCCCCCGGTAATGGGAAGACGCACACGGTCAAAGCACTGATTAATAAAATGCAGCAGCCTTGCCTGTATGTCAAAAGCCTCAAGTCCCAGTATTTCACTGATAGCGAAAACATCCGTCAAGTATTCAAGCAGGCACGACAATCAGCCCCCTGTATTCTGGTGCTAGAGGATTTGGATTCCCTTCTCAATGCCGAAAATCGTTCCTTCTTCCTGAATGAGCTTGACGGCTTTGCCTCCAATGCGGGGGTTGTGACTTTAGCCACGACCAATCATCCAGATCGTTTAGATCCGGCGATTGTTGAACGTCCTAGCCGTTTTGACCGTAAGTATCACTTTGAGCTACCAGCCTCAAGAGAGCGAGTTGCTTACATGGCACTATGGAATGAAACTCTAAAAGACGGAATGCGCTTGTCTGATTCAGCAATGACTCAGATTGCTGAACTCACTGATGGCTTTTCGTTCGCTTACCTAAAAGAATTATTTCTCTCCTCGATGATGCGCTGGATGGGTGCAAGGGAGCCAGGATCAATGGAGAAAATGATGCTTGAACAAATTGCTGGGTTGCGAGAACAAATGATTAGTGCCACAAAAGACTTAGCCAAGCCTAATTCCTCAGAATTCTCTGCGGGCACAACGCGATGAAGAACGTCGGGGGTAAGCGTTGCAGTAGCATGGGCGTATTGCGACGCCCCTATATTATTTACCACTTCTTGTAGGGCAAGAACTTCCCACACATGATCACTTTGACGCGATCGCCTTTAGGGTCTTCTTCTTTTTCCACATCCAGGGTAAAGTCGATCGCGCTCATAATGCCGTCGCCAAACTTTTCATGAATCACCGTCTTCAGCGGCATCCCATACACTTGCATAATTTCATAAAAACGGTAAATCAGCGGGTCAGTGGGAATTATTGGCTCTAAAGATCCCTTTACCGGATATTCGGTTAAGACTTCAGCAATGTAAGGCGGGAGGTCTAAAGCTGAGGTAATTTTGTTGGCTTCCTCTTGAGAAGCACTAGCTTGCCGATAGACAACAGATGCAATCCAGACTTCATCCCTACCAACAATCTTTTCTAAATCAGCAAAACTCACGCCCTTTTCTTTCTTAGCTGCCAAAATTTTTTCAGTAACTTCTGAAATCGCCATTGAACACTCGAACTCAAATACTTTTTCCGTTATTTGTAACAGGTTACACGCCACGCTTTGGTGTCGTGGCATACAAATACCAAGCCCTCACCATTGCGGCTGTGCGGCAATTAACGCCTCAGCTTTTACAGCATCAAGAGGTCTAGAGAAAAAGTAGCCTTGCCCGGATTCACATCCCAGTTTCCGAAGTTCTGCCAGTTGCTCTGGCGTTTCAATCCCTTCAGCAGTGACATCCAAACCCAAATTGTGAGCCAGCGTCACAATGGCTTTAACAATTTTGCAGTGAGGAGTACTTGGCTGACCTTCGCTACCGACATCCATACGTTTAATGAAAGACTGGTCAATCTTCAAAGTATTGATGGGAAAGCGATACAACCGACTCAACGACGAGTAGCCAGTGCCAAAGTCATCGATGCCCAGCTGAACTCCTAACGACCTCAGATGTTCTAGAATCGCGATCGCATTTTCGCCCTGTGCTTCACGTACTGCCAATTCAGCGTTTTCCATAACTGCGCTTTCGGTAATCTCTAGCTTCAAGCTTTGTCGTTCTACACCTGTCTCACGCAGAATTTGGTCAATCTTGTCAATCAAATCCGGTTGGACAAACTGTCTGCCGGAGAGATTCACACTGATAGTTAAAGGCTTCTGGTTGGGGAATGCCAACTGCCAT
>DATNPI010000182.1:0-20106 GCA_036703325.1 Coleofasciculaceae cyanobacterium
TGTACTAGTAAATGCGATCGCCCAAGACCGAACATTTGACAAGGTGACAGAGACGGCGTCTCGAAAGTCAAAAGTCAAAAGTTAAAAAAGTCTTCGAGACGCTATCGGTAGTCAAGCTCCTCAATTTATTGATGGAGAAATAGAAATATGTAATTGATACCAAATCCGGGTTGACTACCTCCTTTTTCAGCAACCCGCTAGGGCCTTACAGAGACGTTCCGCCGGAACGTCTCTACAACTAGAAAGGAAAAGGGGGTTCGTAGAGAGCGGATTTGGTATGAACTCCTAACTGATGTAGTCTTGCAATGCCTTCACATCCATTGGCTCCGACTGCAACGAACGAATGGCTGCGGCTGTCGCTTTCGCACCGGAAATCGTGGTGATGATGGGAATTTTGTAAGCCAGCGCACTCCGACGAATTAAACGCCCATCAACTCGTGATTCTTCCCCAGAAGGGCTGTTGATAATTAGCTGAATCTTCTGATTCTTAATTGAATCCAGGATATGAGGACGCCCTTCATGGAGTTTCAGTACCAACTCAACATCTAGTCCGTGTTCTTTGAGAACCTTGCGTGTACCTTCAGTCGCAACAACATGGAAGCCTAAATCCATGAAGTTTTTCACTACCGGAACAACACTTGGCTTATCGCGGTCACTCATCGAGACAAACACCGTGCCAGACAGGGGCAGACGTTGACCAGCCCCTAACTCTGCCTTGGCGAACGCTTTCCCAAAGTCCACGTCAATCCCCATCACCTCCCCTGTAGAGCGCATTTCTGGCCCCAGAATCGTGTCCGTACCAGCAAATTTCTCAAATGGCAAGACGGCTTCCTTCACAGAAATATGGCGAGGTATGGGTTCCTGGGTTAAACCAAGAGATTCTAGCGTTTCACCACCCATAATTCGGGAAGCCAGTCCAGCCAGAGGCACACCTGTCGCCTTGGAGACATAGGGGACTGTGCGCGACGCCCTGGGATTGGCTTCCAGGATGTAAACTTGCGGAGAATAGCCTTGGGTACCGACAACCGCAAACTGGATATTCATTAACCCAATTACCTTCAGCGCCTTCGCCAACTGCACTGTCCAAGTCCGAATCTTCTCCAAGACGACTGGTGGTAGCGAGACGGTAGGTAAGGAGCAAGCCGAGTCACCGGAGTGAATTCCTGCTTGTTCGATATGCTCCATGATGCCGCCAATTACCACCCTACCTGTGTGGTCAGCGATCGCATCTACATCCACCTCAACGGCATTCTCTAAGAACTTATCAATCAGAATCGGATGTTCTGGTTCTACTTGCACCGCAAAGGTCATGTAGCGTTCCAACTCCATGTCAGAATAGACAATCTCCATCGCCCGTCCACCCAATACATAAGAAGGGCGAACCACAACGGGATAGCTAATGCGCTTGGCGATGTCCAAGGCTTCCCCATAACTGCGGGCAAGGCCATTTGGTGGCTGTTGGATATCCAGTTGGCGCAAAATTTTCTCAAACCTCTCTCTGTCCTCTGCGATATCAATCGAGTCGGGTGAAGTACCCCAAATTTTTGTGGAGAGGGATTCTTGGATATCTGGACGGTTCAAAAATTCCTGCAACGGTACGGCTAGTTTCAGGGGCGTCTGACCGCCGAACTGAATAATAATTCCTTCTGGTTTTTCTGCTTCAATGATGTTGAGAACGTCTTCTTTGGTGAGCGGTTCAAAGTACAGGCGATCGCTTGTATCATAGTCCGTCGAAACCGTCTCCGGGTTGGAGTTGACCATAATCGTCTCAAACCCCTGTTTGCTCAAGGCATAAGACGCATGACAACAACAATAGTCAAACTCAATCCCCTGCCCAATTCGGTTCGGGCCACCTCCTAGAATCATCACCTTGCGCTTGTCTGAGGGCAGCACCTCCGTGTCTTCCTCATAGGTGGAATAGTAGTAAGGCGTTAAGGCTTCAAACTCCGCCGCACAGGTATCCACGGTTTTGTATACCGGCACAACGCCCAGCTGCTTACGGTAAGTACGAACCTCGTCTTCTGTTGTCTTGGTGGCAAAGGCAATTTGGCGATCGCTAAATCCCTGGCGTTTTACGCCCCAAAGCTGCTCTTTTGTCAACTTATCCAAAGGAGTGCGCTTCAGGAATTTTTCAGTTTCCAGCAATTCCTCAAACTTATCCAAAAACCACGGGTCAATGGCAGTAAGTTCGTAGACTTCCTCTACCGTCATCCCCAGTTGTAAGGCGTGGCGTACCGTGAAAATACGCTCTGGGTTGGGAGTTCGTAAACCCGCCCGCACTTGTTCTAAGGAAGGCAGTTTCTCTTTAGAGTCGCAACCCCAACCAAAACGACCGGTTTCCAAAGACCTGAGTGCCTTCTGGAATGACTCCTGAAACGTGCGCCCAATCGCCATTGCTTCCCCAACTGACTTCATTTGAGTGGTTAGTACGGGTTCAGCACCGGGAAACTTCTCAAACGCAAACCGGGGAATCTTCGTCACCACATAGTCAATCGTCGGTTCGAACGACGCTGGTGTCTTTTTGGTGATGTCGTTAGGAATCTCATCAAGGGTGTAGCCTACGGCTAGCTTGGCGGCAATCTTGGCAATGGGGAAACCTGTTGCTTTCGACGCTAGGGCGGAACTACGGGAGACGCGGGGGTTCATCTCAATCACAATCACTTCCCCAGTGACTGGATTGACGGCAAACTGAATATTCGAGCCACCGGTTTCAACGCCAATCTCGCGGATGATTTTAATCGAGGCATCCCGCAGACGCTGATATTCTTTATCGGTTAGGGTTTGGGCAGGTGCAACGGTTATCGAGTCGCCGGTATGGACGCCCATCGGGTCGATATTTTCAATTGAGCAGATAATTACGACGTTATCCGCCAAGTCGCGCATGACTTCTAGTTCGTATTCTTTCCATCCCAGGAGCGATTGCTCAACTAGGATTTGAGAAACGGGGCTGGCATCCAGACCCCCTTGCGCCATTTCTTCGTATTCTTCCTGGTTGTAGGAAATGCCACCGCCGGTACCACCGAGGGTATAGGCAGGTCGAATAATTAGGGGATAGGTGCCGATTTGCTGGGCGATTGTTCTCGCCTCTTCCAAATTGTTAACGATTCCCGAAGGACACACCCCTACTCCAATTCGCGCCATTGCTTCTTTGAACAACTGGCGGTCTTCTGCCATCTCAATCGCCGGTAGCTTCGCCCCAATTAGCTCGACACCGTACTTTTCTAGGACTCCAGTCTTTGCTAGGGTGACAGCCAGATTCAGAGCTGTCTGACCTCCCATGGTTGGTAGCAGGGCATCGGGTCGCTCTTTCTCGATGACCTTCTCTACGATTTCCGGCGTTAGCGGCTCAACATAGGTGCGGTCAGCCGTTTCTGGGTCAGTCATGATGCTGGCAGGATTGGAGTTCACCAGCACCACTTCGTACCCTTCTTCCCGGAGTGCTTTGCAAGCCTGAGTACCGGAGTAGTCAAATTCAGAGGCTTGTCCAATCACAATCGGGCCAGAACCCAAGAGTAGGATTTTGTGGAGGTCGTCGCGGCGGGGCATAGTCGTTTGTCCGTCGATGCATGACAGTTTTTAAGACCTGACTATTTTAAATGCTCTTACTACCATTATTTGTTGCTAATTTATCTAAGTTTGATGACTTGAGGAAAAGAGTGAACGCGGTGGGGAGGTGAAAATGCCTTTAGATCGAGGAGCAAAGCGCGATCGCGTTTCTTCCCCGCCCTGGAAATTGGGTCTTTCGGTAGATGAGGGCGATCGCATAGGGCTTGATGGAGATTACTGGCGGGGCTTGAGAGCAGGTGGATTGCCTACAATGACCTTAACTAGGATAGGAAAACGCCAATCTCAAAGATGCCAACCTCGATGAAGCAGATCTAAAAGGGGCAGATTTTAGTGGAGCGAAAAATCTCACATCGGAGCAAATTCAATGGGCACACGGAAACAACACAACTATCTTGCCAGAGAATATCGAAAGACCAGCACATTGGATGTAATCCGGGTAAGTGAGAGGAATGTTCATCGCTGACCTAGCCACCTTCTGATTGCGATCGCGGCACTCCAAACTCATCAGGCATTTCTTCTAAAGTCCATTTCAGTAGCCGACAAAGAGCTTTTATTTCGCGAGGAGTCATCTTTGGCTCGTATATACCTGTCTCCCAATTACTGATTGTTTGATCAGTCTTACCTAGAGCCAGTGCAATGTCTCTTTGAGTTAAGCCTAATTCCTCTCTGCGCTTCCTCAGAGCTGACTCTCGTTCTTCTGTCATTCCTTCCAAGCATAGTTATCCAAGCAGACTTGACAAACGAATTCCAAGCGTGCTTGGATAATGTAGATAGTACAAAGGAGCAGGTGACTTGGAAAGTTACATCTGGTTTAGTCACCTTTAAACCTTCTAAAATGCCTGCCCTTTGCTTAGTGTCTTACATAAATTATCACGCTTATCACCAACCAGCAGGTGTCTGGTAAATTCCGTTTGACATTGAACGGTAAGCGCCTGTTCTGGTCGCGTGTCATATCTGCAAAAACCAAGCATAGCGATCGCGAAAATGCGATCGCAAGGAGTCCTCATGAGCTACAAAGACAAGCTGAATCCGTGGTGCATCATCCGTCCCGTCTCCAATGTTCAGATGCGAATCGTTGGACGCTTTCGCCGTCGAGTTGACGCTGAGGGTCATTTAACAATCCTGAAACAACTGATTCCAAATGTTCCCTTTGAAATCATGTTTGATGTTACGCCAGAAGACACCGACTCAGAAGACCTAACCCCCCAGCCCCCTTCCCTGCGAGGGAAGGGGGAGCATGAATCTAACTCCCCTCTCAGTAACAAAGCTGCTCCTCTTCCCTCCCCTTCCCTGCGAGGGAAGAGGAGAGGTGGAGAGGGATTAGGGGAGAGGTCAACCGAGGAGTAAAGCCATCATGACCACTCTATTTCGCCGCCTCCAACCGCGCCAGAAATTTCGCATCACCATTAATGGCATCGCTCAACTCCTGAAAATTCCCAAACACCTGATCGTGCGTATCGAATGCTGGGCATACATCATCTTTGTCCATCGCACTGATAAAGGCGGACAATTTCTCAGCTATCGGAAGTTGCAACAGTGGCAAAATGCCGTCGCCTGTCAAATTCAAAACTGCTCTAGCTGCCAAGAACTGCGATCGCTATGGCTTGATATTGAAGAAGACTGCAAAAAGCACAAAATGCAGTACAACAAGAAGTATCAGCCATTTTTATCCCAAATCTGGACAAAACGCGCTCGAACGCTTTGGAACGATCAAGAATCAACGGTTTTTATTGCATATAAAAGCCTGCGTAGGCAGGCTTAGTTTGTATAGCGCCAGACTTTAGTCTGAGCGCTTGTAGATGACCAATCGTTTGACTAAGGATCGACCCAGCGACCATCAGCCTTGATTAAATTAATCAACTCTTCAACACCTTGGGTTTCTGGCACCTTTTTAATCTCTTCTCGACCGCGATACAGGGAGATGAAACCAGGCTGCTTGCCGACATAGCCATAGTCAGCGTCTGCCATTTCACCAGGGCCATTAACAATACAGCCCATAACGGCGATATCTAAGCCAGTGAGGTGTTTGGTTGCTTCCCGGACTTGGTGCAGCACCTCTTCCAGGTTAAACAAAGTACGACCACAGGAAGGACAGGCGACATATTCCACCATTGTCTTCCGCAATCCCAGCGCTTGCAAAATGCTGTAGCAGACAGGAATTTCTTTTTCTGGGGCTTCTGTCAGGGAGACGCGGATAGTATCACCAATCCCATCAGCTAGCAGGGTGGCAATCCCTGCTGTAGACTTGATACGCCCATACTCCCCATCACCGGCTTCTGTAACACCCAAATGCAAGGGGTAATCCATACCCAGTTCATCCATCCGCTTTGCCAGCAGGCGATATGCCGCAACCATCACGGGTACTCGCGAGGCTTTCAAGGAAATAACTATATTATGGAAGTCTAAGGATTCACAGATGCGAATGAATTCCAGGGCCGATTCCACCATACCTTCTGGGGTGTCGCCGTAGGTAAAGAGCATCCGTTCGGCAAGAGAACCGTGGTTAACGCCGATTCGCATGGCCTTACCTTGGTCACGTAGGGAAACTACGAGAGGTTCTAGAGTCTCACGGATTTTTTCACCAATTTCTTCAAATTCGGCTTGGGTGTATTCTGTGCGATCGCTTTTCGGCTTCTCAAACACATACAACCCTGGATTAATCCGCACTTTATCAACGTGTTTGGCAACTTCCAAGGCTATTTTCATGCCGTTGTGATGCACATCGGCAACTAGGGGCACAGGTTGGTAGGTTGCGGTTAGTTTCTCCTTGATTTCTGCTAGGGCTTTGGCGTGGCCGATACTCGGTACCGTGACGCGGACAATCTCGCAGCCAATCTCATGCAAGCGGCGAATCGCGGCAACGGAACCTTCTATATCTAATGTGTCCTCATTAATCATCGACTGCACTACCACAGGGTAGCCACCACCAATCGTGACGCTGCCGACCTGGACGGGACGGGTTTTGCGTCGATGAATAGTTGTGTCAACCGCTGGTTGGGTAGGTGCAGTTGTAGGTGTCGGAAGAGTTTGCATAAACTGTGAGCTGATTTCTGTAGCGAGAATATCAGGTATTTATCTCTACTCTCCAGCGTGACACAGTTGGGTCAAACTTGGTTAAGAGGTGGCTTAGGATTGGAATTCAGTAGTTGCCGGGAATGTAGAGGCGGCGACTTTGCGATCAGAATTAGTTACTGCGGACTCTGCCTGGGCAATAGCAGCCGGACTTGGTTTTCGATGGCTTTTGAAGTCCTTTAAAACCTCAATAACCAATGCTTGCTGTTTTGGAGTCAGCTTATCGAGCCAGCGTTGCACCCATTCTTCTTGCATGATGTTTGTGGAGGCAGTGAGCATTATTGGCTTCCCATACTTGTTAGGCTATTGTCCAGTTTATAAAATAAATCTTAAGATGACAGTGAGTTTTATCACTTGACAAATGTAGCTTGATTATGTTAGAAATTCACAACTGGTTTGAGCAGGGTGACTCGGCGACTATCAACGACCATGCTCCAAAATCCGCGATCGCTCAGTTGCCGCAACGTTGAGTTAGCCTCGCGCTCACTGGTTGTATACCTCGCCAGTAAGTAGGGACGTTGACCATAAGAAACCAAGCCCACATTGCTACCTAGAAGTTGCCGTACCTGAGAGGCTAGTTCTGGCTGGTTGAAGTAATCGACCAACACTGCATATCCCTGACCCAAGGGCTGAGGGTTATAGCCAAGGGAATTGGTAGACGGTCTTGTCGATGCTGGTCGAACAACAAATGCCGATAGCCCTACAATTTCCTGCACATAACGTGCCCAATCCTTGGCATCTTCAATACTTCTGAAGCCTGCAATGCGCGTCACCGTGTCCTCTAAATATCGACAAACAGTAGTCTGGGTGTTTTCTGGCAAAGTCCGTTGAATTTGTTGCTGACTCTCCTTTGTCTGGCTGACTACTAACAAAAGATACTCATCCGCCTGTGGGGGCTGACAAGCAGAGACAGTTTGTTGAGCCAAAGCCGAGTCAGCCAGACCAGTTAACCCAGCGAAAGCTAGCAAGGCAAGACCTAACAGGGGGAAAGCTGTATCTTTCACCTTAAGGCCTCCAGGATACCTTCGCTTTGTGTTTTCTTGACCAAAATTCAGATAAATCACAGGGACTTGCGTCCATCCCCTTATACAAACAAATTGAACTCTTCTCAAATCTTTAAACACGGTAAGGTAGTTATTCTCCTACAAACTCTCAGCTTGAGCGAACAGTTTTTGAGTCGCTAATATCATCTGCTTTGCTGAGAAGCCGGCCAAATGTGGGTTGGAAGTGAATGTTGATAGCCGCCTCACAGACCTCAATAGATTTCTTGCATAAGTGGCACGGCCTTAAGAGATAAGTACCACGCAGTGCTAGGAGATTACAACAGATGAAGTTTCATCAAGGGTTTGCTTTTACTACCGTGTTTACCGGGTTGCTAGCGACAACGCTGGTGCCCTTACTCGCTACCGCGCAAAACACTGCTAGTAACGTCAGTGAGCAAGTCGCTACACCAGCCGCCGCCCAAGCAGCTTCCCAATATTGGACAACCGAGCGGCAGCGGGCGGCAAAGCCGATTGATACCACGTTAGCTGGTTCCCCTAAACCAGTAGCCGTTCAATCACTCTCACCGTCTGGCCCACTGGTTAGCGCTCCGGGTGGGAGTCCACAAAGAAGTCAGACGGTGCAGGTGCAGAATGCTGAGTCGGTGAAACCTACAGCCTCGCAACAGCCACTTAGTTACAGTTACCCCTTCCCGTACACGCGCTACTTTGTGGGTTCCAAAAACTACACGAATCATCCAGAGACGACAGTCGGAAAAGTGTTTTTCAGCAAGGCCGGAGGAGGAGACTTTGTCTGCTCCGCCTCGGCAGTCAATAGTACGAACGGGCGTCTGATCGTAACGGCGGGTCAGTGTGTATCTGATGGCAAAGGGAAATTTCACCGTAATGTCATCTTTGTACCTGCTTACAACCCCGACAACTCCAGCGCTAGCCTGAGAGAACCCTATGGACGATGGTCAGCTTGTGAGCTTTTCACAAGAGCTGCCTGGCACACCAAGGAGGACTTTTCCCAAGATATTGGCATGATTGAGGCATGTGACAGAAGTGGCTCGAAGCTCCATAAAGTTGTTGGGTTTCTCGGTTTTTTGGCAAATGCCCCCCGTTCTCAGCACTGGCATGCCATTGGCTACCCTCAAGCCGCGCCCTTTAATGGCAGAAAGATGACCGTCTGCACGGCATCATTTGCGACAAACGATTCAGGCACCCCGAATCCGATTGGCATCGGCTGCGACATGACAGGAGGTTCCAGTGGTGGACCCTGGATTGTCAAGTACAGCCCTGATACAGTTGGTTTTGCGAATCAAATTAATGGCGTCAACAGTTATAAATACAACAGCCAACCAGGAGCCATGTACTCGCCTTACTTCGGGAATGAATTTCTGGAGTTACGCACTTTTGCTATTAGTCGTGGTGCTTAAGCTCTTGGATGTACCGAAGGCAGCAACTGCCAAGTTGCACGGCGATGTTGAGTTAAACAGGACTTACCCAATATCCACCAATTAGCTGCCCGTTCCCCCTGCCCCCCAACTCTGGGGGGCGTTAGATCTTGTTTCCGCCTACCGTTGGGGTTAGGGGAGCGAGTACGTAAGTCCTGTTAAATTAAGGAGTGCTGATGCTAGAGAGTGTGCTTCGCAGTTGGCAAGCGAAGCACACTCTTGCATTAACCCAAGGTTGCAGTAGTTCAAGCCTGAGTGTCTCAACAGCCTTAGCTATCGATTGAGTCTTGGCCTACTACTTGTCCTTTTAGTGCTTTAAACTCCTCTGATAGCTCTTTACGCGTCTCGACTTTCAGGAGGTAGCGGTAAACAAACCAGGCAGTGTAGCCAATTCCCACCAGTTCAAAAACAGGTGCCAATAGCGGAATGTCATTGATAGCATCTAGTACCGCCAAAGTTACCTTGACGGTGATGACACCCGACAGAATTAGCGCTAGGGTAATCAGCGGTTGTTGGTAGTTGTAAAAAAATCCGCCTACATAATCGGGCAGTTTGGACAAGTAATCAGAAGCCGTTTGCACCCATTCCTGCCATGGCTGGTCTGTTGATGGGTTGGGAGGAGGAAGTTTAGTGATTGCTCCAGGCTGGTCAACGTTTACGTCTACTTTAAGCTGTTCTGTTTCTTTAAGCGTTTGGGCTTCAGCCGCTGCGACCTCTGGGGAACTGCCCTCAGTATATTCAGATTGTTGCATAGATTCCATGTTTCCTCCACCGTTATCTTAAGTAGGACAATTGCATTGTTCAAGCGAGGCAGTTGGGAAAAATAAAGGCTGCCTAACTTTCGCCCACCATATTACCAAAAGTTTTCTAACGACCTGCTAAAAGGCAAAATACTTCGTCAATAGTTCTTATATATCAAGGTCAACGATTGGTGGGCATCGCCCAGAAGCAGGAGCTAAGGCTTCGCAGTTTCAGACTTCTGATGTTGAAGAAGGAGTGCTTAGGGATTAAGCATCGAACCCGGCTTCATCGTACTCCATAACTTTTGCATAGTCTCCTAGAGCGTAGCAGGCTACTCTAAGACTACATAGCGCCTGCTTTTCTACTCTCTTGTCAGGGATGGCACGTGCAACACGTAAGCGTTGTTCATAGTATTCAATCGCTTGAGCATAATTTCCCAGAGCGTCATAAGCGACGCCTAAGCTGCCCAGTGATTGTTCTTCTGAGCGGCGATCGCCAAATTCTTGGGCAGCTAATAACCTAGCTCGACTATACTCAATTGCTTGAGGATAATCTCCTAATGCATAGCAGGCATTACTGAGATTTCTGAGTATCTGTCCTTCTAGACGGTAATCACCTAATTCCCGTGCGATCGCACGGCGCTGCTGATAATACTCAATCGCTTGAGTATAATCACCTATTGCGTAGCAAGCATTACCGAGATTTCTGAGAATCTGCTCTTGAACCTGACGGTCATTCAGAACTTGGGCGATCTTCAAGCTTTGCTGCTGATAGGTGATCGCGCTTGGCAAGTCGCCTAATGCCTTATGTGCCAGTCCGAGATTGTTCAATGCAGCAACCTCTCCCGGTTGGTCTTGGAGCTGCTGCATAATAGTGAGGCTTTGTTGACCTTGCTCAATTGCTTTGACCAGGTCGCCCAAGTGACGGTAGGCATTTGCCAGAATTCCAAGTACGTGTCCTTCCAGCCGCTGGTCATTCACGTCTTGTGCGATCGCTAGGCTTCTATTGGCGTACTCAATGGCTTGCCCAAAGTCTCCTAACGTATACATCGTTAGCCCCAAACCTCTAAGGGCTCTTCCTACTCCCCACTGATGTTGCAGTTCTGTGTATATTTTCAGTGCCTGCTTAAACAACTCAAGTGCCGCCTCAAATTGCCGAGTTTTTTGCAGCTCAATGGCTTGCTCCAAGAGCTGATCTGCTTCATCGGCAGGAGACGACCGTCTAGGCTCCAGCGCTTGTTCATGGTTACTATTATCTAGCAGAGGAACCACCGTTTTGTGTTTCCCTCCTACTAAACGACACTCACGTTTGCCGTCATAGTACAGCAACTGGTTATTCATACCTCTTGCCTCTCAAGCTCTTCAGGTTTCAAGCTGTACTCTCCATCAGCTGCCAAGGAGTAGATTTTTGCTCCCAGGTTTATGGAGCAATTTTCTATCCCTAGTGTTGGAGTTCATTAGTAGCTGCTAGTGAGATGCTACCCACAGCTACGCACCCTGAAAGAATTAGATCGGCATTTTTAGAGGATTTGTTCCGACCGCTCCTTGAAATAATGTCAAAGATTTAGCGGTAGTTCTTTCACCTCTCAAAACCCTAGCATCACTAATGATAGCCTCATCAATCGCTTTCGTTCTAAACAGAGGTCAGAATTGTTTGGCTCTCCTGTGCCATTGCTGAGGATGAAGCGGCTTGTGAGCCATAGACTTCACAGGAATTATTGGGACTCTCAATCAATTTAACTTTGTAGAGTTGGGCTTCCAAGTCTTGGATAGGCTTTTGCAGCAAATGGCGGATATGGATGGCGATATTCTCAGCAGTAGGAACAACCTCCGCAAAGTAAGGAATGTCTTTGTTGAGGAAAGTATGGTCAAAAGGTTCAACCACATAGTCCTCAATAACTTTGTGCAAGGCTCCTAGATCGACAATCATGCCGGTACGCGGGTCTATTTCACCCTTGACGGTTACTTCCAGATGATAGTTGTGTCCGTGACCGTTTGGACGAGCGCATTTCCCGTAAATCTCGCTGTTTTCTTCGTAACTGAGGTCGGGATGAGCGAGCCGATGAGCGGCGCTAAAGTGAGTACTGATGGTGAGATAGGCTTCCATGCCGTTTCCTCGATAATCTGCCCAAAGTTCTGGATGTTCAAATAATTGAATATTTACGAGTGGCAGGTAGGGAGCAAGCCGTTGCCAAAGCACTCGTGCAATGTTTTCAGTGGTAGGTAGGGTTTGTTGAAATTCTGGCCAAGCGTCGTTGAGGTAAGCGTAGTCCAGCTGGCTGGTCACTTCCCGTTTGATTATCTGTTTGACTTCAGACAAATTTAGCACCATGCCATACTTATCCAGCTCCCCGACAAGGGAGACGAACAGGACGTAGTTGTGTCCGTGTCCGGGGAACCGGGTGCAGGAACCAAATTGCTGAATGTTCTCGGCTTCACTCAGCTCTGCCAACCAGTATCGGTGACTCGCTGAAAACTGAGCACGACGGTTAATGATGCATTCCATTGATTCTGTAACTAATCAGAATTGTAAAGTTCCGTGAACTGGTGTTGCTTCCAGGATATAACGAATTCCGGTCAAAGGGTTGAAGGTTTTCCGGAGTTGGAGGCTACAAGGTGTGGGAGACAACCTCAAGACTTACGCAAATACAATCGTTTTGCCCCCCGACCCCCTAGCATTGGGGGAAGTAAATCGAGTTCCCCCAATGTTGGGAGGCGAATGTGTAAGTCCTGAACCTTTAAACTTTTAACCTGCAATCCTTGTTAAACCTTCAACCCACTAACCTGCAACCTGAAATACACCTTAAGCCATGTGTTTGATGGCATCTTGAGCTTCGTAGCGCAGACCAGTGGCAATTCGGAAAAGTTCTTGACCTGTGTGCAGGTAGTGGTCGTCGTAATTAAGGGTGAACAGCTTTAACTCTTCTATTCCGTCCCCCAATTGATTGAGGCAATAGTAGAGGTTTGCGGCAGCACCAGCAACAGTGGCAGGATTGGGTTGAGAACGAAATGTCAACTGAGCTTGATTGAGGTAGTGCCGACAGTCTTCTAGATAAGCCTGGAACTCTGCTATGAGTTCGTCATCAAAAGGGTCAGCGGAGAGTTCGTCGAGTTGGGCGTCCAGAGGATTCAGAATACGACTAATTAAGCGGTTAACGGGTCTATAGACCTGCTGCAACCACTCGCTGAGCTGTGCATCGGCATCTTGTGCGGTTTGTCGATGACGCTGGTAGCTAGTTTGAGCGTCAGCTGTTCGCTGTTGTCGATTTCGACTCCGTGATTGAGGCTGCGAGTATCGCAACTGTTGGTCGTAAGAGCGACGGCGGTTAGGGTCACCCAGTACCTCATAAGCGGCATTAACTTGGATGATTTTTTCAGAGTCAGCGGTTTCGCACTTGCTATCCGGATGAAAGAGCTTGGCTAGACGCCGATAGGCTTGTTTAATCTCCGTTGCTGTAGCTTTAGGGTTGACATCCAGAGTGTCGTAGTGGTTAGATTCTGACATTTGAATGTTTGTAAAGAGTCTAAAGGTTGAAAGTTAAACCCTAGTAAGGTTTTATTCGGTTGCTCGTTGTGTCTGCACTCTTAGATCAGGCTACTGAGTGGAAACTACTTTTCAACTTTCAACCTAGCGCAATAGCGATTCTCAAATGCCACAATTGCAAACTGAATCCTCTAGTTGGTCGGTTGGCGATCGCCCTTTACTCTCCCATCAACTGCATAAGTGGTAGTGGCTCAAGAGATATATACAGGCAGGAGCTTATACCAAAAGAATTCTCCACCCTTGAAAGCTCACTTCAAAAACATTCTTGTGAACTTCCGTCCTCTACTTGAAATTTAGGAGTAACTGACAATGGCGACATATCTTGGAACAGATAACGGTGACTTAATCGAAGGTCGTAATAACCGTAAGGACCTCCTACGTGGCTACGGAGGCGATGACACTCTGTATGGTGGCTTGGGAGCTGACACCATACTAGGTGGGGATGGGAACGACTATCTTGATGGGGGTACCCCAGGTGTCTACAATCGGAGTGATGACTATCTCGACGGCGGTAGCGGGAACGACACCCTAGTGGGAGGTCTGGGTAATGATGTCCTGCTAGGCGGCGATGGAAATGATTTTGTCTATGGCATCGCCGGTAATAATTTTCTTGATGGCGACGCTGGAAATGACGGCGTAGTGGGTGGTGTAGGTGACGACAGGATTTACGGTGGTTTTGGGTCTGACATCGTGCTGGGTGGCGCTGGGGACGACTTTCTCTTTGGAGGTGCCTCTGTTGACTTCGGCACTTTCGACATTGCTGATGACTATGTCGATGGCGGTGATGGGAATGACGTCGTGATTGGTGGTTTTGGTAATGACATCCTACTAGGCGGTGCTGGTGCCGATGTTGTCATAGGCATCGCCGGTAATAACGCTATTGAGGGCGGTACTGGAAGTGATGTCTTAATAGGTGGTACAGGTAATGACGCCATTTATGGCGGTACCTCGACGACTTTTGACATCAGTGCTGACTCTCTCGACGGCGGTAGTGGGAATGACTACTTGGTAGGGGGTTTTGGTGATGACACGATTCTAGGCGGTGAAGGGAGCGATCTGCTCTATGCTATTGCCGGGACTGACTCTCTCGACGGTGGCGCTGGGAGAGACACCGTGGTGGGTGGTATTGATAACGACACCATGTATGGCGGCTTCGGCTCTGACATCCTATTCGGTGGGGATGGGAACGACTTTATGGATAGTGGGACCTCCACTAGCTTTGACTCTGTTGATAACTATTTGGACGGCGGTAATGGGAATGACACCTTAGTGGGAGGTGTTGGGAATGACACTCTGCTAGGCAGTGCGGGTAACGACATCCTCCTAGGCGTTGGCGGTATTGACACCCTTGTAGGTGGAGACGGGAGTGATATATTTGTTCTGGGTGGCGGAGGAGCTGCCTTCTATGCGTTCCAGGGAAATAATGACTTCGCAATCATTAACGATTGGAATCCATTCTCTGATTTCATCACAGTCGATGCTAGTTTGATTCAATCCTACACGCTTCAATTTGGTGATTATAGCGCTGGCACTGCGGCTCTTGATACCGCAGTTTTCTACCAGAATGATTTAGTTGCTGTGGTAACAGATTCGGCAGCGCTTGTGTTGCTCACCAGTGTTGTACTAACACCTGTTTAGTAGTAGGTGCGTACCGACACCTCCTACAGGTAGAGTTGCCGTGTAAGCCCCACCTACCAAGGAAGCTCAGCTGTAACAGCTGAGCTTTGTATGATTATTGCAATAGCGAAGCGGTGCGATCGCTCTTCGCTTATCCTTGAGACAGCAAGTAGCTTATCTACTCCATAAAACTTATCCACAATTGTCTACAGACAACGGCTTTGTTGGCTTGCTGCTTCTTTCTTCTACGGGTGTCGGCACCTTCTTGTCCACAGGCGTTAATTCGGGAGAAGCCCGCATTAACCGAAGACAGCTGGCACACGCACTTCTGGGTCTTGAAACAGGGGAGTACTTAAGTAGCGTTCCCCGAAGCTAGGCTGAACCATGACAATCAAGCGCCCCTCATTTTCGGGACGTTGGGCGACTTGAATGGAGGCGTAGAGTGCAGCCCCCGTGGAGATACCAGAAAGTAATCCTTCTTCACGGGCAAGACGACGACTATAGGCGATCGCCTCTTCATCCGTGACAGTAATTACCTCATCGATCAACTCAACTTTCAGGACAGAGGGAATGAACCCAGCACCAATACCCTGAATTTTATGCGGTCCTGGACGCCCTCCTGAAAGAACAGGGCTGCTGGTAGGTTCAACAGCAATTACCTTGAAACTCGGTTTTCGTTGTTTGATCACTTCGGCAACACCAGTAACTGTGCCACCCGTACCTACCCCAGCTACGAGGAAATCTACCTGTCCTTCGGTATCCTCCCAAATTTCTTCTGCGGTTGTCTCCCGATGAATTTGTGGGTTAGCTGGGTTGTTAAACTGTTGCAGCATATAGGCATCCGGGGTCGTCGCAACAATCTCCTGTGCCCGCTGGATACAGCCACCCATTCCCTGAATTCCTGGCGTCAGTTCCAGTTGAGCACCATAAGCTTTCAACATCGCCCGTCGCTCTGTACTCATGGTATCTGGCATCGTCAAAATGAGCTTGTAGCCCTTGGCGGCAGCTGCCATCGCTAGAGCAATGCCAGTGTTTCCAGAAGTCGGTTCCACCAAAACTGTTTTTCCAGGAGTAATCAGTCCCTGCTGTTCTGCCGCGTTGATCATGCTGACACCGATGCGGTCTTTGACGGAGGACGATGGGTTCATTCCCTCCAATTTCACAACAATACGAGCTAAACAGCCTTCTGCTTGGGGAATGCGGTTTAACTGTACTAAAGGTGTCCGACCGACGAGTTCTGTTATATCTTTGGCAATCCGCATGACTTGAAAAAGTTGTTAATTACTTTGTTGTTAGTTGTTAGGTATTAGCTTTAGGGAGATTAGCGCTCGTATTAAGGTTTGTAGCTACTGGAATTGTATAAACAGCTGAAACCCTGCTAACCCCACTCATTACAGGTTCC
This sequence comes from Coleofasciculaceae cyanobacterium, assembly GCA_036703325.1. GTDB lineage: Bacteria > Cyanobacteriota > Cyanobacteriia > Cyanobacteriales > Coleofasciculaceae > DATNPI01. The sequence goes on from DATNPI010000182.1 coordinate 16,380, forward strand.
CGCTACCGCTAGAACCCAGCTTCTAGATGTAATACATAATATCCAGCTGCCGTCTGGAATCTCGCTTCTCACACAAATCTTGAAGCGTGTATCCCCGTAAAACATCATGAGCGCGATCGTGGACTTCTTGCCAAATCTCCCCAACGACAGCACTTTCTACTGTGTTGGGTGGGGTATCACTCCTAGACGCTTTTGAGTCTGAGCCTTCTAGGCAGTTAATAACGTCTAGCAGCGTAATTTTCCAAGGTTCCCGCCCTAGGATATAGCCTCCCTTTGCTCCCCGCTGGCTACGCACTAGACCCCCGCGTCTTAACGTTGCCAGCAGCTGTTCTAGATAGCGATCGGGGATATTTTGTTGAGCCGCAATCTGCCGAATTTGCAGTGGTTCTCCTTCGTTGTAACAACCAGTTAGCTCTAATAGCGCTAGGAGCGCATACTCTGTCTTACAGGAAAGTTCCACAGGTAAGATCCAGTGTGAAGGACTATCTTTGTTATTATACTCCGGTTCACCACTGGTGATTGTGTTTTGGGGATCGTTAGACAAAAAAGCCTCGCGAGGGCGAGGCTAGACAATTAGATTTTCACTGTTGTGCTTTAGCTGATGAGCTAATTTCTCTAGAAGGTGAAGGTGGTTCTGAGCGTACCGATGATGATATCGGAGTTATCCTCGTTCTGATTAGGAGAAGTAATCCAGATAACGCCTGGAGTCACCGAGATATTATCCGTCAGCTTGTACTTGTAGAAGCCTTCTAGATGCAAAGAAGTGTCGCGAGAAAAGCCTCCAGCCGGACGAACGGAAGCACTCAGACCTCTGAGAGTCGGTTCTACACCGGCAAAAAGACCTAAAACGTTACCTTCTTTACCAAAGTCGGACAAGGCTACCCCTGCTCCGTAAGTCCAGATATCAGCATTTCCCCGACCAATCAGGATGGCATTGGTATAAGTACCGAAACCGCTGATGGAGATGTTGTTAGTCAAGCGGAACGCCGCTTCTATTCCGTAGGAGTTCGTTACCAGTGGAGTAGAAACACCTCCGAGAAGTCCCGGATTATTGGCGAAAGTACTACCAACCACAAAACCACCACCAATATTATTCCCGCCGCCATTGTCAAATATTGGAGTGCCAGTGTTGTGGTAACCGTGAACGTAGGTTGCACCAATACCAATCCGGTCGCCGAGATTGAAATTCAACTGCCCTAACGCAGCATAGTCACCATCAAACAGACCGGCCTTTTCTTGAGGATTATTGGCACCAAAAGCTCCAGATCCAGCTAGGTAACCTACGGTGAGGGTACTCGGTCCCAAAATACTTTGTAACGGACCGACGCCAAAGCTAATTGCACCACCTGCACCGCCACCAACGCGGTAGATTGGGTTCCGGGTCGCGAAGGTGGAAAGGGCACCGTTGCCACCATCTCCGTCATCAAAGTAAGGATTGAGGGTGGGAACGTAGTCGTCATGCTGACCGCCAGTGGCAGCCAGGTAAACTTTCGAGCTGCCAAAATTGAAGTAGTAAGCCAACCAGTCTAGAACAACGCCGTTATTTCTGCTACCACCCGTGAGGTTAAACGTCTGGAGACCCTCGGCTGTGCCACCAGGTACGACAAAGGCGTTACCTGGGATGTCAGCGTTACCTGCCGCAAGGCGAGTGACCAGCTGATCTCTACCCGTGAAGGTAGTGTTGAGTCTTAAACGTACCCGGTCTTGAAAGACAGTATTGTTTGAAGTTGGCTGGTTAAACTCGTCAGTCAGCGCAAAGATGGCTTCCCCTTGAAGCTTGGTGGTCGTGGAGAACTGATGGTCTTCTAAGAACGCCACCCGACCTTCAAGCTTATCAACTCTTGCTCCCAGCGTTTTGAGTTCTGCTTGGAATTCATTGACCAGCCGTTGTAGCGTTTCTAAGTCTTGTCTCCTGACGAAGTCAGTGGTGCTAGCAGCTATCAGCCGCTCCACCTGATTTAAACACGCGTTCAAACCTGCCGCAAATTCAAAACGCGTCAGTGCCCGATTGCCACGGAACGTCCGATCCGGATAACCAGCAATACAGCCGTAGCGCTCTACCAGAGAGCGCAGCGCTTCATATGCCCAGTCGGTTGGTCTGACATCGGAAAGCTGGGTGACGTTGGTCACCTGGTCAATCGTGTTGCTGTTCCCTTCCCGGCTATAGCGGTTGATTTGATCTAAAACATTGCTATCTGTGTTTGCCGGCGCAGCGGGAGTGACTTGGGCAATTGTTTTGTCTGCCTCTGGTGTCAAGGTCGTTGGCGCTGAGGCTTGAGCCTCTGGACTCGCTGGCGTCGCCAGAGTTGGACTGACTGCCATTTCTTGAGATGGCGGCTTAACCGGAGTAAGTGCTGCCTCCCCTGGCACTTGTGCTGGGGTTGTTACCAGTACTGATGTATCTTGTGGCACTGGAGCAGCTGGGGACGCTACTCTTGCTAGTGACTGGACTTCAGGCTTTTGTGCCTCGATTAGTTGAGGCTCGACGGCTTGTGCTGAAGCTTGGCTATCGGCAACAGTCCGGATTGCACCCTCGGCGGCACGTACTGTACCAATAGAGGCTACTAAAGTTACACCCAATAACACAGGGCTAACCAGTAGAGCCTTCCATAGTAATTTAGACATTTTCTCTTACCCTCACACCTTATGTAGAAAGAGTTGTCTCGTCCTTCTTAAACAATAGTAATGCTTCTATGTAGGCTTTGCTACATAGATTTTTTTCTGCTTTGCTGGTGGATGATTCAGATGTAGACATACCCGCCAGATCTAGAAGTTCAAACAATCAGCTTGTGTCTTCTTGAGCCTTATCGTTATTCGGTTGTAGTCTATTTTAACTCAATTTAGAAATTACTTGGGCCAGGTCGAAATCTTTTGAGGTCAAGCCACCGGCATCATGAGTTGTTAGAGAAACAGTTACCTTGTTGTAGGAAATTGCTAAATCAGGATGGTGCCCTGCGCCTTCAGCGGGTTCGACAATCTGATTAACGAAGGCGATCGCTTCTAGAAAATCCTTAAACTTTCGAGTGATCCGCAGTTCCTTGCCTTCAACCGTCCAACCTTCCAACTGTTTTGCACGTTCTTTAATCTCTGCATCACTCAGGAGGTGAACCATTTTCCTCTTCCCCTTTTGTGCTATTCAACAAAACAGAAACTTGCAGAAAAGCCCCAAAAAACTATCCGCTCTCACGGAAAGTGTTTTGGTTTAATCCATGACACTTTAATGTGAGAGCGGTCTAGCGGGTCTTCTGATTGAAACCAGGCTGCCGGGAGGAATCTCCGAGCCAGCCCAGCAGATCAACTAACGTGATTCTCCGAAGAGAACCGAGCTGACTGCTAGAGAACAGCCCCGGCGCACAGCCGGCTAACTCCAACCAGATGACCCATGATTTTACTGCTATCTGTCATGGGCATCACCTCCTGTAAACCCTATACAGCGGCTTTATCTTTCGATATTTGCCAGGTGCTTATCACCTTTCCTCAAGATAGCACACAGCAAAAATTATTGACGGGTGCGCAAGAAAATACCCCCGCCAGCAGGCAGGGGTAGAAAGTTTCTTAAAAGCTAGCCTGAATCCAAGGTCAGCTGATGTTTTACAGAGCGTTACCGCGAGGCAGAACTTCCTCAGGGAACTCAAAGTGTTCGTGAGGCTGGTCTTGAGGAGCCATCCAAGCCCGGATACCCTCATTTAACAGAATGTTCTTGGTGTAGAACGTTTCAAACTCTGGG
>DATNPI010000186.1:0-11865 GCA_036703325.1 Coleofasciculaceae cyanobacterium
GTGGCACTGAAGACAACGCAAAATCATCTCCTGCCTGAGATGCTACCAACTGTGGTGAAGGATGATGGCGTTGTCTTGGTATTGCAAAATGGACTGGGTATCGAAGAGGCTGTCGCCAAAATTGTCAGCTCAGAACGGGTAATCGGAGGTTTGTGTTTCCTGTGTTCCAATAAGGTGGGGCCAGGACATATCCGCCACCTTGACTACAAAGAGATTAAGCTTGGCGAATATACCCCCAATTATCAACCTGGTGGCATTACTGAGCGAATGCGTCAGATTGGTAGTGATTTTGAACAGGCCGGTATCCCGATCAAGCTAGCTGAAGACTTGCTGCTTGCCCGCTGGCAAAAACTGGTGTGGAACATCCCCTACAATGGGCTTTCTGTGGTTCTCGATGCCACAACAAATGAGCTGATGGCTGATAATTACACTCGGATATTAGTCCAAGAGCTCATGGGTGAAGTCGTTGCTGGTGCGGCTAGTGCTGGTCGCATTATCACCGATCGCTTTGTCCAACAGATGCTCGACCACACCGAGAAGATGACGCCATACCGCACTAGCATGAAGGTTGACTACGATGCAAAGCGATCGCTTGAGGTGGAGGCCATTGTCGGTAATCCCTTACGTACTGCCACGGCAGCAGGTGCTGATTTGCCGCTGATTTCAATGCTCTACCGACAGCTGAAATTCCTTGATGGTAAAAATCGCCATAACCGTTGAGTAGTTCATAAACGTGTCACCAGTCATCGGGTGCGTTGGGTTGCTCTTGTTCAACAGGTTGCGTTTCTAAGGGTCGAACAACTCGTGCGATCGCTTCCTGAATAAAAGCTTTGACAAATTCATCTTTGCGGTTCAGCTGGAACTGTCGCTGCACTACCTCAGCAATGCCACCATCGCCCCAGTCTTGATCATGGCGGAAGTATTCGATAAAGCTTTTACCAGCAATGCGCGTGAGATAAGCAGCTGTTACCCCTTGAATGGCTTTACCAACCACATAGGTGGCAACATTCAGCTGAAGCGCCCTTGAGACTAATTCAATCGCTCCTTTAACAATCCCCAAACTCGCCAGCGTTTTGCCTAAAGAAAGCGCAAGTTCTCGACCGCGCTCCATATTCAGTTCGCAGCCGTAGATTTTACCGATTTCTACAACCATTTGGGCATTGATAGCCGCTGTTGCTAGTAAATCTACCACAGGCAAGGGTGTAACCGAGATGACACCTGCACCAATCCACTGAAATCGCTCGATGACTTTCTCCGCTTGTCGCCTGCGCTGAACATCAATGAGGCGTCGGGCCTCTTCTCCTAGGCGCTGAGATTGTAGGAGGATGTTGTCAGCTACTAAGTCTTCTCCTTCAGCTCTGAGGACAGCAGCAAGGCGTTTAATCAACGGCATGATATGTGGATCGGGCTGGATTGTTTCGCCACTTTCTAGCTGTGCTGGTTGGGGATTTGCTGCGATCGCTACTACATCCGTCACGGCAATAAATCCTCGAACCCGCTGTCGCAACCGCGCCAGAATTATTTCCTTATCCTCTTCCGAATAGAGGTCGGTTTTATTGAGGACAAGGAGACTTCGCTTTCCAATTTCCGCCAATCGGCGTAAGGGTTCATATTCCGACTGCCGCAAGTCATTATCCACGACAAACAATAACAACTCAGCTTCCGTGGCTAACTGCCGCGCCATTTGCTCCCGTTCTGTACCCGCAACACCCGCCTCTAAAATCCCTGGTGTATCAGTAATCAGAATCTGACGATTTAATCCCTTCAACTTCAAGCTATAAGTCTGCCCCGCCTCCGTCGTCCCCATTGGCGCACCGACTTTTCCAACCATCCGCCCAATCAGTGCATTTACTAGCGACGTTTTACCCGCTGAACCCGTACCAAATACAACCACCAACAGTTCCCCACGGGCTAGGATAGCTTCAATCTCCCGTGAGCGCGAGAGGAGAGCTTGCTGTGCCACCTCATCCTGAATCTGTGTCACCTGCTTACGCACAGCTTTGAGGGTTTCCTCCGCTGCCTCAGTTTTTTCTACAGGTACTTTGGGTGTTTGGTGACGCCGCTGTGACGCTTTTTGGGAGCGCTGGAACAATACGACATAGTATATGAACGCGAAGATTAACATCCCCAGTAGGACAATCACCAACAACAGCAGCAGATTTGCCAGCAAGGGGGCTGTAAACGAAATCTGGAAATACAGGTTGTACAGGGAATTAATCAGCCAAAGCATTAGCCCCAGAATTAAACTGAGACCAACAATCAGCGTTAATAGACGATAAAGGGGCATGGAAGACGGGGGCTAGGGAATGACGATATCGAGGGGTAAACTACCCCGCACTTCGTAAAACTACGTGCGGGGCTTTATCCCAGATCTCACCTGTCGGGAAAAGGGACAACTGCCCCTCTAACAAACAGGTAATCCCCGGAATTGCGGGCTGGTTTACATACACAACCCCAAGTTGAGCAATATTAATTGCCGCATTAAAATCCGAATCATGTTCAAAGCCACAATGTCCACACTTAAACTTTTTCCCGTTGCGATACGACTGCCCCTTTTCGGGGTGGAGGTGATGGCAGCGCGAGCAAGTTTGACTGGTATAGGCAGGAGGAACGAACACAACGGGTATGCCAGCGATAGCAGCCTTGTAATTTACAAACAACCGAAGTTGATAAAATGCCCAGTTGTTTGTCCTACGCCGTTCCTCTTTAGTGCGTGGCTTTTGATTGAGAGAGTCTCGAATATTTGTCAAATCCTCAAACGCCAGCGCTGCACCAAGAAGTTTAGCCTCTTCCACAAACGCCTTACTGATATTGTGATTGACCCATTCTTGGAACCTTCGTTCTCTGCCACAGAGCCTTCTCAGCAGCTTCCTAGAACTGCGAGTGCGTTTGCTAGAGACGTTGGCTCGTACCCTACTGTATCTATCCCGAACTGCCTGCAATTGAGTGCCGTTCCATACCTTTCCCGTAGAGGTTGTGGCTATGTGGCGACGCCCCAAATCGACACCAACAACCTTGGGAGTTTTGCCTGTTGGTGGGGTATCAAGTTCAATGGCGATGTTGACGTAAAAGTTCCCATCTCGTCGTTTAACCAACGTGGCACTGGTGGGCGTTTGCCCGTTGAGCAATGCTCTCTGGTAGTTGCCGATCAACAGCTTGAACGTGTGTCGTTTATCAATCAGCGTTACTCCAACTTCCTCAGAGTTCGGATGATAGACAAACGTTCTGGCGTCCAAGCTGACACTGGCAGGACGAAACTTCCTAATCTTTTTGGTGGTCTTCAAATTGCTCAGTACTCGACGAATCGCCTGACAAACGTGATTCGCTTTCAAACCAGTTGCTTCTCTCACCGCCTTATAAGTCAGGTGATGCAACTTAGTGGCGTTGTAGCACTTATGCAGTTGAGCCGCTACCAAAATCTGATTGCAAGCATCCGCAAATCCCTCCATCGTGCGGTCAATCGTTGGCTGCACGTTATCAGGGACTTGAAGCTTACAAGATACAGACAGGGATTGAGTCATGTGTCTATTTTACTTCATCAGGCAAGACCAGTGGTACACCCCGCCCCGCTTTCCTCCCCAAGTTCCGCATACGCCTTACTTGGGGAGGAAAGCGGGAAAAACAGATGAATTAGAGAATTCAGAATCCTCTTGACTCCTCACTCTCTACTTCTAACTGTTAAAGTATCGGTCGTACCATTTTCTGCTCTTAGCTAGAAGTCAGGGTCATCTGGCGTATGAGATTTTTGATGACAGTGCTATGCAAGATGCTTGTGACTCTAAAGTAGCTAACACCAGCCTACACAACTACTTTGGTAGTACCACGCAAGCACTACGATTAGCTAAACTCTGTACTTAAGTGAAAAGCGAGTGAAAAATTATGAGTCTGTTTAACCAAATCATCAATGCCATTGACGAACCCACTCAGGTAGCCAGTTCTGCTCAGTTGGGTGACATTCTCAGTACTGTTCAACAATTGAGCAATAATTCCAACACTGACCCTTCAACGATTCAATCTGTCTTATCAATTGTTGGAAACTATACTCGCTCCGCGTTACAACAAAAGCGAGACAATGAAGGTAATCACCAGGCTCAAGCAATTGTCAATCAATTCGGCGGCACTAATCCCAGTACTCAAGCTGTCCAATTGCTCTTCAATGCTCCTCAGATACAGCAAATCTCGCAGGAAGCTGAACGGAGGACGGGGCTAAGTGCTGGTACGATTCAATCAATGTTGCCGATACTGGTTCCCCTGGTGTTGAAGTTCCTCCAAACTGGTACGAGTACTCAGAATCCTCAGGGGGCAAATCCTGTTCTCAATACTTTCTTAGATGCTGATGGGGATGGCGATGTGGATATTGCTGACGCTATGCAGATGGCAGGACGCTATCTAGGTAAGTAAACTACTGGGGGAACAAGCCCCCGCAGCTTCCCAAGCCCAAGGAGTAACCCTCTGTGTGTCCCTGTCGTTCCACAGGCTCTTTGGGCGTAAATTCTGCCTGTCCTAGGCGTTTCGAGCTGAAAATATATAGCTGTCGCCATAAAGGTTAGGATAAATTTGACGGCCCAAACGACCACGTACCAGTAATAAACATAAAAGCCTTCTGCCTGGTCACTGAGCCTGTCGAAGTGCTGCCTTTTGCTATAAATCCATTGGTGTCAATTTATAGCGGTTCTCAGTTGCATACACCACACAGTAAGGGCAAGGGAAGGGCAAGGGTATTATCGTGCCCCTACAGCCATAAAGCCAAGTAAGCGGATTGACGATAAATCAAGGGTTTTGAAACCTGCGTGGTGCGCTAGCAAGAGTGCAAGCGCTTTCTTGCAGGTTTCGTTTGTGTAGCTGCGGTTTCAACCGCGATTTGCGCTAATTAGATGAGGCACGAGTTGCTTGGACGAGTAATTTAACCAGTTGCAATAGCTGCGGCTTATCAAAAGCTTTGACAATTGCTTTTGCTGCGGCTTTGGGTTCCACCGTCAGGGCTATCTGTTTAGGAGTAGCAACAGTAGCTGTAGCTGTGGGTGCAGCAGTTGGTTTCTCCTTCTCCTGTTGTTCGGCTTTCCTCTTCGCCCCAGAGGTAACCGTGGTAGCTGTAGTTGCGGCAGCTGGTGCGCCAGCAAGTTTCTGCAAGGCTGGATTCACAGCGATCGCATTTCCTTGTCCGGCTTGCAACTGATCACTAGCTTGCTTGAGTTCCTTAATCACTACTGGGGCGAGTGTCTGAAAAGAATTATTTGGATTAGCGATCGCCTTATAACAGACTTGTACTAACCCCTGCCAAGGTTTATTTCCCCCACCCAACTGAACTAAAGGCCTGCACATCGCCTGAATTTTTTGACGACTGGCTGGTGTTTCTGCTTGTTTAAACAGCTGCAACATCTGTTTCAGGATGGCCATCACCTGAGTGGCAAAATTTGGGGGAAGCGATGGTTGAGCTTTGTTACCCACCGGAGTCGGAGCAGTTGCCGTTGCCGGTTCTGGAGTGCCATTCACTAAGCGATCGAGGTAATTCTGCAATTTGACAAAATTGGGTTCTGCTTCTTGCATTATTCTCTCGGCTTCCTCTTCCCGAAGCCCAAACGGCCCTTGCAGCTGTTCCAGCAAGTCCTTCAGGGTGTCGCAGGCCAGTAAAAACAGGGTTTCTAACTTTTCGTCAACTTTGACTTCGGTCTCTTTGAGAATCTTGAAAGAGTCCTCTAAGCGGTGGGCTGTCTTTTGAATGCTGGAAAAGCCCAGCATCGCCGCACCTCCTTTGACAGAATGGGCGGCGCGAAACATTTCATTAACTCTCTCCGAGTCTTGCACAACTGAGCGCAGATCTAACAGCCCTTTTTCAAGGGTGTCGAGGTGTTCTTTAGCTTCTTCGATGAAATAGCCTAAAATTCTTTGCTGATTACCCGCATCCACGGCAGTTTTCCTAATCAGAACAATATTATGTAGTCAGGTCTGCAAGGGCTACCCCCGTCGATGTTGGCACCCTGCAATATCAAGCTATAAGCGCTGCCAAATCTACCACTCAGACTCTTTTCTTAGAGTAGCGGAAAGCGGATAACGAGTGCTTTCTGGCAAAAAGAGTTTTGCTTTGGCAAGAGCGTTAAGATTGGCATTGCTCAATGAGCTTGTCGGGGCAACCCCACAGGGATTGCCCCTCTCCCCAAGTGAAGTAAGCATTGGGTAATAGCTTCTGTCACTTGAATAATCAGATAATGCAGCAACACTGGTTTTTTCACCAGGGTCGCTCAATATCTGTATTATCAACGACTAAATTAGATTCGGACTCGAATCGACGATGATCTGACCCGATGAGCTTCGGGCTAGAATCACACTTGAGCCAGCGAATCAGGTAAGACCATTCCGAGCGATCATAGCCAAATGCACCATATTGCATGCTGATAATAACACCGATGTCACAGTGGAGATTAGCAAATTCATCCTAGAATAAAAAACCCTCAGCCCGAAGCTGAGGGGAAGCATGAAGGAGCTTTTAGCTCTTTTTTGTATTCGGTAGGGTTTGTACTACATCAGCAAGAATTAAAAATCGCGATCGCCCTCAAAATCTTCGTCTTTACCACAATCACCGTAATAATGCTTAAGTACCTGGTGTAAAAGATGACATAAATCGTGTCGTCCTCTTTTGGTTTTGCTTCCAATAGGCTTTGGTTGAAGATGGTATTACCTAGACCTTCGCGTTTCTTTGGCTGAGTGCGTATTTATGTAACGTAACCTTAAGTTCAACAAATCAACGCTTTAGTTTCCTTCATTTTTAGGGCAGTGTCCTTCATTTTTAGGGCTGTCGAGAAGCTACCGACAAAAAAAGCGATCGCTTCCCATAGTTTCAGCCTTTGGAAACGCGATCGCTTTATCCGACTCAGACAGCGCTTAGATATCCTGTTCGCCAAACTCACGAGTCAAGTGGTCAAACGGCTGATCGATAAACGAGGTATTCCCCACCCCAGCGTCAGTCGCTAGTCCCTTAACGATATCCTTCATAATCTGGATACCGCGAACCGTTGGGCCGATTGGAACTCCCAAAGAGTTGTAGGTTTCCCGCAGACCTTGCAGCACTCGCTCATCCAGCACATTTGTATCACCCGCAACCAGCGCATAACTGGCATAGCGTAGGTAATAGTCCATATCCCGCAAACAAGCCGCATAGCGACGAGTCGTGTAGGCATTCCCACCGGGACGAAGCAGTTCCGGCACTTCTTCAAACAGTTGTGAACCAGCCTGCTTGACAATTGACGCTGCATTTGCAGTAATCAACGTCGCTGCTGCCACCCGTGCCGTGCCAGTTTCAAAGTAAGACTTTAGGGAATCGATCGCATTGCGATCCAAGTAACGACCTGTGCCATCGTAATTCCTGATCAGCTTCGTGACTGCATCCCGCATTAAATTATTCTCCCAACAACAATCTGCATATCTCTTATTTATGGAACTTACGCACCCATAACAGATACGTAAATCCTGTATCTATTAATAATCACACAGGCTTGACCCACAAAAGTATCTAATAATTGGGCAACTTTCTGGTAACCACCCTTCCTGATGCCCCTATTTATAAGCTGTTACCGAGTGAACGCGAGATTGTCGCATTGGATGCCCAACTGCACCACGCTTTGATAACCTTAACCAAGCGTTACCAATGAACGGCTTCACGAGCAAACTCAATTCATGCGGGTATCGCGGCTTTGGATCGTTGACCAACCAGATAGGGGGCACCATCATTGGGTCATATTCAGCAATGACATCTACAACACCAGGACTAGCCTTTAACTCTACCCGCTGTCCTGGTCGATATTTAAGTGCCTCTTCCTGGACAAAATCCTCAGCACTGAAAATAGACGCCATAATTCCCAACCCCATCTGTAGCTTTTGCTACAATTCTAAATTCTGCGTAATGCATTAAACGAAATTTTGTTAATTTTGCTACAAATTTTAATTTTCTCGGTACAGGCAAAATCAGTAATGAAGATTCTGTAACGTTTGATACAAAAGTTGCTACTTCCTATCCATAGGATGATTCAGATACAATGCAACCCAATTTCTCAGGCGTGAACGTTAATAAAATCAGACCCTCAGGCTTATCGCACTTTTACGAACGATTTGGATGCCAACCGCAGATTGCCCCTTTCGCTCGAAAGACACTAGCCGTATAGGTCTGGGTCGCCATCACACAAGCCTTCAACCCTATTCCAGCTCGAAGGCTATATGTCATGGTTGTGCCTTCCTTGACTGATTCACCCACCAACAGTCAATATCGTTGAACTGTGTAGACCATTCCCTTGAGCTTTAGATTTTTTAGAGGAGATTAAGGAGTCAATCCCAATGTTCCAGAGCCCGCAAGAATTCCTGAATTACGTCAAAGAGAATAACATCCAGATTATTGACCTAAAGTTCATCGATACGCCAGGTATCTGGCAGCACCTCTCGGTGTTCGAAAACCAAATTGACGAAAGTAGCTTTACAGACGGCGTCCCTTTTGATGGCTCTAGCATTCGGGGTTGGAAAGCCATCAACGAATCCGACATGACGATGGTCCTCGACCCCACAACGGCCTGGATAGACCCGTTCATGGCAGAGCCGACCTTAAGCGTAATCTGTAGCATCACAGAACCCCGGACAGGCGAGCCTTACAGCCGCTGCCCCCGAACCATTGCTCAGAAAGCAGTAGACTATCTGATTTCAACTGGCATTGGTGATACCGCATTCTTTGGCCCAGAAGCCGAGTTCTTCATCTTTGATGATGTCCGCTTTGACCAAACCCAGAATACAGGCTATTACTACGTAGACTCGGTGGAAGGTCGTTGGAATTCCGGTAAAGAGGAACCAGGCGGCAACCTGGGTTACAAGCCACGCTACAAAGAGGGTTACTTCCCCGTTGCCCCCACGGATACCTCGCAAGATATGCGGACGGAAATGCTGCTGACAATGGCCAAGTGCGGGGTGCCGATTGAAAAGCATCACCATGAGGTTGCTTCAGGTGGTCAGTGCGAACTGGGTTTCAAATTTGGGACTTTGGTGAAGGCTGCTGACTGGTTGATGACTTACAAGTATGTCATCAAGAACGTTGCTAAGAAGTACGGCAAAACCGTTACTTTCATGCCGAAGCCGGTGTTTAACGACAACGGTTCTGGGATGCACACCCACCAGTCCATCTGGAATGATGGACAACCACTGTTTGCCGGTGACGGCTATGCGGGTTTAAGTCAAATGGCTCTGCATTACATCGGTGGTATCCTCAAGCATGCCCCAGCCCTGTTGGCTTTGACCAACCCAACAACCAACTCTTACAAGCGCTTGGTGCCGGGTTTTGAAGCACCTGTGAACTTGGCTTACTCTCAAGGTAACCGTTCTGCCTCAATCCGTATTCCTCTGTCTGGCACTAATCCCAAGGCAAAGCGGTTGGAGTTCCGTTGCCCTGATGCGACTTCTAACCCCTACCTGGCTTTTGCGGCGATGCTGTGTGCTGGTATCGATGGCATCAAGAACCAGATTGACCCCGGTTCCTCCCTTGATGTCGATATTTACGACCTTACCCCAGAGGAGTTGAGCAAGATTCCTTCTACCCCAGGTTCTCTGGATGCTGCACTGGAGGCACTGGAGAAGGATCATGCCTTCTTGACGGAGCCTGGAGTGTTCACCGAAGACTTCATCAATACCTGGATTACCTACAAGCTCGACAATGAGGTCAACCCGATGCGGCTGCGTCCTCATCCTTATGAGTTTGCCCTCTACTACGACTGTTAATCTCTGTTACTAGCTAAAAAAGATAACATCAGCCACCCCCAAAGGTGGCTTTTTTGTACAGCTGTCGCCATAAAAGTTAGGACAGATTTAACGGCCCAAACGACCACGTACTAGTAATAAACATAAAAGCCCTCTGCCTGGTCACTGAGCCTGTCGAAGTGCTGCCTTCTGCCTTTTGCTATACCTGTGCTTTGACCTCTGTTATCGTCCGCCAAATCTGCCTTTTGGTCGAAACTCGTTTCTCATTTATTCGTTACAATTATTCATATATATTGCGAAACGGGTTGAAACGAGCCAAGCAACTTCCATGTCGGACGAACGTCTCTGTTTCAGAGAATGGAAACTGCGTTACGATTAGAAAAATAGCTTTACAAAACAACATAAAAGTTATGACAGTTGCTTATCCCCGCAAATTCAACAACGCGATGAGTGCGCGTGACATTATGAAGCAGGTGGTGCGCGATCGCGAAATTCACCTAATCACTCTCAACCGTTACCGCTACAGCGAACAACGTAGCTGCAAAGACCTGACGGATTTAATTGAAAAACTGGATGGTCAACCAAGGGAACTAGTGCGGGATTTGTCCCATCACATCTCCGACGAAGCACGCCATGCTTATTGGTTAACTGACCTGCTTATAGAGTTGGGTGCCGATATCGGAACGCCACCAGGAGTTTCCTATATCGATGAATTTGAGCGATTGCTAGACAAAGATGCCTACGTCCAAAAGGGCAACCTGGAAGATGGGGTTATTGCTGCCTTGGCAGCGATCAATGTCACTGAAAAGCGCGGTTGTGAATATTTCTCCGCTCACATTCACGCTTTGAAAGAGGCACCGCAAACCGAGGAAAACATCAAAATTAGGGAAACAATTGAACAAATTTTCCCAGAGGAAGCGGGTCATGTCCGCTGGGGTAATCGATGGCTAACAGAAATCGCTAGGAAAAGCCCAGAACACCGACAGAAGGTGGAGCAGGCAAAGCTCAGGTATATAGCTATTGAACAGGCAGCCTTTGAGTCTGGCATGGATATCATGGCAGGTGCTGAACTGCGCCGAATCAATAAGCTTCTGGAGATTGCCGATACTATGCCGGTTTGGGAACGTCCACAGTATCTGATGGAGCGCCTGCCGCAGACTTTTCTAGCCCCTGAGCTACAAATGACTCGGATTGAGGCAGCGCAACGTGTTTGGAAACGTGATCCAAAGGCGTTTATGGAGAAGTTTGTGCCGATGTTCCTCAACGGCCTGAATAGTGGTCAAAACCAGAAAAAGAAGGCTACAGCGTAAAGGCTCTAGCTGGAAGGTTGAAAGGCAAGGAAAGGCGATCGCACTTCAAACGCTCCTCCTATTAAGCGATCGCCATTTCTTAAATTAGGGAAACCCCTACATCCCAAGAATGTCACCCACGGGCGATACTGAGTCTTGAGCTAATCCCAATCGGAGTATCAACCGACGCCTATGACTACCCAACAGCCAAATCCTCAAACGGTTTCCACCGAAAGCTCTTCAACAGCAGATATAGTCACCTCTGAGTTAGTAGAGGATGTCGCTACCGTTAATCATGTGGAGATCATCGAAACGGTCATCTCCAGCCTGGATCAAGAAGACACCGCTATGGTGAGCCAAAACGAAGAAGGTCACCTGTGGAAGTTTAAGTATGGTAGCGTTGAAGTCTTTGTACAACTGACCGGTTCTACCGATGATGACACGTTCACGGTTTGGTCTACGGTGCTTAAGCTACCAGCTAAAAATGAGCCACAGTTGATGCGAAAGCTTCTGGAAATGAACTGGGCAGACACATTTGAATCATGTTTCGCCATTGTTGAGAACCAAGTCGTGGTGTTATCGTCGCGAACCGTAGCCGAGTTGTCGCCTGGAGAAATTTCTCGTTCCATTACAGTGGTAGCAAGCATCGCGGATGACAACGACGAGGCGTTACAGGCTGAGTTTGCTGCTGAATAAAGCCATAAGGTATCAACCGCTAACCTGTACCTGAGATGGGTGGAAATTGGGGATGAATCAAAAATACTCACTCCAAAATCCCAAATCATCTTGGCGTTTGATTCCGTTGCTACGGGCGTCGGGGCAACTCCAGATGGCAATTGACCAGTGGCTA
>DATNPI010000203.1:0-3294 GCA_036703325.1 Coleofasciculaceae cyanobacterium
TTGCTAATAAAATAGCAAATGCTTCACAAAATCAGCCAATCAAAGTAATGCTCTGGCTCAAGGCACCTTCCTCAAGCCAGGTACAACGTCCGGCTTCTAGTAACAATGGCAGGTCTGCTGTCTCACAAGCACAAGTAAACAGCTTCTATCAACAGGTGGATGCACAGCGAGCTGCCGCTATACAGCCTGTTGTGAACTCAGTAGCTAGTCGTGTGAGGACGCTTGGCACCAACGTTACTACTGAAAAATATTCCCCAGTGGTTTATGCGACGCTGACACCCCAGGCAATCAAACAACTAGCCCAGTTGCCAGAAGTAGACCAAGTGTACGAAGTTACACAGATGAAACCGACACTGGAGTTTGCCCGCAAATCCGTCCTGGCAGATATTGTCGAGAGCCGAGGTATTACTGGTTCCGGTGTCCGAGTAGGAGAAATTGAAGTCGGTGGGCGGATTAACACCGCCAACCCCTACCTGAGTGGTGTAACTCAGGATACAACCTACTCGTGCCTTGATCCTCATGCTGCGGCTGTGGCAGGTGATATTCGTAGCACCCATCCAACAGTTCGTGGTGTGGCTCCAAACGTTTCGCTGTGGATTGGTGGTTCCTGCGGCGGATGGTTTAACGAGCTGACAAATCGCTCAACCGCTGCTGCTGACTGGGGAGCACGCGTATTCAACCTCAGCTTGGGGGGTGAGAGCAACCTGGTTGTTGATGGTTTTGCGAAATACTATGACGACCTGGTGATAAATCGCTTTCGCACCGTCGTCGTAGCTGCAGGCAATGAGGGTGATGGAAACGGTAATGTCTTAACTCCTGGGGTCGCTTACAACATCATCACGGTAGGTAGTTTCGATGACAAAAACAACCCCAGCTGGAGTGACGACGTGATGAGCTGGTTTTCCAGTTGGCGTAACCCCAAATCAACTAACGGCGATCGGCAAAAGCCTGAAGTTGCAGCACCAGGTCAGAATATTGACAGTACAATTAATTCGGCTCCTTGGATAGGTAATACCGGATCTGGGACAAGTTATGCCTCTCCGATCGTAGCTGGCATAGCAGCACAGCTAATACACCGCAGTCCCGGTCTTGGGCCATGGCCTGAACAGGTCAAAGCGATTATCATGACCTCTGCCGTACACAATATTGAAGGCAATACACGACTGAGTGAATACGATGGCGCAGGCGGAGTTGCAGCCGATCGGGCAGACGACATTGCCCGTGGAGTCGGTGGCAATTCGGGAGCACGGGGCTACGCCTGTGATGCCAATGCCTCAGTTGACGTAGCAACGATATCACTAACAGCAGGGCAGCGAACTCGCGCCACAATTGTCTGGGATAATAACCCCGAATATTCGGATTATGCTAACCGCCCCAGTGCTGACCTCGACTTTCAAATAGTCAATGCCTCAGACCAAGTAGTTACAAGTTCATCTAGTTTCGACAATACCTACGAGATCGTTGACTTTACCCCCAGTACCAGTGGTACCTACAAACTGCGTGTGAAGAAGTGGCGCTGCGATCTCACCCCCAAATACCTGGGATGGGCATGGCGTCAAGGCAATTAACTCACACCCGTTAACAACTTAGAATAGACAGGAAAATAGGGAACGCTTTCGTCCCCTATTTTTCTCTACTCATCTCTACTCAGCATTTACTTTGTCATCAAGGAAACAAGATAATTAACCTGAGATGCTTTCTTGGTGTTTGTGCCCATAAATCCCTCGCTTAGGGCGAAGCATTCGGACAGAAAAATGTAGGCGATCGCGCTTGCCAAATTGAAAAACTAATACTTCGTTACAATAATTTTCGCCTATGAATCTACCTAAAAAATTGCAAAAGCTCTACAACTAATGTGATGCAAACAACTAAGATAAGGAGGAATTTTTCATCCTGCACACTTTATCTTCATACTTTTTAATCTGAAGTGGCTATCTTTAGGCTGAGTTCTGAGGAATTATTAAATTTTTATGTCCAAGAGGTTTAGCCCCTCAAGGCATCTGATATCTTAAAGACTAGCTTTTTTAGCTCGTTAAAGCTTAATACGGTTCGAGTAGAGATTGTCGTAAGTTTATGACATTAATCTCCCTAGAAGGGCCAAGTGCTGTAGGCAAAACCACGACAAGCAAGGCACTAGCTGAACAGCATGCTGCCTACATTATTCCGGAAGTGAATCAGCTGTTTGAGCGTCCGACTCCTGAACCGATATATTGGTACTTTGAACGGCAAGTCGAACGCTGGACTATTGCCCAGGAAAAGCTCAAGACTCATGAATTAGTGGTGTTCGACGGCGATCCATTTCAACCACTCTGGTACAACTGGTCATTTAATTTCGTTGATTGGCAGCCGTTGGAAGTCTTGCGTGATTTTTATCGCCAGCACATTGTTGCTCAGACACTGGGATTCCCAGATGCTTATATCGTCCTCACTATCAACGAAATTGAGTTGCGGCAGCGCCAGGAAAATGACCTAACTCGAAAAAGAAGCGGATTTGCAAAACACTTGCAAATTATCGAGCCGCAGCAGCGCTACTTTCAGGCGATGAATAATATTGCTCCAGGTTTTGTTCACCTAATCCAAGCAACGAGTGTTGAGCAGAATCTCAAAAACATTATCAAGGCTTTACCTTCTTTTCCAAAGCTGCCTGAACATCGCTATTCCCTTACACTTTTTGATTTCTTAATCGAATGGTTGTATACAAATAAGCCTGATGATTAGATACAAGGTCTAAGCTGCTGTGCATTTAATCGGCATAGTCTACATTCGGGTAGTCTTTGCTTTGTCAGTTGTCCCTTGCAACTGACCACTGACTACTGACTACTAACAAAAAACCATGAGGTAAATTGCAAGTTAGATGTGTAATAGACCTCTTGTAAAAGCCGATTTTTAGCTGTAGGGGCTTTCGGATCTGCGCCCGGATTTATCGGTCAAATCAGGGTTTTTATCCGTAAATTCTGACGCTCGTTCCTCGCTACCGCAATGCTTTCGCCCTTATCGGATTTATGCAAGATGTCTAATAGCTTATCCATCCGGAAGGGTTATTATAGCGGTTCTCAGTTGCATACACTACACCATAGGGCACGATATTATCGTGCCCCTACAATACCTGAAACTATACAAGAACAGACATGATGTTACTTATCTGTTTTGATGTGACGCCCATTTAGTTGACCTTATCAGTAAGTAATTACCTACTGTTTTAATTGGGGATGAAAATATCTTCTAAACCCTCCTCAGCTGGCGGGTATTGGGGGTTCATCGCCTCCAGCGTATCAGCAATTGTCCGGGCGACTA
>DATNPI010000228.1:0-4367 GCA_036703325.1 Coleofasciculaceae cyanobacterium
TTATGGTACGTCAGCGATCAAGCGACGCTGGCGCTAATGACAGAATTTTACGAGCAATTGAAGGAAGCCCCGATTAAAGCCGAAGCCCTACGGTTAGCGCAGTTGGCAATGCTCAAAGGTGAGGTGCGATTGCAGGATGGAAAGCTGATAACAAGCCGTGGTAGTTTCCCCTTACCACCAGAGTTAGCCAAACTTGGAGATAAAGACCTCTCTCGTCCCTATTACTGGAGTGCTTTTACCATGATTGGCAATCCTTGGTAGTTAATCTGATACCAAGTTCTTCAGTCCACTAAAGTGGACTTTATCTATTAGCTGGGGACTTAAGTCCCCAGCTGGTTTGTGGAGAAGCGAAAAGCCTTATCTCCTCTGCCTCCCTGCTGTACATCTAACCCGTTATCCTTTGTTTTTTTTCACACTGATACCTGGACTAGTAGCAATGAGCCTAACGGCATTCCCACTTCGTGCCGTTGGACTAACCCCATCCACACTTTCCCTTGATCAGACTTTCGCCTCTCAGCCTCCCAGCCGGCTTGTTGCCCAAAAGCAGGAATCTTCTGAATCCCTATGTCCTGCCCAATTGGGAGCAGCCATTGATGCTGTTATTAACCGTCCCCAAGTTCGTCGTGCCCGTTGGGGAATTTTGATAGAACCACTACTGCCGAACCCGACAAATCGCGCCTCTACAATTAACCAAGACAATGCACTGTATAGTCGAGAAGCAGAGCGCTACTTTATTCCAGCATCGAATGCGAAGTTGCTGACAACAGCTGCGGCTTTGCGTCGGCTAGGTTCAGAATTTCGGATTCGGACATCTGTTTATAATGCTGGTTCTAGTTCATTGCGGGTGATAGGACGAGGTGACCCCAGCCTCACGGATGCTCAACTCAGAGAATTGGCTCAACAGTTGAAGCGTCAAGGAATCCGTAATGTACAGCAACTATTTATAGATGATGGTTACTTCCAAGGAGACGCTGTTAATCTCACCTGGGATTGGGAAGATGTTCAGTCAGACTATGGGGCGTCGGTGAATAGCCTGATTTTGAATCAAAATGCGATAGAACTGACTCTAACACCCCAGCAACCTGGTCAACCTCTGCGAGTGAGTTGGGCTGATGCGATCGCAGCCAAACAGTGGCGAATAGAAAATGATTCCCTTACCGCTAAGGCAGCAGCACCAACATCTGTAACTGTTACTAGTGTTTTAGGTCAACCTGTACTGCGGATTAAAGGTCAACTAGCCGTTGATGCTGAACCAGAGTTATTCGGGTTGGCAATTCTTGAACCCGCTGAGTATTTCTTGCAGCACTTCCAACGTGTGCTGGCCGCTGAGGGAATTAGCGTTGTGAAAGCATCTGTAGTATCTAACGTTGGTACTACTGGTGAACGGGAAGTGGCGGCGGTTGAATCTCCGCCTCTATCCGTTTTGTTAGTAGAGACAAATCAGGAAAGTAATAATCTTTATGCAGAGTCGCTGTTGCGTACACTGCAAGCATCAGCAAAGCGATCGCCCGATGCCGATGCCAACAGTGACTCTGCTGAAATAGGACTCAACGAGTTAAAAGCAACTTTAACAGAGCTGGGGATTGACCCAGAAAGCTATGTCTTAGCTGATGGTTCAGGGTTATCCCGCCAGAATTTAGTCAGTCCAAAGGCGATCGCACAAACTCTCAAGCTCATAGCACAGACAAAAGAAGCAGCGGTTTACCGAGCATCTTTACCCGTTGCCGGTATCAGTGGTACTCTCCGCCGTCGTTTCAACAATACGGCGGCTCAAGGTAATCTTCAGGCGAAGACTGGCACATTGACTGGTGTCTCAGCTTTATCCGGGTATCTGAATGTCCCTAGCTATCAACCCTTGGTTTTCAGCATCATCGTGAATCAATCCGACCAATCTACCGAGACACTACGCCAAGCGATCGATGAGATTGTTCTATTGCTAACACGCCTACGTTATTGTTGACAAGGTGCAACTTTTGTGCATCACCCAGGAGAAAGACTTAAATCTTTTGAAGTAAAGTAAATACGGCTCAATTCTTCTAGGGAAATATCATTATTTGGTTCTGGATTACGGAAGTAAGGATGGATGGGGAGAAGTTCAGCCGGACGGTTTGCCCCCGGTGAGGACAAAATCTGCGCGATCGCACTCAAGTAGTTTTCAGCAGTAGTTTCCCAGGTGTAGGACGAAAGCACCCGCTCCCTTCCAGCTTGGGCAAAATGCTCCCACTCCTTTTCATCGCAGAGCAACCGCTCCAAGCCCCCTGCAATATCAGCGGGGTCTGCTGGATCAACTAGTACGCCATATTCCTGATCTCCCTCTCCCAGGCTCTCGCTAGGACCACCGTTCTGAGTTGCCACTACTGGTAAACCCGCTGCCGCCGCTTCTAAGGGAGCGAGTCCAAAGGGTTCATAGAGTGCGGTTAGCGCAAACACTGAGCCGCGTTTAGCCATAAACCGATAGGTTGCAGCCAGTGCATCTTGCCCTGTATCCGACAAGCCAAAAGCACTAATCTTGCCCCACAAGTCGTTTTCCTGCACCACCTGGCGGATGGGGGCTAAAACCGCTTGTTCGGCTAGGTCATCGTTAGCCTCCTCACGCAGCGGATCATCCAGCCCACCAGTAAGCAGCACCAAGTTGACTCGTTCCTGAAGCGTTTGGCTGATTGCGAAGGCTTGCACTAGCCCCAATATGTTTTTCTTGGGAGCTAATCGGCTGGATGCCACAATGCTGGGCAAATCCCGACGTGACTCAGTGATGTCCCGTGCCAATCGCTCCTGAATCAGCTGGTAGATAGCTTCCTCGTTTTCGGAGCGGGCATCAACACCAAAGAGGGAAGAGTCTACTCCCGGTGGAATCACAGTAAAGCAGTTGTCGTTGTTGACATCCACTACACCACGATAAGCGGGATGAGAGTATTGTTCGAAGCGTTCCTGTCGCGTACTGGTGATATTGACAGCCGAGCGATTCATGCTCAATCGTTCGGCTACGATGCGGTATCTGAAATGGAATTGCTCGTCTATTTCTGCCAGATTCTCTGGGGTGACTTCCAGTTTATCCATCTTTTGGGCACCGAGAGAATGACCAGTAAAGGTGAAAGGTACGCCTGTCTCGTCCTCAATTAGAACGCCACTTAGTCCCCCATCTGCGTAGTGGGCGGTCACGGCATCTGGTAAACCACCCTCCTCTCGATAAAATTTCAGGATGTTGGGCACCCAATCAGTGACCAGATGGGGCCAGAGCAACTCTTTTGATATGAATTCTTTTGGCCCAGCTGGTAACCGGATGATGCGGACGTTGTCCAGGCCTGGATAAGCGTCAAACTGATCGGCAAACTCTGGCCAATCCGGGTCAATGATTTGGCGGGTGAGAATATCAACTTTGTGACCCTTTTGAGCGATCGCTATTGCAACTTGCTTGACGTAGATCAGCTGACCACCGAAATCCGGATGTTCGGCTATATGACTATCGCCTGAATCAAAGTTGCCTTGAGGGTTGAGAAATCCAATGTGCATCGCCCGATTCCCATATGGCTTACTTGCTGTCAGGTAGCTTATTGCCTAGAACACCAATTTAGTAATATCCCAGAGATGGATTTTATCGATTGAACAATAAAGTTGGACAACTCGGTCAAGTCCCCTAATCGAGAGACACTAATCTGAGCTGCCACAATTGTGTCTCACAGAACATAGCAGTTCTCACGCTTGATGAGGTACACAGATTCGGGTTGGGGGACTCGACAATTGGATAGATGACATCTTCAACCGCATTGATCAATGCTTGCGCCAGTTCTACTCGATGTTCGGAGTAGTACTGAACTGCCATCAGTCGCTCTAGCGATCGCATAGTCACGCATCTAGACGTTTCTGAAAGGAAGGAGCGATCGCCTAGGGCGTGTTTTCAAACTACAACCACAAAAGAATGGAGGCGATCGTAATCATAGCTGTATAATTTGCTGCCAACTTCTCATATCGGGTAGCAATCCGTCTCCATTGCTTGAGTCGGTTGATAGCGCGTTCAACAATGTTACGTTGACGATAGATTTCACAGCTAAACGGACCGTGACGTGGTTCATTTGAGAGTCTGGGGATGGTAAGACGGATACCTCGACGACGTAGGTAATTACGGATGCGACGACCTGTATAACCTTTGTCCCCAACTAACCTGACAGGGCGAAGACGTGGGCGACCTCTACCGCAACGTTTGACGGCTCCTTGTTCCATCAATTGTTCAACCCACATTCCGCACCCTCAACTGTCACACAGGCTGCTGTGGCTGGTGGAAGTAAATAACTAGCGGAATTATTAAGTAAAAATACTTAATAGCTTCTGTTGAGTAGAATGATAATCGAAATCAGGTGAGAGGCAAGAGC
>DATNPI010000293.1:0-3315 GCA_036703325.1 Coleofasciculaceae cyanobacterium
ACCCCAATATGCACAATTCCATTCGTGATTTGATGGCGATCGTACTTGGGTACGCGCACGTTTCCAGGTAAACGAGATAGGGATGCTTCATTCAGCTTGATTGTTGAGTCTGTGCTGGGATTGCTGTTCATTTATTTACTAACGGTTAAGTGGTGACGACGAGTTTTTGGAACTGCTTCACCCTGTAAGTTAAACAGATGGCAAAGATCGCCGCTAATGTGGATAGGAACAAGATCGCGCAACTGGCTGGAATTATCTCCGTCTGTTTGCACGACTAGGGTGTCTCCACCCGCAATCTTGACATAGAGATAGGTTTGTCCGCCCAGTCGTTCCACAACTAGCACTTCGCCATTCACTGTTGCGCTATTGCGATCGAGTC
Organism: Coleofasciculaceae cyanobacterium; assembly: GCA_036703325.1. Lineage (GTDB taxonomy): Bacteria > Cyanobacteriota > Cyanobacteriia > Cyanobacteriales > Coleofasciculaceae > DATNPI01. Next base: position 380 of record DATNPI010000293.1, read on the forward strand.
GTAGGTGTTCGGGGCGAATCCCCAATGTTGCACTGTCTCCAACCGACAACTTTCCAGGCTTGACTGGAATCGTCACACTCGCATCACCAGGAAGTTTGACAGTTATACCAGAGTCATTGACGGCTGTCACCGTAACCGAGACAAAGTTCATCTTAGGTGAACCAATAAATCCGGCGACGAATAGATTGCGGGGATGGTGGTAGAGTTCCAACGGAGAACCCATTTGTTCCACGATGCCGCCCTGCAACACCACAATCTTGGTGGCAAGCGTCATTGCCTCAACCTGATCGTGTGTCACATAAATCATGGTGGCTTGCAGGCTGTCATGTAAGCTGGCAAGTTCGATCCGCATCTGCACGCGCAAGGAGGCATCCAGGTTTGACAGTGGTTCATCAAACAAAAACACTTTGGGATTGCGAACCAAGGCACGACCGATCGCTACTCGTTGGCGCTGTCCACCGGATAACTCTTTGGGCTTCCGGTTCAAGAGTGGTTCTAGTTGGAGGACGCGAGCAACTTCACGCGCCCTTTCATGACGCTTGGGTTTCGGAACACCCGCAAGGCGGAGGCTAAACGCCATATTCTCCGCTACGGTCATGTGAGGATACAGGGCGTAGGTTTGAAACACCATTGCCAAGCCGCGTTTATCGGGAGGCACATCATTGACTTTGTCTCCATCAATCATCAACGTGCCGGAGGTGATTTCCTCAAGTCCGGCAATCATACGGAGCAAGGTTGATTTTCCACAACCGGACGGACCAACGAATACAACAAATTCGCGATCGCCAACATCAAGATCAACGCCTTTGATGATCTCTGTATCGGCATATGTTTTGTGAATATCTCTTAAAGCAACTGTGGACATGAAATACTCCTATCAATGCATTAAAAATCAAATGATTATTTCACCGCACCAAAGGTGAGACCGCGTACTAATTGCCGCTGACTCAACCAACCGAAGATTAGGATGGGTGCGATCGCCAAAGTTGATGCTGCCGAAAGTTTTGCCCAAAACAATCCTTGAGGACTGGAAAATGAGGCAATAAATGCGGTTAAAGGAGCAGCATTAGCCGTTGTTAGGTTGAGGCTCCAAAACGCTTCATTCCAGGACAAAATGATTGAAAGCAATGCGGTGGAAGCAATTCCAGGTAATGATAGTGGCAGTAAAACATGAATGAGTTCTTGCTGCGTGTTTGCCCCATCCATGCGATCGGCTTCTAGGATATCTTTGGGTACTTCTTTGAAAAAGCTGTAAATCATCCAGACAACAATCGGCAAATTGACCAAGGTGTAAATAATGATCAAACCGATGCGGGTATCCAACAAATGAGCGTTACGACACAAGATGTAGATCGGCACTAGCACTCCAACGGGTGGCAGCATTCTAGTGGACAGCATCCACAGCAAGGTTCCCTTAGTGCGTTTGGTTGGGAAGAAAGACATGGCATAAGCGGCAGGTACGGCAAGCAGTAGCGCCAGTATGGTCGATCCGAGTGAAACCGCTACACTGTTAAGCGCATAGTTGAAATAGTTAGCCCGATCTTGGATAGCCACATAATTTTCTAATGTCGGCTGGAAAAATAACTGAGGGGGAGTTGCAACCGCCGCCACCTCTGTTTTGAAACTGGTGAGAAACATCCAGAAAATTGGGAAAAACAAGCTGCAAGCGACAAACCAGCCGAGCAAGGTAAATAGCCAGCGGCGAGAAGTTTTTTGTGCCATTGTTAGGTATCCAAATTACGAGCAACACTACGCATCAGAAAAATTGCCGCGATGTTGGCAAGAATTACCGCGATTAATCCACCTGCTGAGGCACCGCCGACATCAAATTCCAGTAACGCTCTCAGGAAGATGTAATAGGCAAGGTTGGTCGTTGCCACTCCGGGTCCGCCACCTGTGGTAACAAAGATTTCTGCAAAGATAGTCAAAAAGAAAATTGTCTCGATCATGGCGACCACGGCAATGGCGCGGCTCAGATGCGGTAGCATGACGAAACGGAATAAGGCTAAAGCATTTGCTCCATCCATCCGCGCTGCTTCTATCTGATCATGGTCGAGTGACTGAATTGCCGTCAACAAAATCAGCAGGGCAAAGGGAAGCCACTCCCACGAAACAATGATAATGATGGCAAGCAGTGGAAAATCTGCAAACCAATCGATCGCCCCCAAACCCAAAGTTCTTGTAAATTGAGCAAATAGCCCATTCACTGGATGCATCAGCATATTCTTCCAGACTAGGGCGCTGACTGTGGGCATGACGAAAAACGGAGAAATCGCCAGCACCCGCGCAATCCCCTGACCATAAAAGTCCTGGTCAAACAGAATTGCCAGGAGTGTGCCTAGACCAATCGTGATCGCCAGAACGGAAACGACCAGAATTATTGTGATGCCGATCGAAGTCCATAAAGCTGGATCACTCAAGATGAACGTGAAATTTTCAATTCCGATGAATTTGCGTGCGTCTGGATTGAGCAGGTTATACCGTTGAAAGGAAAACCATACCGTCATCACCAGAGGCACAATCATCCACAGCAGCAAGGCAATGACAGAAGGCGCAACCAGGGGTAAGGTTGATGCCTGTCGCTTGGTTCGTTGCTGGGTGGGTGGCGTTTCGTGTTGATGTTTTACAGCTACTGAAGAAGACATAGCTTAATAGAATTTTGGATTTTAGATTTTGGATTGTGAAAGTTTTATGGGTGAGCATTGGCGTGTTTTCTTGCCTTCCCCGTCAGATTTAGATCCCCCCCAGCCCCCCTTAATAAGGGGGGAGAATTCAGTCAAAGTCCCCCTTTTTAAGGGGGATTTAGGGGGATCTCCGGGTTTGAACACATAACCTAGCCCCTCTTTTCACTCGATATATCCGGTATGTTTCATAAACCGTTCAGTCGAACTCTGCGATTGCTGCAACGCCTGATCGACTGAAAGGCGATTCGTCAA
>DATNPI010000298.1:0-2704 GCA_036703325.1 Coleofasciculaceae cyanobacterium
TCACATTAAGAAGCTGAATATAAAAGAACTCAAAGAACTCAAAGATAAATCTGACCCAGGTAGAACCAATAATATATAGACACCCGATTAGCCCCCAAACCCCCAAATTTTGGAGGGAATTATACCATTTTGGATTTTGGATTTTGGATTTTGGATTTTGAAAGCCTTGCCAATCGGTAGTTTCAGAAATTCAAATGTGTCAAGTTTAAGCCCAAATGGTATTACTAAATCTTCCTCAGGTGCGTTAGCTCTCTCCGAAGCTATAGCGTTAGCGCAGCGGAACCAAGTCTAATACCAGCTTCGGCGTCAGCCTAGCGGAGTGATAGCCCTTCGCCTGTCGTCTAAGCAAGTTTACTACGCTGCACTCTTCGGAGGCATTACCACCTTCTTCGCCAAACCCAAAGTTTTCAAAATTTGAATCGACCACCAAGTGACATCAACTTCCCACCACTTCCGTCCTGCTGGGGCAACATTAGGATGAGCGTGGTGATTGTTGTGCCAACCTTCTCCATAAGTTAAGACTGCTGCCCACCAAAGGTTACGAGAGCCATCCTCTACCTCAAACGTTCGATAACCACGCAAGTGAGCTGCTGAATTAATCAACCAGGTGCTGTGCCAGAGCAACACAGCCCTCAACAACATTCCATAGATGACAAAAGACCAACCTCCCAGAGCATAAAGCAACAGACCCAGAGGAATCTGGAGAAACAAGAAGTAGCGGTCAAGCCAGCAATAATACGAGTCCCGCGCTAAGTCAGGGGCAGATTTTTTATTAGCTTCGGGGTCAAAAAACTGACCTTTCCGATAACAAAGCCAAAGCATATGGCTCCACCAAAAACCTCGCTGTGCTGAGTAAGGGTCTTTGTCTACATCTTCGGTGTGAGCATGATGTAGACGGTGATTTGCCACCCAAAAGATTGGTCCTCCTTGAAGGGCTAAGGCACCGATAGTCGCAATAATATATTCCAACCACTTGGGCACCTGAAAGCTACGATGGGTCAACAGCCGATGGTATCCCAAACAGATACCAATGCTGCCAAATAACCAGTGGAGAAATACTGTGACTCCTATGGCTGACCAGGAGAAAAACCAAGGAGCGAGCAGTGCCAGAGCGTGAATTGTAGCGAAGAACGCTATATTAACCCAATTAAGAGTTAGATGTTCTCTGCTTTCTGGGGCAGCTGAGAGCGAGTTGTTAGTCATGAATTTCCCTCTTGAGTAGAGAGGAGTGTTATGGTGGGACTTAATATGCAAGTATTACTTGCACTCTTTCAGGTTAACACGGCAACTCAAAATTGCAAGTGCTACTTACATAAAAAAACTAATGTCTCGAACAAATTCTTCAACTCGACAGCGCTTGATTAATGCAGGGCTTGAGTTGTTTAGCTCTCAGGGTGTTACAGAGACAACCACTCGGCAGATTGCCGAATTGGCGCAGGTTAATGAAGTGACGCTATTTCGCCAGTTTGGGAACAAGCAGGGATTGCTTTTGGCGGTGATCGAGGACTCGGCTGTGTTTACCCACCTGGGTGAATCCTTGAAAGAGCAAGTGAATCAGACAAGCGATTTGGCTGAGGCTCTGAAAAACTATGCAAGTGATAGCTTGCACACTCTAGAAGAGATTCCAGAGTTACTGCGCTCTGTAGTAGGTGAGGCAGGTCAGTACACAGTCGAAAATCGTCGGGCGCTAGGACGAGGCGTAACTCAAGCCAATCGCGATATAGCCCGATATCTAGCCACCGTAATTGAGCGCGAGCAGTTATACACCCGTTTACCTGCCGAAAAATTATCCAGTTTTCTCAATGTGATGTTGTTCGGGTACTTAGTCGTTGAATTGACCAGCGAGTTTCACGAACTTTGGGATAACCGAGAGGATTTCTTAACGAGTTTAGTGGAGCTGTTCTTATACGGAGCGGTTTCGCCAGAACAGTTAACTGTTGAAAAAGGGTTGCAAGTTGAAAGTTCAACCCAATCTAACCTACTCTACTCTACTCTTCGAGAAGGGCTTCTCTTTGAGAACACCGCCGGCGAACGCTCAAGGGAAACTCCTCTGGGGAATGAGTTGTCGTCCGGAGTAGAACCTTCAACCTTGAAACTGAAAGTAGCTGATTTACCAGCTTCTTTAGTTCACTCGATTCTGCAACAAGCGAAAAAGCAAGGGTTACGGGATTATGCTCTAGCTTATGTACTGTTTGGAGCAGGTTTGAGTCCTCAAGAAGTTGTTGCCTTGGAGCGATCGCATCAAATCCTAGACCTTCACCAGCACCTATTGCAGGTTACTCAAGGCGCTATTCGACAAGTGCCCGTAAATCAGTGGATTATGGGGAAGCGCTATGGTTCTTATACTCGCAATCCTTTAACTCAATGGCTGAAAAGCCGTAAAGATGACCACTCAGCTTTATTTGTGAATAATGCTGGTCAACCTATGTCAGAGGGAGAGTTACGGGTTTTGTGGGAGGTCTTTACTTCAGGATTATTAACCCCTGAAGGTCAACCACTATTCGTTGAGCAAGCACGCCAGACGTGGTGTGTGGAAATGTTAATGAAGGGGATAGATTTAGAAGATTTGAGTATCCTTAGCGGTTGGGATTCTACCCAATTGCAGCCCTATGCACGTAGAGCCAGAGAAAAAGCTGCCTTAGAACGAGCCTTGCGTCTCGATCAGAAAGTTTAGCAACGGCTCTGTGATTTAATCCAATTAATG